>NZ_JBECOS010000010.1:0-438549 GCF_040104455.1 Pseudoalteromonas sp. BZB3 | reverse complement strand
ATTATCCGACATCAAACTAAAGAAAAAACGGGCGCGAGTGAAGATTGAGTGACTAATGTTTTATGCTGAAAATAATTCGGCAGAAATTCACTCGCGCACTTTACAACGGCTGACTAATGGGTGACCCTGTAAGTTTTCTTTCTGTTCCTTACTAAACATTTTTTATAACTTTAACACGTAACAGAGCACAGAAAAGTTGATTTAAGTTAGCTTTGTCATTAAATAACTGACTTATTACCAAAGTCTTATTTTGGAGAGGTCACTGCTTCTTAGGTAACCACTTTTCCATCGCAGCATCAAAAGCTTTCTCAATTTTATCTTTATCGCACTTATAGGGCAGACCTCGCCAAGTGGTCGGCAGACTTGAATCGATAGAGCGATTGTTTGGGTCCATTTGGTTGTCTTTAAAACAATATGCGCCTTTTTGATATAGTCTATAGGTTGGTCCTTGATAAACCAGTTTCGGCAAGTCTTTATTTTCACGCGCTTCTTTGTGCTTTTTTGGGGTTGAGATCCGGCCATTGCCAAAACGGTCAACCGATTGAGTTGTGTTATTTGATTGCTGCGTAGAGAAATAGTCATGCTCACCTGAGCGAATGTTATCGAGCGCTTTGAACGGATCTATTCTCGGTTTTTCTAAATTATTTTTGTTTGTGTCATGCACTTGAATTTCTTCTGTCTCTTTTTGAGTCTCTATTTTTTCGGTTTGTACGACAGCGGGTTGTGAAGTGACTTGTGTTTGCTCTGCTAGCGCGTTTTCATCGGCTTGTTCGGCTTGTTCGGCTTGTTCGGCTTGTTCGGCTTGTTCGGCTTGTTCGGCTTGTTCGGCTTGTTCGGCTTGTTCGGGCACTACTTTAGCTTCAACTTCTACCTCGGCTTCAGGCTCCTCTATCACTAGGTACGTTTTCATCGTAGGTTGTGGTTTTGGCGGTATAGGCAGCACAAATTGCTTGTGAAGAAAGTACACAATCAATATATGAAATAACACTGATATGGTGAGTGCTTTTGGTAATCCCTTTAGCAAGAACTTACTCCGATTGTTCATAACAGCCTGATTTGAGTAGGAACAGGTGAAAAAGTTCATTTTTTAGAGACAATGATAAAAATGGGCTTCCTAGGCTAAGTTTGTAATTAGTCGATTAGCGACAGGTTATCAATGACATGTTAGCTATCATTGGAATAATTTGAGTTTTGCATCTTGCAATAGCTTGAAAAACTTAATTTATTTAGGAATAGCCCGTTTATCGCACAGTAATTGAGCGGTGTTTTTGTGTGTGATAATGTAACATTTTTAATGGTGGCAAATTTTCATTGCTATTCAAAGTAAAATAACAAAAAGGTTTCAATAATGCGCAATAAACTGCTCTCACTAGCTATAGCGAGTACTTTAGTGATAAGTTCGCACGCTTCTGCAAATATGAGTCTTGCACCGACTGAACTGCAAGGATTAAATTACAACAAGTCACTTGTCACTGGCGCATTAGACGCCAAGATACCTTCGCCTGAAAGTATTCTAGGGTTTCCTGTTGGTCAAAGAGCTGCAACGCCTGAGCAAATCACCGAAGCACTCAAAGTGTGGCAAAAATCCAGCGACAAAATTCAGCTAGTAGAATATGCACGCTCACATGAGGGAAGACCCTTACATTACCTAGTTATTTCTTCTCCTGATAATCTAGCGAAAGTGGACAGCATTAAAGCTGACTTAGGTAAGCTAGCAAACCCCATTAACTTATCAAAGCAAGAAGAGCAGCGCATTATTGATCGCTTACCAGCGGTTGCATGGATGGCATATTCTATTCATGGCAATGAAGGGTCTGGCAGTGACGCTGCTCTAGCAACAATTTACAAGCTTATTGCCTCAAAAGATCAAGATATTAAGTCATTACTTTCGGATACTGTGGTTATTGTAGATCCGCTTATGAACCCTGATGGTCGCGCTCGTTTTACGAAAGAGCTTCAGCAACGAAGGGGCACCTCTCCGAATATTGATACTCAGTCAAAATTACACACAGATGCATGGGCAACTGGACGCAGCAATCATTACTTCTTTGATTTAAACCGTGACTTTATTTTAGGCGTTCACCCAGAGACTCGAGGTATTGTTAAGTCTATCAATGAATGGAATCCACAATTGATGATAGATGCCCATGAAATGGGGCCGATGGATTCTTATTTGTTTGGTTTGGCTCGACAGCCAGTTAATAAAAATTTATCTGAGTCTTCTCTAAAATGGGGGGAAATATTTGAAGCCGATCAGGCTCAAGCATTTGATGATCAAAAATGGCCTTATTATACCGGTGAGTGGTTAGAAAACTTGTATCCAGGTTACTCAAGTTATGCCGCTTTTAGAGGCACGATTCATATTCTGTATGAGCAAGCCCGCATTAAAGAAGATGGTGTCATGCAGCATAATGGCAGAATTGTGAGCTATGCAGAATCGGTAGATAAACAATATGTGAGTAGCATCGAAAATTTAAAGACCCTAGCGAAACACTCAAAAGCAATCTATCGTGATTTTGTTAAAGATAAGCGAAGATTAATCTCTGATAACAGCCCGTATGCAGATCAGAGCTTCGCAATTTTACCTACGAAAAATAAACAGCGTTTAGCGAAGTTTATTGACTTGATGCAGCTACAAGGTTTTGAAATTCATCAAACAACCAAAGCAATAAAAGTTAAAAAAGCCAAGACTCAGCTTGGCGACATTATTTCTTCAGAGCTGCCTGAAGGCACTTTAATTATTCGTAACCGACAGCCACAAGGGCGACTCATTTCTACTATGCTCGAGTTTGACGCTAAGATTAGCAATGACGTATTAGTTGAAGAGCGTCAAAGAGTGCTACGTGATGGCTCAAGCCTTATGTACGATGCCACAGCTTGGAATATCACCATGATGCACGGCCTTGAGGCTTTGACAATACCACAACATGTCACTGAGCATATTCGCATATTTGAGCCATCTGATGAAGAGCCATTTATCATCAAAAAAGCGGGCTCCATTGCCTATGTTGTAGATGGTAATAATGATGCATCTGTTGGCTTTGCTGCACGTTTAATGGAGCGCGGTGTCACTACTAAAGTAATCGACAAAAGTACAGTGTTAGATGGAGTGACATTAAGCCGTGGTTCAATTGTTGTGTCGCGTTATGACAATGAATTTTTTGATGGTGATCTTGATCAGGTTGTGGAGCAGACCGCAACTGAAGTTAAAGTCACAGCGCAAGCCATTCGTTCTGGTTTAGGTAATAGAGACTTGCCAGACATTGGCGGCGCGCATTTTAGGGTATTAACCCAACCTAGAATTGCTATTTTAAGTGGTAACGGCATTAACTCACTCGACTTCGGCACGATTTGGCATTCAATTGATAGCAACTTAGGGATCAGACATTCTCATTTAGACAGCAACCGACTGAGTTACACTGATTTGAGGCGTTACAACACCTTAGTGATACCTGCAACTTGGTATAGCCAGTTGAGTAAAGGTGAATTATCGACGATTAAAACTTGGGTAGAGGCTGGTGGTACGTTAGTGGCAATCGACGGCTCTGCCGTGCCATTTACCAGTAAAGAGGCTGGTTTAAGTCGAGTAAGACAGATCCAAGATACTTTAAAAGAGGTTGAGCAGTACGATATTTCTTTGCAAAGAGAGTGGCTTGCTCAGCAAAACAGTTACGCTGAAATTGAGAGCATTTGGTCGCATGATGCTGCGAAAGATATTAATTACCCTTGGAAGAGCGGAGCAAAACCAAAAAGCGAAAATGAGCTTAAGAAGCAATATAACTGGTTAGCTAAATTTAGACCTTCAGGCGCAATTGTAGCTGCGCGAACTGACCAGAAACATTGGCTTACTTTTGGTTCACCAGAGGTGATCCCTGTTTTAATTTCTCGAAATCCTGTTCTGATGGCAAAAGAGGGCGTTCGTTCTGCAGTTAGACTTGGAGCTTATCAAGAAATGAGCAAAAGCGAATGGGGTCAAATAGTAAAGCAAGCAAAAGATAAAGAGTTAGATCGCAAAGTAGGTTGGTCGAGCTTGCCTGATAAACAAGAGTTGAAGCTGCGTATGAGTGGTCTGCTTTGGCCTGAGGCGAGCAAACGTATAGCGAACTCTGCTTATTTAACACAAGAGCGTAAAGGCAGCGGACAAATCATTTTATTTGCAGGGCAGCCAGTATTTAGAGGGTCAACATTAGCGACAAATCGCTTACTGCTAAACGCATTGGTGTATGGCCCTGGCCTTGGTGCACGCCAACCTGTCACTAATTTATAAACGAAGTATTTGGAAGGCTGATAAAGCTATGTCTTTTCAGCCTTTATTTTTAATAACAATTTTTCTAACAAGAAAGTTGTCTAATTAATCAAACGCTTTTTTATTTCCTCTAATAAAAATATCTCTCTTTGAATCGATAAGCCCTTCTTTTCGCTTTGTGCCAAAGTGTGTTTGTTATGCGCAATGGCCTCATCAATATTCACCCAAACAGGGCGCATGCCGTTGGCTACTTCGTAGTGTTCCATTTGCGGTTTATCAAACTCTCCACAAATCTCACACACATAACAATCAGACACGATATGCACATAGTCGAAATCGTCTTTGTACCAAGCTCGAACTTCTTCAAATCGACCAAATGCAGTGCATTGGGTAATGCTTTTAACGCCGGTTTCTTCTTGTAGTTCACGTAGCAAAGCAGCTTCAATGGCTTCGTTTTCGTCAACACCACCACCAGGCAGCGTGTAATCGTCATAACGCTCTGTGAAGAGTAATAGAATGTCGTTGCCGTTTAAAACAATGGCGCGTGCGGTATGACGAGTGAAAATTGAACCTTCGGGTTTGAGAGGTGGTGTATTGAGTAACTGCATTGGAAAACTGACCTTTAAAATTTCGGCTGTCAGTATAACGATTAGAACGAGTGATTACAGCTATTGAGGCAATATTTGGGAATAACAAAAGGGCTCAGAAAGAGCCCTTAAAATAATCTAAATTCGGATTAAAAAGGTGCAGGGTAGCGACTGAATATGTCAGCTACGTCATTTAATGCTTCCTCAGAAAGAGACATATCAAATGCGGCGATGTTCTCTTTTAATTGACTCATATTGGTTGCGCCAATAATGGTTGAGGTCACGCCTTTGACTTGATCGCACCATGCAAGGGCTAATTGCGCGGGCGTCATATTCAGTTTTTTCGCTAAAGCCACGTATTCGGTAGTGGCAAGGCCTGCTTGTTCAGTGTCTCTGAATAAACCTTGACGCTGAACCAGTGTCCAACGACTGCCTTCTGGGCGCGCACCGTTTAAATATTTTCCTGTCAGCATGCCTGCGGCTAGCGGTGACCAAGGTAAATAAGCTATGTCTTCATGCCAGCAGTTTTCAATTAAGTATGGCCAGTCTTTGGCATGCAATAAGCTGAATTCATTTTGAATTGATACAGGTTTTACTAAGTTATGCTGCTCAGCAAGCCGTAAGTATGTGTTTATGCCCCATGTCGTGTCGTCAGATAAACCCCAATGACGGATTTTTCCTGCTCTAATACTCTTTGTTAATGCTTCAAGAATGGCTTCCATACTGGCGATTTCAGCTTGCGTATCGACATCTACAAAGTTGTGGCCATTAGGTTTGTGCTGTGCAAAATGCGGAGATTGACGATTTGGCCAATGCAATTGGTATAGATCGATATAATCGGTATTTAACCTTTCAAGAGAATCATCAATGGCCTTGTAAATGGCGTCGGGCGTAATAGGTCCGCCATTTCTAACCCAGCTTAAGCCTGGGCCTGCAATTTTGGTAGCAATCACCACTTGCTCACGCTTTTCTTTATGACGTGCAAGCCAATTACCAATTATGGCCTCAGTTTTACCGTAGGTCTCCGGTGAAGGTGGAACTGCGTACATTTCAGCGGTATCAATAAAATTGATTCCCTGACTGAGGGCATAATTGATTTGTTCATCGGCATCATGCTGATTGTTTTGTAAGCCCCATGTCATACTACCAAGACAAATACGAGAAACATCTATTTGACTGCTGCCTAAACGACTAAATTGCATGGGTATTCCTTGTTGTTATTTAAATTTTGCTGAATAAGTGTAGTGGATAATTAGTATGAGTAAAAGTAGCAGCGTTTCATGGCTACTAGGTTAAAAGGCATTTTCTATAATATGTCTGTAGGTTTTACCAATGGTTAAATCATGACCATGAATAATAAGGTGATCTTTATCTATAGAATCTACTTTAGACTTATTCACTACATAAGAGCGATGGATTCGAATGAAGTCATCATTTGGTAAACTTTGTAGAAAGCTCGATAAATTCCCTAAAAGTAATAAGCTTTTTTCTTGCATAGTCACTTCGGTGTAATCACCTTGCGCCGTTAAAAACAGTATTTCGTCTAAAACCAAACGCTTTTTTGCTCCCCCGTCTTTAACAAAAATGTAGCGAGAAGGGGCCGCTGGTGGCAAAGATACAGCTTCTCGAGGATTTATTGCAGCGTGTGCTTTTGAAATGGCTTTAAGAAAGCGCGGTAATAAAACCGGTTTTACAATATAGTCAATCACATCTAATTCAAACGCATCGACAGCATAGTGGCTGTGAGCTGTGATAAAAATCACACGGGTTTGTTGTGTTAATGATTGCGCCATTTCAATTCCTGAAATTTGAGGCATATTAATGTCACTGATCAATAAATCTATTGGGTTGGCATTAATGAAGCTGAGTGCATCAATTGCATTGGTGAAACTTCTTACCACATTAACAGAGTCAATGCTTGCACAGTACGCTTGCAGTAACTCAATAACATGATGCTCATCGTCAAGTAAAACTACATTTAATTGCATGGAATAGTTAACCTTACAGTGTATGTGTCAGGCTGATTGTTCACTTCATAAGAGAAGTTATCATCAAATAGAATAGTTAGTCTTTTTAATAGGTTATTTAGCCCAGAGCCACTGGCATGATAGGCGCTACTTTGCTTTACAAGAACACTCAAATTGGAATTGCTCACAGCAATGACCATTTTTTCGGCTTCAATGTTGAGTTTGATCTCTACAAAACTATTAGGGTCATTTAACAGCCCATATTTACAGGCGTTTTCTACTAAAGGGTTTAGTAGCATGGGGGGGATCTGCTGGTGATTTGAAATGGGTGCGTACTCAAATCTAATATTGGCGTGTTCGCCAAGCCTTAATTTTTGTAGCCCTAAATACGCTTCGATATGGTCTATTTCGTCTTCTAATTTAACAAATGATTTATTCGACTGGGATATGGTGTATTGCATCAGCGACGATAATTGCCCAATGTGCTCAGCAAGCTCATGCTGATGACTTACATAAGCTTTACTATATAAGGCGTTCAATGTGTTAAATAAAAAGTGAGGGTTGGTTTGGCTTTTAAGCAGTTCTAACTCTGTTTGCAGAGTATTGAGTTTAATTTTATTAAAGTGCTGCCTTTGTTTAATTAGGTTAATGATTGAATAGGTAAATATTGCGCTGAATGAAAAAACCGTTTTAACGAATGAGTTAACCAATAAAAAGTAACTGTGATGCTGATACTCAAGCAATCCACTTGTGGTTGCTAAGCGGTTTAAATCACCCCATGTACTAATGCAAACCGCTAACACCATTAATAGCAGGATAACCCCGACCTTTTGTAAATAAGGTTGGCCCGCAAAAAACACCAGAGCGAAATAAGTTAAATAAAAAACGCCTAGGTTAATGGCAAACCCAAGCCATACCCCTTGGAAAAAGAACTTAGGCGGAATGTGTTGGCCTGTGGTTGCCGAACTAACAAACAGCGAAGCGAGCAGTAATAGCAAGACCACTGCGCAATGAATGACTAGCGCAAGCTTTGAGTGAAAAATGTGTATCCTTTTTTTCATTATTATTCTTTTATCGAGTCTAGATGGGGTGTTTAACGAGTCTTTTAATGCTTTCGTAGATTACTACACCCCCTTTTGAACGGTAAATATACCATGTTTGCTAATTAAGTAACCTTTTAGGAACTGAAAAATGTTTATTAAATCAATGTTATTACTTAGCTTGTTAAATCCTTTTAGCTCAGGTGAACAGCTTCCATCAATAGAGTCTCAACTATACAAGGCGGATGATGTTTTACACGTTGAGTCTTGTTTTGCCCATGAACGTGCAACCTATGATGGTTTTGTTTCATATAGCGTAAATGAATTCAAAGCGTCTGGTGGTAAAGCCTTTAGTAGCTTAACAGACGAGATATTTAAAGAACGATTTAAAGCCGGTTTTTATGAAAAGTTTAAGCGCAATATTGATTGTTATTTAATTCAATATCAGTCTGAAGGAGCCGTCGTCGATGGTTATCTTGTCACCGAAAAGGACAATAACGAGGTTTTACCTTTAGTGATTCATAATCGTGGTGGAAACGGTGAGTATGGTAAATCAACCATTTTAAGCATGTTGTCGCATATGCCCTTACTGAAAGAGGGGGCAATAGTGATGGGAAGCCAATACAGAGCAAAGGATGAATTTGGTGGGGCAGATGTGAAAGATGTACACGCTTTAATTGAAATCGGCAAAAGCTTAGCAAGCGTAAAAAAAGACGACATCAATATGATAGGCGTTAGCCGCGGCGGCATGATGAGCTATCTTGTTGCTAAGCAAAGAGATGATATTAAAAAATTGGTAATACAAGCAGGCATGTCGGACTTAGCGCTTAGCATGAGGGAGCGACTAGGGTTTAAGGCAGTTTATGAAGCGCGGATCCCTAATTATTCTGAATCGCCAAATGTTGCACTGCATGCTCGCTCAGCAATCAATTGGGTTGATGAGATAAATGAAAGAGTAGAAATCTTATTGCTACATGGCGATGCAGATAAGCGAGTAGATGTAAAAAATGCGTCAAATATGGCAAGTAAATTGGCGAGTCTAAACAGAAAGCACAAGTTAGTTATTTATCCTGGTGGTGGTCATTCACTCAAAAAAGAAAAGAGAAAAGTAAACAAAGAGATTTCTAATTGGTTGTTTTAACTTAAAAGGTTAGGAATATGAAAGTTCAGAACTTTAAGTGCTACCTATCTGAATTCTATAAAAATAAAGCACTTAGAAGGAAATATGCTTTAGATTGTAAATAAGATAGACATTCTAATTTATATGACGATAATGTATGTATATACAGTGTTTTTGCTTGAGCGGTCTGTTGTAAATCTAATGGCGAAATATAACAAATTTATCCACATAGACATGGATTGCTTTTATGCCGCGGTAGAAATGCGCGACAACCCCGAGTTGGCTAAAGTGCCAATGGCGATTGGCGGCAATAGCAACCGTGGGGTTTTGGCGACATCAAACTATATTGCTCGTGAATACGGAGTGCGAGCTGCTATGTCTAATTATCAGGCAAAAAAGCTGTGCCCGCATTTACGCATCGTGCCGGGGAGAATGTCACTCTATAAAGAAATCTCGCAGCAGATCAGAGCCATTTTTGCCCGTTATACCGATTTAATTGAACCTTTGTCTTTAGATGAAGCTTACCTAGATGTGACGGATTGCACTCAATACAAAGGTAGCGCGACTTTAATTGCACAACAGATTCGTGATGATATCTTTAGAGAAACGGGTTTAACGGCCTCAGCTGGGGTGGCGCCGATAAAGTTCTTGGCGAAAATTGCCAGCGATGAAAATAAACCAAACGGACAATTTGTGATCACCCCTGATAAAGTGGATGCATTTATTGAAGGTCTACCACTTAAAAAAATTCCCGGTGTAGGTAAAGTGACAATGCAAAAATTGCTTGCCCATGGTTTTGAGTTTGGTCGAGATATCAAAAATGCCGATGAAACATTATTAAAACAAAAGTTCGGCAAACTAGGCGATATGTTATGGCGTCGTTGTCATGGTATTGATGAGCGCCGCGTTGAAACTGACAGGGTGCGTAAGTCAGTGGGAGTTGAAACCACTTTTGAAAAAGACACCGCTGATATTGATGTATTGAAAATGCGTATTATCAAACAATTATTACCCGAGCTTAAAAATCGAGCCAGCAAATATCTAGACGAGCAACACATCATAAAATTGGGAGTTAAAGTGAAATATTTCGACTTTCAACTTGTTAGTAAAGAATGCCAGTTTGATAAGTTAGACAGTGCTTTATTTTGTCAATTATTAACGGATTTACTTAAACGGAATCAAGGTCACAAAGCCGTTCGATTGATTGGCATTCAGGTGGGGTTATCGGCTAAAGAAACAAGCCATAACCAAATGCACTTATTTTCTAGTTAGCTGCAGCTACTATGATAAAAACCGTTGTCGTGTTGAATTATCATGTAGGTTAAAGCTGTACCCTTGTTGTCGTGGTACCAACTAAACTCTATTTCTAGACCGCTAACAATAAATGTGCGGCTGATCTCTATGGCATCTTTAAAGCCATCTACTGCTTTTCCGAAAATTGCTTCTATGTCTTCCACTCTTGTGTCTTCATCAAAATAAAAAGTGTGTTCGCGGAAAAAATGCCACTAGTGTATGAGTTATACCAATCCTCAATAATACTCAATCAATTTTAGGGACTAAAACTGACGTTAGCTTCGTTAAAAATTTCTTATTTAGAACAACTAAATAGCAAAATTTTAGCCTTGCCTACATGGATGTAGGTACCTCAGCGAAAGCAGGACGCGTCAGCGGTGCTATCGACCAGTTTTCCTTGCCTAAAAATAGATCGCTTAATTAAGAGGATTGGCATTAAAAGCATGAAAGCCGTCAGCAAAATTTAAAAATAGGCGGGTAAAACTATTGTCTTCTAGAGTGAGAGAATAGCCGCTGTTAAAGCATTTTCTGTACTCTCTTTTATTGGGTTTACCTTTATTTTTTGTTAGGGCTAGTGCGCCGAATAAGTGAACATCCAGGTAAAATTTCATATTATTTTAAATGTGATTTGGCTTTGGTCAGTTTAAACAGGTGAGTGGCGTGAAGCAAAAAATACCGCCAAGGCTAATATCAGCTTTGGCGGCAATAGTTAGGTTTTTAAAAAACGAATACCTTAAGCATTTTTTACGTAAATGCGCTCTTCCCATGGCAGGAGTTCTAGTTGTTCCCCTTTTTTACTGGTATCAAATTCGCCGTTATCAAATACCTTATGGCCGTTCACATAAGTTTGTTTCACTTGCGCTTTAAAAGTTTGGCCTTCAACTGGACTCCAACCACATTTATATAAGATATTGTCTTTAGATACAGTCCAAGGCGAGTCCATATCTACAAGTGTAAAATCGGCTTTATAACCTGGACGAATATAGCCTCGGTCTTTAAAACCATAAAGCAGTGCAGGGTTATGGCACATCTTTTCAACTATCTTCTCAAGAGTAAGGTAACCTTGTAGATGAAGCTCAATCATGGCAACCAATGAGTGCTGCACAAATGGGCCGCCCGACATTGCTTTGAAGTACGTATTTTGTTTTTCTTCTAAAGTATGTGGTGCATGATCAGTGGTAATGATATCGATGCGGTCATCGTTAATCGCAGCAATGAGCCCTAAACGGTCCTGCTCGGTTTTGATAGCTGGGTTCCACTTTATTAAGGTACCTTTTTCTTCGTAGTCGCTGTCGTTAAACCACAAATGATGCACACTGGCTTCAGTTGTAATGCGTTTTTCTTCAAGTGGAATATCATTGCGGAACATCGCCGCTTCTTTCGCTGTGGTCAGGTGTAAAACGTGTAAACGCGCATTGTGTTTAGTGGCTAAACGAATTGCGCGTTCGGTTGCTTTAACACACGCTTCTTCAGAGCGAATAATAGGGTGAAATTTAACAGGTACATCTTCGCCATATTCAGCTTTAAACTTTTGCTCGTTCTCGTGAATGATGCCTTCGATCTCAGCATGGATAGCAATGATGTTCTTACTCTTTGAAAAAATCTTATCTAAGGTTTCTTCACTATCTGCAAGCAAGTTTCCTGGGCCTGCGAAATATAAGCCATCGTCAGATAAACAAGAGTAGCCAGTGGTATCTGTGTCTAGTAACGCATCAACATTATCGTTATTCAGGCCCATATAAAAGTCATAATTCGCCAGAGATTTGGTCGCAGCCAGTGCGTTTTTAGCTTGCCAAACTTCATGGTTTAATACGTTTGGACGAGAATTTGGCATATCAATATAGGAAGTGACACCACCTGCAACAGCAGCTTTAGATTCGCTTTCCATATCGGCTTTGTGTGTTACACCTGGATCTCTAAAGTGAACTTGACCGTCAATCACACCGGGTATTAAGTACTTACCTTCTGCATCAATAATAAATGCATCGGTGTATTCAGGCATAGTTTCACCAATGTAAATAAAGCGGTCTTGCTCAATAGCTACGCTGCCGTTGAATGTTTGTCCTTCATTAATAATCACAGCATTTGTGATGATAGTAATCGCCATAATATTTCACTTTTCTTGGTAGTAATCGTTGATAAGAAAGCGAGTAGCTCTCTGTATACTTTGGGGTTGCTAGTTTTGTTATATCGTAACATTTTAATTTGTATCTATCTTCAATGAATGAGGTTTTTTAAGCGCTAATGAACAACTTCACTATGACGAAAAAGTTGTTACTCCCTTGAGTGATTAATTCGATGTTTGAAATACAATAACCCCATGTTTTATAGGGTGACTAAAATCTTAATTTGAAATTGTAAATTTCGTGTTAAGGTGGAGGAGCGTAAAAATACCAATCTTCTTAATTAAGTAAGCTATTTCTAGGCAAGAAAAACTGGTCGATAGCACCGCTGAGATACCTACATCCATGTAGGCAAGGCGAAAATTTTGCGATTAAGTTGTTCTAAATAAGAAATTTTTAACTTAGCTAGCGTCAGTTTTAACCCCTAAAAATGATTAAGTATTATTGAAAATTGGTATTCATAATAACTGAGAAAAGGAGTATCTGATGCAGTCTATTCTGATTGTATTATTTGGTATTGCCGGCATGCTATTTGGCTGGTTTGTCTATTCTAAGTTCATCGCCACGAAGATTTTTAAAATGGACGATAACTTTGTTACCCCAGCCCACGAGCTTAACGATGGGGTTGATTATGTGCCAACCAATAAACTGGTACTTTGGGGGCATCACTTTACCTCTGTGGCAGGGGCCGCCCCGATTGTTGGGCCTGCGATTGCAGTATATTGGGGGTGGGTACCAGCCGTACTTTGGGTTGTATTTGGTACGATTTTCTTTGCAGGTGTGCATGACATGGGCGCTCTTTGGGCCAGTACGCGCCATAAAGGCAAATCAATGGGCGCACTATCTGAAAGCGTGATAGGTAAACGTACGCGCGTGTTATTCATGATTGTGGTGTTCTTGTTGCTGCTTATGGTGAATGCGGTATTTGGTGTGGTTATCGCCAATTCATTAGTTGCAAACCCGAGTGCGGTGGTGCCTGCTTGGGCAGCCATTGTTGTTGCACTCATTATCGGTCAATTATTAAAACGTCAGATCCCACTTATTCCACTGTGTGTGATTGGTGTTGCAGTGCTTTACGCAACGATTTTCATGGGTGCAGAAATGCCGGTGTCATTACCAACAGAAATGTTTGGCTTAACCGACAAAGCAAACTGGATAGTCATTTTATTTATCTATGCAGCGGTTGCCTCACTGCTACCTGTTTGGATGCTATTACAGCCACGTGACTTTATTAATGGCATGCAACTATTAGTGGGTTTAGTGTTACTTTATGGCGCCGTATTTGTGGTGATGCCAGACATCACTGCGCCTGCATTCAATACACAAACTGCTATTGATACTCCGAGTATAATTCCGCTGTTGTTTGTCACCATCGCCTGTGGTGCGGTATCAGGCTTCCACGGCATTGTGTCGTCGGGTACGAGTTCTAAACAGCTTGATAAAGAAACAGATGGTCGCTTTGTTGGTTACTTAGGTGCGGTAGGTGAAGGGTGTTTAGCGCTGATCACGTTAGTTGCTGTCAGTGGTGTGATGTTGGCCGTGTCACCAGAAGAATGGCACGAAATATACAGCCACCTAGGGGCGGGAAGTGTCAGCGCCTTTATAACTGGTGGTTCAAATCTTATCAGTGAAGGGTGGGGCTTCTCAGCTGAAATTGCGGCGACCTTATTGGCTGTAATGGTGGTGTTATTTGCCGGCACGACTATGGACTCGGGCGTGCGTTTGCAGCGATATATTATCCAAGAGTGGGGCGATATTTATAACATTGGCTTGCTTAAGAATGGCTTAGTCGCAACCTTTGTTGCGGTAGCATGTTGTTTATTGCTTGCATTTGGTGCTGGTGGCGCATCGGGTACGGGCGGTATGGTGTTATGGCCGCTATTCGGCTCGACCAACCAGATCTTAGCAAGTCTAACTTTACTCGTGTTGTCTGTGTATTTAATCAAACTAGGTAGACCGGCTAAATATACGCTTATTCCTATGGTCTTTGTGATCTTGATGGCTTTCTTCGCGGGCTTAATTAAGCTGGTGGAATACTATGAGAAAGGTAACTGGTTGTTGGTGGTCTTAGATTTAATTGTGTTGGTTGTCAGTGTCTTGGTGATGCTTGAAGCTTGGTCGGTAATAGGCAAACACAAGCAGAATAAAACCAGTGACGAAGGCGAAATTGAGAATTAATCGCAGTTTATAGCTTTACAGCTTTATTTATCTGATAATTGGCCCTAATTGAATAACAATAAGGGCCTTTTTTATGTCTTTTCCTCTCGCGATTGCTTTTAACGGTAATCTTCCAACTGACGCAGATGCTGTCATTGTGATCACCGGCAATGTTGAAGATTTAGGTCAATCAGAACTAAATGACATTGTTGCACCTGCACTGGCAATTGATGCACGCATCAAACAAAAAGCATCATTACTATTTGCAGAGAACTTACCGGGCAAACGTCTTATTGTGGCACCAACGGGGCCATTAACGCGTGATTATGATGACGTACGTCGTATCTTCGAAGCAGCCAAAAGCGCTGTCACCGAAGCAAAAGCGGCTGGTGTTACTCAGCCTGTGTTACAGCTTGCGTCTATTGCTGATGATGTACGTTACACGCAGGCTTTAGAAGTTGCATTTTTAGGCATGTGCCAAGCGTTATGGCAGCCTCTTGAAGCAAGAGAATATCATGGTGAGAGGATTGAGCCGGTTAAGCAGGTATTTTTAGCTGGTGCTAGCGAAGAGCAAGTTAAGCAGTTAAATGCCATTGCGGCAGGCCAGTATGCGGCAAGAGATTTATGTGGTACTGAGCCTGAGCGTATGGCACCACCTAAATTTGCTGATTACTGTGTTGAGCTGCTAAAAGACTCTGTTGTTGATGTTGAAGTGATCGATAACATTGACACAATTGACAAAGACTACCCAATGCTTGCAACCGTTGCGCGTGCGTCTTATGCGGTTGAACGTCATCATCCACGCGTTGTGAAAATGACGTACGAGCCTGAAGGAAGCGTTGAAAGAACCTTACTGTTCGTAGGTAAAGGCTTAGTGTATGACACAGGTGGTGCAGACCTTAAAGTCGGTGGTTTCATGGCAGGTATGAGCCGTGACAAAGGCGGTGCAGCATCGGTGGCTGGCTTCATGAAAGCAGTAGCTGATTACCAGCCTAAAGGCGTTAAAGTAATCGCTTATTTAGCAGTGGTTCGTAACTCAATTGGCTCTGATTGTTTCGTACCAGATGAAATCATCACATGTCGTGAAGGGTTACGCGTTCGCATCGGTAACACAGATGCAGAAGGCCGTCTGGCAATGGGTGATCTACTGAGTGAAGTGAAAGACCTTGCAAAGAATGAAGTAAACCCTGAGCTATTTACGGTGGCAACATTAACCGGTCATGCTGCTCGAGCTGTGGGTCCTTACAGTGCGTTCGTTGAAAATGGCCCAGCTCGCGCAGCTAATGTATCTCGCCAGATTGCTGACTTAGGTGACTTATGGGCAGATGCAGCAGAAGTAAATCGCAGCCGTCGCGAAGATTACGACTTTGTTCAGCCGCGCACGTTAGCCGATGATGTACTTTCAAGTAACAATGCGCCATCAGCGGTTACAGCACGTGGTCACCAATTCCCGATGGCGTTCTTAGCGCTAGTAGGTGGTTTAGACAAGCACGGCCTAGACTCAGATCAACCATTACCTTATGTGCACATGGACATTGCAGGTTCTGGTGTTGAAGGCGGTGATTGGCAGCATGGTAAGCCAACGGCTGCAACAGTTGCGAGTTTATTTGCTAGATACTGTTTATAATTTGATAAAAGTAAAAAGGCGCATCATGCGCCTTTTTTTGTTTTTGTATGAAGCCTATAACCAGCGGAGCGCTTGTTGTACATCCTCTTGATAGTCGTTGATCGGTGAATTTCTGTCAGCCACCAAGATCATGTTGGCTTTATCTTCACTTGAGATCACACCTGCAAAACGCGCATCATTAAAATCACCTAATTGCTTATCTTGAATGTCACCTGAGTGCGGTACAACAAAGACAGTGATAGGACCGTGATCAGATTGAAAGATTAAGTGTAAACTGCGTTGTCCTTTAAAATGACAAAAAGTCGCATAGGTTACTTTGCCAGGTAAAGACTCAAATTTAGCACCTAACATGGCAAGTTTCTCATTAACCGCTTGTAGGCCAACCTCTTTGTCACGCTCTAGCGCTTTTACTTCATAATAAACATGCGCCAAAGCATGTTCACCAGCTTGAAGGTCATTTGAACCGCCTACACTTAAGAAGTATAAGCTGACCGCTAATGTGATTGATGCCGCGGTCGCAAAAGGTTTGTTAAAACGGCCAAACCAGCCTTGCGTCACATTACTTGCAGGCGCCTCTTTGGTTTGCGTCATCAGCTTTTCAGTGAGATCTGGTGGTATGGGTATATCAAGTGCTAGGTTAATTTTGTCGTCTAACATCATTAGCTCATCTAGCAGCTTTTGATGTTCAGGGTTCTGCTGTGCAAACGCAATGACTTCTGGATCGTTGGGATCGGCAAATGCGCGACGACGAAATTCTAATTCATCCATCAGTTTGTGGCCCCCGTCATGGTTTGTGGTTGAGACATCAATGCCTCTTTCAATTGGTTACGTGCGCGATAAAGACGCGTCATTACAGTGTTCTTGTTCAGCTCTAAAATCTCAGCTATTTCATCACCAGAGCACCCCATGACAACTTGTAAAAGTAACGGCTCTCTATATTCAATTGAGAGCTGACTTATTTGTCTTTGGATCACCGTTTGTTCCATCTCTGAATCTAACGTAGTGCTTTGGCTATCAACTATAGTGTCGTTGTCGACATCAGCATAATCGAATTGTTTACGTTCAAATCGTCTCGCATTTTCGCGACGTACTATGGTTAATAACCAAGGTTTGACTGCTTTTTCATCCTGTAAAGAATCTAAAGCTCGCCACGCACGCAAAAACGTCTCTTGTACTAAGTCTTCTGCTACGGTCGGATCTTTGCTAAGCCAGTAGGCAAAGCGATAAAGCTCCGTCTGATACTGCTTAACCAACTCTTCGTAGCGTTGTTGTTTTTTGGTCATACCCAATAGACCTTAGTAAGTAAGTTTTTCTTACACACTTTTTATAAAAATTTTCAGTACAGAGGTTGTAGCGAGCTACGTTTCTGATCTGCTTGGTTTTTCTCAATTTGAGATATGAGCTTAGCAATTTTCTCAAGATTTGCAGAAGCCGTCCCTTCACTATAAAGGGCTGCTTGTAAGTTTACAATTTCTGCTTTTAGCTCAGCGTTATCTAACTCTTTTAGCCACTGGCTAAAAGAGGTTGTAGTGAGCTCAGTAGTAACAAACTCACTTAATAACTGATAAAAGCGCGTTTTATCGTTCGCTTTAGCCGCTTGTGTTAGCAAGCTCAAACTCATTCTTGGTTTAAGTGTGTCATTGGTTTCAGTTTCAATCGCTGGTTTTTTTCGACCGATAAAACCAAGCCAAACAAAAATCAAAGTGAAAATCCAAAGCACATAGCCTGATACCAAAATGCCCCAATCAAGCAAGGTTTTTTCAACGGGAACTTCAACAATCGTTGACTCGATTGCCTGTTGATTTTGCGATGGTGCTGTCATGTTTGGTATAGCCGGAGCCGTTTGATTCGGATCAGCAATAACGGTCAGTGTACGAGCTGGCAAGGTCGCATATTGCACACGGTTAATCACTGTGTTGAACCAAGGCAGTTTTACTTCAGGTAAGGTGTAAGTGCCTGGTGTTTGTGGCACAAGCGCATACGAGCTGACAAGTTGTGAAATCACCCGACCATCACGTGCAAGTTGGTTACGCTCGCTCTCATCAGGGTAACTTCTAAAGCCATCAACTTCTGGCAGGCGAATTTCAGGCAACTGCTCTTTGGTCACGCCTAATGCAGTCAGGGTGATAGTACGCGTGATGGGTGTGCCAACTACCACTTCATCAGAGATAGGCTGAAACTCTTCACTTAAATTGACTAACTCACTGGGTAACCATGCACCATTGTAGGTTTCAGGTACGGGTTGCACATCAATTGTTTCAGCTTTGCCCATCGCCGAGACCGACATACGACGATAATTTTCTCTTACTTGACCATTAAAAATTGGCGGCTCGATAGTATATTCACCACTTTTTTGAGGTTGAAGTAGATACTCTCGGCTAATGACCATATAACGACGGCCATCAACCACTTCATAGTCTTCTTTTTGCTTACCAAGAAGTGTGACTTGGGCGTCTTCCATAGCGGGCGCTGACAGCTGCCCGTCTAATAAGTCTTTACCTAAATAAAGTTTAACCGTGTAAAGGCCTGCTTGTTGAACAAACAACTTGCTTGGCTTTAACTCGGTTTTGATAAAGATGTCTTTTTGTTCATCGGCATCGTTACTGCGTGCAACCACTTTTAGCTTGATTGGGTCACTACTCTTGCCCGCCACTGTGAAAGCTGGGATCGTAATGTCACCCGCTTTACGCGACATGAGCTGCATTTGCCATGTGGTTTCACTACTTGCTTGACCATTGATGATGCGTGTACTTGAGCCAGTATTGATTGGGCCCATCACAAATTGTCTCGCCAAGGCACTGGTATCAGGCTGCTGACCAGATACACGGCCATCGGCTGAAATAGTCAGCGTAAAATATTCACCCACTAAAACAGGGTTTCTGTCGACCGATGCGGTTAACTTGTCAAAAGCGACGCTCGCTGTGCTAAACAGAAAAAATACACAGGCAATATAAAAACGGGTTACCATGATTGTTTAGATCCTCCAAGGCGACGTTGTTGGGCTCTTTTTTGGGCCTCTAAGCGCATTTTGTTTCGTAATAGAATGGCAGGGTCATCAGGTACTTTCCTGAGTAGCTGGTTTAACTGCTGCGCTTTTTCTTTTTCTTCAGGGGTCATTGGTTTAGCTTGAGCCGATTGCATCATTTGCTGCTGACCTTGTTGTTCATTATTTTCAGTGGCTTGTTGCGGCTGAGGTTGGGCTTGTTGCTCAGATTGCTCACCGTCTTTTTGCTCGGTTTGATCTTGCTGCTGTTGTGCGTCGGCTTGCATATCAGGCTTGTTTTGCTGATCAGAGTTTTGCTGGCCCGAGTTTTGTTGTTCGGCATCTTGCTCTGATTGTTCGCCTTGTTGCTGGTCAGATTGCTCGCCAGATTCACCTTGCTGCTGGTCTTGTTGACCTTGCTCAGACTTGTTTGATTGACCTTGTTGATCTGATTGATCGCCTGATTGCTGCTCTTGATCACTCTCTCCATCTTGAGATTGATTTTGTTGTTGCTGCTCTTGTTGTTGCTTCATTTGCTCTAGCAGGTCTTTGTTTTCTTTAGCTTGGTCAAAATCAGGATTCTGCTTTAGCGCTTGCTCATAAGCGGCAATGGCTTCATCCAGTTTGCCAAGTTGGGCAAGGGCATTACCATAATTGTACTGACCAATGGCCGAAGGGCTGTTCTTTAATACGGCGGCGGCTTGCTCATACTTGCCTTGTTTATAAAGTGCAGCGCCTTTTAAATCATGGTTATCAGCGACAGCCGCTTTTTCAAACTCTTTAGATTGATATGCTGATAAGGCATTTTGGTCGGTATTTTTAAACCATGACTGCCAATCTGCTGCATAAACAGGTTGAGAAAGAGGCAGCATAAAGAACATTGCACATAATACCAAGGCTGATTTACGCAGGAGTAATAATGCCAATGGGATCAATAAAATTAAGCCATATTTACCTGCATCAATGCGCCAAAGTATTTTGTTTTCTTCATCGTTTTGATCTGCTTCGTTGGAGCTCGCCGTTGGCGCAAATACCTGAATATCTTCAGCGCCGGGTGTGTATGCTGAAAATTGACCACCACTGATGGCAGCAAGGTTTCTAAGGGGCGCCACATTCAACCTCGGAATGACTATTTCACCGCTGCGACCTTTCATAAATCCGCCTTCAGGTAAGGCAATCGGCGCACCTTGCGCGGTGCCGATGGCATAGATGCTTAATGTAAACTTACTGCTTTGCATAGCTTCTCGAACTTCATCGACATCACTCTGTTCAAGCCCATCAGTAATTAAAATAATCTCGCCTTGTATGTACCCTGCTTGAGACAAGAGTTGCATAGCTTGGTCGATACCTGCATACACATTTGAGCCTTTGCTAGGCATGATCTCTGGGCTAAGACTTGGAATTAAATTACTTAATGTACTGGCGTCAGAAGTAAGTGGAGACACGGTAAACGCATCACCCGCGTAGGCGACTAAAGCAGTTTCGCCTTCTTTAAATAGCTCGACCATATCGAGTGCTTTAAAACGCGCTTGGGTGAGTCGGTCTGGTTTAATGTCAGTGGAGAACATCGAATACGACATGTCCATCACAACCACACGCGCTTGTTTTGACTTAAATACCGGCACCTCTTGTTTTTCAAAGCTGGGGCCTGCAATAAAAATAATGCATAGCAAAGTAAATAGCGCCAGCAGCCATGGGTTTGCTTGTTTGCTTGCTTTACCTTCGCTTAGCATCGCATGGGCTAGGTGCGGCGCAATTAATCCTGATTTATTACTACGGCTTTTATTTAGCACTTGTACCGTAGTTAAAATGGCCCAAGGAATAATCAAAAGTAGCAGTAGGGGTCTTAAAAATTCAAATTCCATCATTAAGCCTCCTTACTAGAACGTGAAAACAGTCGGGCAAGATTAACGTACAGTTGATTAAGCATCAGTAATGCCAGCGCCGCTGCTAGAGGCCAAAAGAACAAGGCGATTTGCGGTCTGAAAGTTTCGTTTTCGTCGCTGATAGGCTCTAGTTTATCTAGCTCTTGATAGATTTGTTGAAGGCCAGCGACATCTTTTGCTCTGAAGTACAAGCCACCAGTCTCGGTGGCAATCTTATTTAACATGGTCTCATCAATGCTGCTACCGCCGATCCCGCCCATGCCAAATAGGCTAAAGCCGCCACGGCCATCTGAGCCAACGCCAACGGTGTAAACCTTAATGCCTTCTTCACGCGCCAAAATAAGCGCTTCATCGGGCTCAAGGTTACCCGCGGTATTTCGACCATCGGTCAGCAATATGAGAATACGGCTACTGTCTTGCTTTTGGCTAAAACGTTTTACGGCTAGACCCAAAGCATCACCAATTGCAGTGGCACGGCCCACTAGGCCTATTTGTGATTCGCTGAGCATTTGACTCACCGTATCTAAGTCACGGGTGAGGGGCGTTTGTAAAAAGGCGGTATCGGCGAATAAAATAAGACCCAGGCGATCGCCCTGACGCTGCTCGATAAAGTCACCTAAAACCGCTTTCACCACTGATAGCCTATCAACATAACGACCTTGGTACTCCATATCTTGCTCTGTCATCGAACCCGATAAATCCACGGCCAGCATGATATCGCGACCTTCATTAGGTAAAGTAACTGGGTCGTCTAAGTATTGTGGGTTAGCCGCAGCAATGACCAAACATAACCAAACTAGGGCTTCGAACCAGTTGGTTTTTTGCTTTGACTCTTTGAGGCTAGGCGCCAGTTTAGAAAACTGGGCAAACACAGGCATACGCAACCTTTGTTTGGCTTGCTCTGTACTGACGGTAAAACGCCTTAAAATCCAAGGCAGGGGTAACAGTAAAAACGCCCAAGGCCAGCTAAATTCAAACATCAATGGCCTCCTTGAGTTTTAGATTTTTGATGGCGTTAAAGAGTTGCTTGGCTAATTCAGGGTTGTTGTTTGGGCCATATAAGCTGTGTAAAGCCTGCTCAGAAATATCTTCACCACTGAGTTTATTTAAAATGCTTTGCCATTTTTTAGTAGGCAATGAAGTCAAAGGCGAACCGTAATAATGTTTTACGAGGCGTTTTAAGATTATATGCAGTTGCTGCGCATCATCACTTTGTTGCTTAGCCAGCTCGATGGCGGCTTTTTTGGCTTTTAAAAATTGCTGGCGCTTATAAAGCCACATGCCAAGTGTGATAAGCAAAATAAGTGAAGTGATTATCACTGCCCAAGTTGGCAGCGACAATGGCCACCAAGCCACCTGCTCTGGCGGTAAAACATCATGAAGTGCGTCGAGTGGTGAAGCTTGCATCGGTTAAAGTCTCACTACTTGCTGTTCAATAGGATGGGCTGCCGAAAAGTTCAACATGCTCATGCCCGTGCGTTGTAATCGTTGAAAGCGTTGGTTAAACACTTGCGCAGTTTGCTCGGCAAACTTGTCTCTAAATTGTTTATTCATCAGTGGCAGCGTCCAAGATTGGCCTTCGGCATCGACCTTGATGGCATCTTGGTAGGCAGGCAACTGATGTTCGAACGGATCACTTATCTGACAACCAATCAGTTCACAGTGGCGCGCCAGACGTTCAAGCTGTTTGAAATCGGCCTCTTGCAGGTGATTAAAGTCAGAGATGAGATAAATTAAACTACCCGGTTTGGCTAAGTGCGTTAGGCGTTTTAAGTTATCGGAAAACCGATTCTCAGCGTTTTGTTCACGATTAGAAAAGGCTTGTTTGTGAATGTCGACCAATTGATGACTTAATGACAGCACGCCTTTATCGCGCGCTGTGGGTTTTAATTCATGATGGGCGTATTCACTAAATACAATACCGCCTAAACGGTCACCACGTTGACATGCTGACCAAGCCACAAGCGCACTTAAATGTGCGGCTTGCACAGATTTCAGTAACAGCTGCGAGCCAAACAACATACTGTTTGATAAATCGGTAAACACAAACACTGGTCGCTCTTTTTCTTCTTGATAGAGCTTAGTGTGAGTGATGCCTGTACGGGCTGTGACACGCCAGTCGATGGCACGAATGTCGTCACCATATTGATATTGGCGAACTTCAGCAAACTCCATCCCGCGGCCTTTATGTGGCGCAAGGTATTGGCCTGCTTGGCTGCTTTGAATGCGCTTTTTAGGTTTTAACGACAAAAGATGTGCTTTTGATTTGTAGTAAAGCAATTCTTTTAAGTCGAGCTCGGCGCCATTACTGTGGCACTGAGTTAACCACTGTGCGGTATCGAATACGGCTTGTTGCATCATTATGGCACTGGGACTAGTTCAAGAATACGGCTGATCACTTGATCTTTACTGATACCATCAGCCTGCGCTTCGTAACTTAAAATAATGCGGTGACGCAATACATTATGCAGTACTGCTTGAATATCATCTGGCGTCACAAAATCACGTTCATGTAACCATGCGTGTGCGCGGGCACATTTATCAAGGGCGATAGTGGCACGCGGGCTGGCGCCAAACTCAATCCAACGACCCAGTTGCTCATCAAGTTTTGCAGCTTCACGAGTTGCTATGATCAGTTGAACAAGATACTGCTCTAGCGGCTCAGCAAGATGCATCGATAACACTTTCTTACGTGCTTCAAATAAGGTGTTTTGACTAATGGCGGTGAAATCAGCTTGATGCTCTTCTAGGGCTTCGCCTCGGGTTAAACGAAGGATGGCAAGTTCGTTTTCAGCGCCCGGGTAGTCGATGTTTAAATGCAATAAGAAGCGGTCTAATTGTGCTTCCGGCAGTGGATATGTCCCTTCTTGTTCCAGCGGGTTTTGCGTTGCCATAACCATGAACAGATCTGACAGCGGATAAGTGTTCTTACCAACCGTCACTTGTCGTTCAGCCATAGCTTCTAACAGCGCTGATTGCACTTTGGCTGGTGCACGGTTAATTTCGTCGGCCAAGATCAGGTTGTGAAACAGTGGACCACTTTCGAAAACGAATTCGTTGGTTTGCTGACGATAAATATCAGTACCAGTGACATCCGCTGGTAATAAGTCTGGGGTAAATTGCACACGTTGGAAGGTGCCTTCTATACCTTTAGCGAGGGCGTTAACAGCACGGGTTTTTGCAAGTCCCGGCGGGCCTTCAACCAATAGGTGGCCGTCTGCAAGCATCGCAATAAGTAGCGCTTGGGTCAGTTCTGGTTGACCAATAATCTGCGTATCTAAATATTTTTTCAGAGCTGAGAATTCATTTACTGCCATGGTTTGTCCTTTGCTGACAAAATTTTTTGCTTAATTTATAAGGATTCTATCGTTACTTCTCAAGTGTTTGCTATCAATAAACACGAAATTTAAAGGAAGATTACGATATTGATTAGACTGCACTACATCAAATAGTTCCCTTGTTTTGTAAAGATATTTTGCGTCTGGTTAAAAAAACATCTAGGGTTGAGTTTGGTGCTCAATTTATAGCCGAATTAAAATTTTTATTGGCATATTTTTGTTGGTTGTTTAGAATCGATGTAAATTCAACAGGTCAGACCTGTCAGCGGGAGAGCAAATTCAATGTCTGAACAAAACATACTAAAAACAAGAAAAGGCGATAGAATCGCGATTGTCAGCGGTCTTCGTACCCCATTTGCCAAGCAGGCAACAGCATTCCACCATGTTCCAGCGCTAGACTTAGGCAAACTTGTCGTTAATGAGATGCTTGAGCGTCTTAACTTTGATAAAAATGAAATTGACCAACTGGTATTTGGTCAAGTAGTACAAATGCCTGAAGCGCCAAACATCGCGCGTGAAATCGTATTAGGTACAGGCATGCCAGTATCGGTAGATGCCTATTCAGTATCTAGAGCGTGTGCGACCAGCTTCCAAGCCATTGCCAACGTCGCTGAGTCTATTGTGGCGGGTAACGCCCATGTTGGTATTGCAGGTGGTGCAGACTCATCTTCAGTATTACCAATTGGTGTAAGCAAAAAGCTAGCTGGCAGCTTAGTTGATTTAAACAAAGCGCGTACATTAGGCCAGCGCCTTAAAATTTTCAGCAAACTTCGCCTTAAAGATTTATTACCTGTACCGCCAGCGGTGGCTGAGTATTCAACTGGTTTATCAATGGGCCAAACGGCTGAGCAGATGGCTAAAACGCATGGTATTAGCCGCGCGGATCAAGACGCATTGGCACACCGTTCACACTCATTAGCGAGTAAAGCATGGAATGATGGCCTACTTGCAGATGAAGTGATGGCGGCACATGTACCACCTTATAAGTCTTTCATCGAACAAGATAACAACATTCGTCATAACTCAACCATCGAAGGTTATGCAAAGCCTCGTCCTGTGTTTGATAGACAACACGGCTCTGTAACTGCCGCAAACGCAACACCGTTAACAGATGGCGCAGCAGCAGTACTGATGATGAGTGAAAGCAAAGCCAAGGCGCTTGGTTATGAGATCCTTGGTTATGTACGTAGTTTTGGTTTCTCGGCAATTGGCGTACACGAAGATATGCTAATGGGTCCAGCGCACTCAACGCCTATCGCGTTAGACAGAGCGGGGATCAGCTTACAAGATTTAGATTTAA
The DNA here is from genome assembly GCF_040104455.1 of Pseudoalteromonas sp. BZB3. NCBI lineage: Bacteria > Pseudomonadati > Pseudomonadota > Gammaproteobacteria > Alteromonadales > Pseudoalteromonadaceae > Pseudoalteromonas > Pseudoalteromonas sp. BZB3. Next base: position 412,882 of record NZ_JBECOS010000010.1, on the reverse strand, counting down.
TTGAAATGCACGAAGCATTTGCTGCGCAAGCACTTGCGAACATGAAAATGTTTGGCAGTGATAAGTTTGCGCAAGAAAAACTGGGTCGCTCGAAAGCGATCGGTGAAATTGATATGGATAAGTTTAACGTTAACGGTGGTTCACTGGCTTATGGTCACCCATTTGCTGCGACTGGCGCACGTCTTATCACACAGAGCTTAAATGAATTAAAACGCCGTGGTGGCGGGTTAGCACTGACAACTGCATGTGCTGCAGGTGGTCTAGGTGCGGCCTTCGTATTGGAGAGTGCATAATGTCAGTATTTAGTTATGAGCTAACGGATAGCAAGGTTGCAGTAGTAACCATTGATGTTGCCGACGAAAAAATGAATACCTTGCGCGCAAGTTTTGCTGATGATCTATCGGCAATCTTAAAGCAAGGCCGTGATGACAATATTACAGGTATGGTGTTCATCAGTGGTAAAAAAGATAACTTTATCGCAGGTGCTGATATCAAGATGCTAGATAGTGCAAAAACGCGTAACGATGCGTTAGAGCTATCTGAAATGTGTCAGCAAGCTTTCTTCACTATGGCAAATCAAGCATACCCGACGGTTGCTGCAATCCATGGTGCAGCATTAGGCGGCGGCCTAGAGTTTGCCCTTGCCTGTGATTACCGTGTATGTACAGACAGCGACATCACAAAACTAGGTTTACCAGAAGTACAGCTAGGTTTATTACCAGGTGGTGGCGGCACACAACGTTTACCAAAACTAGTGGGTATTCAAAAGTCGCTAGAGTGGATGCTTACAGGTAAGCAAGTACGTGCTAAGCAAGCTAAAAAAGCAGGCCTTGTGAATGATTGTGTACCACAAAGCATTTTGCTTGACGTGGCAACCAAGTTTGCTACAAAAGGCAAAGCAAAACCATCTCAGCCTAAGTTAGATAAGTTAAGCTGGGCGCTTGAGTCAAACCCATTTGGTCGTAACATCATCTTCAAAAAAGCAGAAGAAGGTGTGTTAAAGAAAACGGGCGGCCATTACCCTGCACCAATTAACATCATTAAAGCCGTGCGTGCCTCTGTTGAGCTTGATCCAATGAAAGCTTACAAAACAGAAGCAGAAGGGTTTGCTGACCTAGTAATGACTGAAGTGTCAAAGTCACTACGTGGTATTTTCTTCGCGACCACTGAAATGAAAAAAGACTACCAAGACGATGTCGCAAAAGTGCAGCGTACAGCGGTACTTGGTGGTGGTTTAATGGGTGCAGGTATTGCCCATGTAAGTGCGGTTAAAGCTAAAGCCTTAGTGCGCGTAAAAGATGTGGCGCAGCAAGGTGTGAGCAATGCACTTAACTATAGCTATAAGATATTATCTAAGCGTCAGAAGCGTCGCATTATGTCTCATGCCGACGTACAGCAAACCATGAACCGCATTACGGGCTCGACTGATTACTCAGGTTTTAAGCACGTTGATATGGTGATTGAAGCGGTGTTTGAAGACTTAAACCTTAAGCAAAGTATGGTGGCTGAAATTGAACAAAACTGTTCAGCAGAAACTATTTTTGCAAGTAACACGTCGTCACTGCCGATTGCGCAAATTGCTGAAAAAGCAGAGCGCCCAGAGAACATCATTGGCTTACATTACTTCTCTCCGGTAGAAAAAATGCCATTGGTTGAGATCATTCCTCATGAAGGCACTTCTGAGCAAACTATTGCGCGTACGGTACAATTTGCCCGTAAGCAAGGCAAAACGCCTATCGTGGTAAAAGACAAAGCAGGCTTCTACGTAAACCGTATTTTAGCGCCTTACGTTAACGAAGCGGCAAATCTATTGCTAGCAGGTGAGCCAATTGAGAAGATTGATGCCGCACTGGTTGAATTTGGTTTCCCAGTTGGTCCTTTGGCATTACTTGATGAAGTAGGTATCGACATCGGCTCTAAGATCGCACCAATTCTTGAAAAAGAGCTGGGCGATCGCTTCAAAGCCCCCGATGCGTTTAACCGTTTAATCGATAGCAAACGTTTAGGTCGTAAGACAGGTCGTGGTTTCTACAAGTACGACAAAAAAGGCAAGAAAGTCGATGAGTCTGTATACGAGTTACTTGGTGTAACACCAAGCCCACGCTTGAATAAGAAAGAAATCGCAGATCGCTGTGTGTCTTTAATGCTAAATGAAGCAGCACGCTGTTTAGATGAAGGCATTATTGCGAACGAGCGCGATGGTGATATCGGCGCAATCTTTGGTATTGGTTTCCCACCATTCTTAGGCGGTCCTTTCACTTACATGAACAAGATGGGGATTGAAAACCTGCGTTCACAGTTAGCAACGTTCGCGAACGACAATCCTGTTTTCACGCCTGCTGAGTGCTTAATGCCAGCAGAGACTGCTAAGCCTGAACTAGAAGTGGTTGCTGAAGCAGAAGACGTTATCGAACCGCCAACTGAAGAAGTTAAGACTGAAGAAGAAAAAGTTGAAGCGGAGGCAGAGGCTGTAAAAGCGGATGAATCTAGCGCTGATGACAACTTAAAGGCGACAGAAAAGCCAGCTTAATAACAAGATAACTAAGTTATACAAACAGTTATTTCCCTACATTGTTTTGAATCTAAAGGCGTCGTCAGACGCCTTTTTTCATATCAACATAAATGGATTAGGCTCATTTTTACTTTCACGGTAAAAAACCTTACAATGCGGCGCAATTATCGACACTATCATTTAGGATCTCTAGCCCCTTTGATACACCCAATGACAAACCCAATATCGCATCACATTTCAGAACTGACGCAAATTTTTGATGGCCTATTCTCTGAAGCGTACAACACGCGCTTGATAAAAGGTGAGCATGAGCCGATTTACCTCCCTGAAAATGCCGACGTCCCATACAACCAAGTGGTTTTTGCCCATGGCTTTTATGCCAGTGCGCTGCACGAAATCGCTCATTGGTTAGTGGCAGGAGAGCGTCGTCGCGAGCTTGAAGATTACGGGTATTGGTATTGTCCTGATGGTCGAAGTGCAGAGCAACAACATGAGTTTGAAAAAGTAGAAATCAAACCGCAGGCGATTGAATGGGCGTTAAGCGCAGCAGCCGGGTTTGATTTTAATGTGTCGGTCGACAATTTAAGTGGTGAGCAAACCTGTCGTTTTAGCTTTCAAAAGCGCGTACAGGCGCAAGTGTTCGAGCTATTAGAAAAGGGCTTTAACATTCGCACCGAAGAGTTATTAAAAGCACTGAGTGACTTTTATAAAACCCCATGGCCGTTAACTGCAGCGCAGTTTGATTGGCAGTGCCCAGAGGAGTTTTTGGATGCAGTTTAAACTAGGATTGATCATTAACCCAGTTGCCGGATTGGGTGGCAGTGTAGCGCTAAAAGGCAGTGATGGCAGTGATACCGCAGCCAAGGCGATGGCATTAGGTGCTGAGCCCAAAGCCAATGCTCGTACCGCATTAGCCCTTGAACAACTAAAAGAAAACCAAGCAAACATCCATGTTTATACCGTCAATGGTGAAATGGGCGAGCGACTGGCTAAAGAAATGGGCTTTGAGACGTATGTGGCTTATCAAAGTGCCACTCCGACAACCCCTGAAGACACTGAAGCAGCTGCAAAAGCGCTGTTAGCCGAAGGTGTTGATATGATCCTATTCGCAGGGGGCGATGGCACTGCGCGTAATATTTGTGCTGCCGTTGATGATTCAATTCCTGTTTTAGGTGTACCGGCAGGGTGCAAAATTCACTCTGGCGTATATGCAATCACACCAAAAGCTGCGGGCCGTGTCGTTGATATGCTTGTCAAAGGCGAGCTTGTCACTTTGGGTGAAGCCGACGTGATGGACATTGACGAAGAGGCATTTCGTCAAGGTACAGTAAAAGCGAAACGCTACGGTGAAATGCAAGTACCTAGCGAGTTGCGCTATGTGCAAAGCGTTAAAAATGGCGGTAAAGAGAGCGATGAATTGGTGCTTGCCGATATTGCAGCTTTCGTGATCAGCGAGATGGAAGATGACGAGCAATATATCATGGGCTCAGGCTCAACAGTTGCAGCGGTTATGGAAGAGCTTGGCCTTGAGAACACCTTATTAGGCGTAGACCTTATCTGTGATCATGAGCTTATTGGTCAAGACATGATCGCCGCAGATTTATTGACTGCCGCAGAAAAAATGCCAACCAAATTAGTGATCACTTTGATAGGTGGGCAAGGCCACATCTTTGGCCGTGGTAATCAGCAATTAAGCCCAGCGCTTATTCGCAAAATTGGCAAAGAGAATATCATGGTTATTGCGACAAAAACCAAGCTGCAAGCGCTAAATGGCAGACCGCTTATCGCCGATACAGGTGATGAAGCATTAGATCAAGAATTAAGTGGTTACATTAAAGTGATCACAGGCTATAACGACCATGTGATGTATGCCGTTGGCCATGAAGAATTAAACTAGGAGATAAGATGTTATTTCAACAATACGTAGAGTCAGCGCAGCAGTTTTTTGATGATTTAGTAGATAGAGCCAATGACGATGAACTATTCGCTGGTGGCTACCTGCGTGGTCACTTTGACTTGGCTGTCGGTTACGCACAGGTTGAGGGTGAAGATTTAACACCTGAAGAGCTAAACGAGCAAATCGAAAAAAGTTTGGTCAAAGCGTATCGCAATGGCGAACTCACAGAAGATGACAAAACTCACGTTGTTAATATCTGGGAGCAAGTTAAAGAGTTGGCTTAGCGGCTACTCCATTTAACTAATCGCTAGACAGTCATGGTGGAATGCAACCTAGTTGTCTAGATATTTGAAGGCTTGAATAAAAAGAGTACATTCAGCTTGATTATTCAAGCCACTGCATTATTTCTACTCATGTTGTGGTGCAACAGTTACTAAAGTAAAACACTAAACAATTGTAAATTGAGCCTTAGTTATCCCCTCTTAAATAAATGAATCAACGTTTCGAACTATCTAGACTGTTGTCATAATATGTCATTTGAAACCTTGCAAGACAATAAATTTGTTACTCTTCGTACTTTCCTTAGCTGAGTAGAGCATGGAGTAGTCTCTCTTCAAAAAGGCTAATTCATATTGTAGTAAGCATTAACTCTTGAACGGAAAAGAAGCTGACATGGTCATTAAAAACATAGAGTTCGACAACGACATAAGGAATTTAGTGTTTAAGCTCACTGCTTTTCAAAGTTGATATCTAAGCCATAGTCAGTATCAATAAATAATTGATTCTATTATATGTATTTGATCTGAGCATGCTCGCTAGAAATCTCAACTGCAAGTGTAAAAATATCAGCTCAAGTTCGGCTAAAAACGCAATCAAGTTTTGATAGTAGTGAAGACTTTAAAAGTAGCTTTAGCGCAAAGTCTTAATAACTTACTAACATGTTAAAAAGGGTAGTTGTAATTGATGTGAAGGGTTGAATGAAAACTACAAGAGCACGAAAACCTATCGATGAGAAGGCTTTGACATAGTTAAAAAGTAATCAGGCTAAGTTAAATTCATACAAGTCACTTAGCCTGATTATTGAAAGGTAATTAAGCATATTATCTAATCTTTACTTACATCAACTACCCCTGTTTTAGAATCATATTTAAGCTTTAATGCGTTATTATTATTCAATGTAAAAGTACATACCCCTTGTTTTGCACCCGTTATTTTGAATGCCCCGTCAGCTGTTGAGTAATACCATTTGGTGTCACCATTTGACTTTTTGCGACCTGCACCAGAGCGGTTAAGTACATATTTTTCGTCTAACAAATTATTCCAAAGCCTCGCACAGCGATTTGAGTTTGGATATTTTGTTTTTTTATTGTGTTTATTTAAACGGTCTTTACTTTCTACCAAAAAGCCATCTTTGTTAAAGTTGAACGAGCCGTCTTTAAACCCAGCCACATTCGCAGCTGCACCGCCTAGTTGATTCGCATCCCAATATGATTTTGCATCATCAATCGCTTGTTGAAATTCGTCTGCGATGGTTAAAAGAGGGTTTCCACAATGCGTTACAAAGGTTAAATCTGCGATGTTGCGAGGTCCTTCCATAACAAACTGGGCTTCGGCTGTTTGTGGGTTTATAGCGTATATTTTGGCATTTTCTCCAGCGTTCCTTGCAGACACATACATTGTTCCGTCTTCCGCTGTAGCAATACCTGAAGGCCAATTGAGGTTGTGCTCGCCAATTTTATCTAGCTGCATATTGCTCTGGTCAAGCGTATACAATGACTTGGCATTAATGACATAAACTGTATTTCCATCGAGTGAATAAGTAATGTCACCATGTTTAAAGTCATCCCAATTTGCGTCGTTAGTCTGCATTTTGCCAAGCACTGTCTTTGCGCCAGTATTAATGTCAAATTGATACATGTAGGTTTGACTGGTCGCTAAAATGAAATCGGCAGATGACATGACTGAGCGTTTAATCGGGTAACTGGTTGTATCTGCAATTTCTGTTGTTTCACCAGAAGACAGGTCATATTGATAAATTTTAGACGCATTGGTCTCACTGTCTAAACGTTTAAACATAATGAGTGTGTCGTTGTTTGCTGCAAGGTTACTCACTGCTATTGCAGAATCTGCGAGTGGGCTGTAAGTTTTATTAGTTAAATCAATATGGTAAAGGCTACTTTGACCCGCTTCAGCTTTTCTATCAATCGCAAAGAGACCATCAAGACAGGACTGATCCGCGTTGACATGGGTTGCAACCGCTATCAGTAAAAGTGTGCTCGGTTTAAACGCCTTATTAGTAAGATTTTTGATCATAATGGGTACCTCTCATTTATTGCTTTTGATAAAGCAAAATTTGCACCAGCATTGCTTTTTTGTAAATTATTGAATTTAATGGGTAAAAGTTGTTTTTTGATGTGTTATTTTTTTATTTTTTGCATAGTGCAATGCATACCAAAAATACATACTTGAATTTTTTAATTTTGTGGTCATATTTGGAACGCGATCAACCCGGTTAATTATCTACTTAGGCATCAAAATTTAGACTGTTTGAATAAAATAAAACAAGATTTCTATTAATTCTTTAAAAGCCTATAAAAGTATGTTTTTGATTTAATGAAGTGGTTTAGATTAACTTGATGGCAAGTCAAAATAAAAAAGCCACCAACTTTCGAGGATGACTTTGATAACTCAAAGGGAAACTGTTGAATTAATCTCTTTTCTCTGTTGTTGATGCATTCTCATGCCAGTATTGCCAATGCATGTGCGCTTTGTCTGCCTTTAAATGCTTAGGTTGCAGATAATCTTTATATGTGTAGCGATAAAACTGACGTGGTTTTTTTGGATCCTTTCTCGCTTTATTTTTTGTTTGCTCGGCTTTGTGTGCTTGCAACCAAGTTTTGAATTCAGCGCCATATTTTTCACCAGACTCATCTAGCAGCTTTTTATAGCCATCGAAGAAGTCGGTACGTAAGAAGTGCGCTAGCTTTAAATAATCTTCATGGTGCTTTTCAAACATAAAGCGTACGGCCAAATAGCTCCATTTATAAACGCGGTCTTGTCCATCTTTATATTCAGTGTCGAACACCTCTTGTAGACTCGGCCAGTCCTTCTCATTAAGCTCAAACGCTTTTTTAAATGCACGTGGATTATTGTCGCCTTCAGCAATATATTCTGCTAAGCCCTCAGACCACCAAACCATGTTGCTTGGGAAATGGTTAAACGTGTCGTACTTATTGAAGCGGCCATCTAAATAATGCACAAACTCGTGATTTAGATTCCATACCGCAAACTTAGGGCGCACCCAAAAGTGCTCGAAAGTATAGAAGGTTGCGATGTTATCAGGGTCTTGGGTTGTGCCTTCGATATACATGCCGCCATTGTCAGTGTGAATATCAAAGATAAGTTGGCCCCAGCGGTTGTACTCGGCGTGGTTATCAAAGATCACAATACGAAGCTGGTCGTTGAAATCATTCGCTACAGGTTGGCGTTGCGTTGCGAGTTTCTCATGGAAGGTATCCACTTGCTCGTTTAAGCGCTGACATGAATCATTCAGCTCTTTTTTGCTCATCGCTTGCGCTAAAATGTAAGCACTTTTTGAGCACTCATGCTTAATCGGCAATACATCGGCAATTTTAGGTTCAATACAACGACCTTTTAACGGCGCTTCACTACACTCTGACTTACCTCTAAACGACGTCACCATATAAGGAATGCTGTAAAGAGTCTGCTTTTCAAGCTCTGAAAGCGTGTTGTCTTTGCCAAGCGCTTGCCATACTTGGTTGTCGAGCTGCTCTAGTTTGGCTTCAACAGGTAAACTGGTTTTATCATCGTTTAAGCTCTTTTGGGCTTCTTCGTCTAGGGTGTAGTATTCGTTCCAATACTGCGTGACGTATAAGTTGTAATGCTGTGCCAATGCCCATAATGCATGTTGCTTAGGCCAGTCATCTCCCTCTCGCATTGCATTTTTGCTGCTAATAAAATTAACTAATGCGGTTTGTAAAAGACTTTGTTGTTGAACAGCAGCCGAAAATGCTTCTTTGTTTTTACGTCTTGCTTCATAAGGCAGTACTGCACCGGCTCTAAGCACTTCCCACATCGCGTAATCGACGACTTTGCCGTAATCTGTATTGCCTTGAGGCAACGCACTTTCACCGTAAAGCGTTACAAGCTGAGAGAGTGGCTGAATATGCTCGGCAGTTTTACTTTGTAGTGCTTCATTAAAGTATAAGCGAAATAGCGCAGTGGCGTAGTTTTCATGAATGCGAGCAACCGTCTCGTCGATAGTGTAAAAGTCACTATGCTCAACGATAGCAAGTAATGCTTGGTTTAATGATTCAGCAGTGCCTGCTTGCCAGTCTTTGGCAGGACCAAAGCTACTAAAAATACGCAGGTAATAAGTTAAACGTTCTAATTTTTGGCTTGTTAAGCCATATAGTTTTACTTCTTCACGAATGGCTTCTGAAACCGCGAGCAATAAACCGGCTTGGTGATGATCAAATTGTGTGTTCCATAAGTCATCAAGTTCGGCGCTAACAATGTTTTGCACTAAAGCTTTGGCCTCATCGCTCACTACAATTACTATAGGGGTTGCTGGTTCATCTGATGTGTTTTTGGTATCAAGGGTATTACAGCCAATAAGGCCAAGTGCGACACTGGTCGCTAATGCAAGTGCTCTTATTTTCATTGTTATCTGCTCAACAGTAAATATTGAATACAATATACATATTTTTATAGTAGTAGGAAACCTTGTTGGGATAAAACAGCTAAAGCATTGCTTAAATGAGTTCAATTTATGGAAGAGAAAAGGGCAGAGCTAACTAGATTGCCAGCTCTAACATCATGAAATAGTTAGCTTTTAAAAACTACCCAAACTTCTCCTGAAAATAATCTTCAACATCTTCTTTGATGTCTTGGTAGTCATCTTCTTCTAATTCGAGAGCATTAAGCACTTTGTCTTTAATAAACGGCCAGTCAGGATCGGCAATAAAGCGTTTCTGCGTATGCACAAGGTTTTCGGCCATCTTTAGCGTCGCGAGGGTCATGTGCTCTTCGTCTGTGTGCTTTTCAGTGAAATACTCAGCATCGTGATGGCGTAAAATAAGCTGACAAGTGCTCTTTGGCAGGTGCCAACTGCTTGCTAAGAAATACCCAATCACCGCATGGTTGGTTTTGTAGGCTTCTTCTTCATGCTGCACTAGGTTTTTATCATAATCTCGATTAGCGGCGCCGAGTACTTTTACATAGTCGTTATACTTTACGGCAAGCGCAGGAATGCCGGCATCATGGAATAACCCAAGCATATGTAGGTTTTCGGTCGGTACTTTGGATTTTATTTTCTTGCCAATTAATGTTGCAACATCAGCAATTTCTGTCGCCGTATCCCAAAAGCGCTCAAGTTTAATACAGCAACTTTTTTGATCGAATGCTTGTTTTAGCAAGAAACCGCTAACAAGTGTGGCAATACTGTTTAAACCTAAAAACATCACTGCTTGGCGAATATCAGTAATGGTTCTAGCAAGGCCATAACTCGGAGAGTTAATCACTTTTAATACGGCCGCTGAAGTCGCAACATCGGTTGAGATTAAATTTGCGATGTCATTTAAATCTGGCTCTGGATCTTTGAGCGTTTGCTGAAGCTGAGTCAGTAGTTCTGGTTTAGGAGGAAGATTAAAACCAGATTTAATGTCTTTAAGCACTGAATCATCAATATCTATCATGGTAAGTCGGATCCTTTTAATGATTTGTGCGTATTGTAGTGGAATTCTTATTCTTAAATATTGCGATAACGCAAAAAAATAATTTTATGGTTATTAACTAAGCGGATCGTATGGCCTTTGGGGACGTTATCTTGCTTGAGAGTAGCAATCTAAGTTAAGGTTAAGTAATTTTGTTTTATTGGATGAAAGCATGACTCAACAAGCGAATACGGCTCAGCCAACCGGTGCTGTGGCCAAGTTTCTTAATGGCATTGAGCGGGTAGGTAATAAACTGCCAGATCCAGCCATTATCTTTTTATCTGCCATGTTACTTATATGGTTACTCTCTTGGTTATTTTCAAGTACGACTTTCGATGCAATCGATCCGCGTACTGGCGAAGCAATCGTTGTACACAACCTGTTAAGCGGTGATGCCCTGGCAGGTTTCTTAGCCTCAATGGTTAAAACTTTCACAGGCTTCGCACCATTAGGTGTAGTGCTAGTAGCTATGTTAGGTGTGGGTGTTGCTGAGCACTCAGGCTATATCAATGCTGGCTTAAAAATGATGCTTAAGCGCACGCCGCAGGCATTACTAACGCCGTCAATTATTTTAATCGCGATCGTGAGCCACACAGCCACTGATGCAGGTTATGTATTGGTTATTCCAATTGCGGGTGTAATTTACTATGCCATGGGCCGCCACCCTCTAGCGGGTATCGCAGCCGCATTTGCAGGTGTAAGTGGTGGCTTCAGTGCTAACTTCGTACCGTCTGGTATTGACCCATTACTACAAAGCTTCACGCAAAGCTCTGCACAAATCATCGACCCAACGATTGCGGTAAACCCACTAAACAACTGGTTCTTCACCTCAGCGTCGAGCGTATTTATCATCCTACTTGGTTGGTACATTACTGATAAAATCATTGAGCCTCGTTTACAGGCTACTAAAGTAGATGGCGATACTGACAACCTACCTTCTTTTGATGAAGTCACTTCTAAAGAGCGTAAAGCATTCTTGGTTGCATCTTCAGTGATGATTGCGGGTCTTGCATTATTAGCTTATGCATCAAGCGGTGAAGACTCAGCACTTCGCAGTCCGAATGGGTCACTGACTGATTTTAGTGCACCGCTTATGCAATCAATTGTGCCACTTATCTTCTTACTATTTTGGATCCCTGGTGCCATCTTTGGTTTCATGGTTGGTACTTTTAAGTCATCGAAAGACATGATTGATGCCATGAGTAAAGCAATGGGCAGCATGGCTTACTACATTGTTATGGCGTTCTTCTGTGCCTTGTTTATCTCTGCGTTCAGCCAGTCAAACCTTGGTGCATTATTGGCAATTGAAGGTGCGGAAGTACTTAAAGCACTTGCTTTACCAAGTTACATCACTGTGATTGGTATCATTTTCTTAACTGCATTTGTTAACTTATTTGTTGGCTCAAGCTCTGCAAAGTGGGCGTTACTAGGTCCAATCTTTGTGCCTATGCTAATGCAACTCGGTATTTCACCAGACTTAAGCCAAGCGGCTTACCGTGTTGGTGACTCAAGCTCAAACATCATCACACCGCTTATGCCTTACTTCCCGCTGGTGGTTGTATACTGTCAGAAGTATGTGAAAGACACAGGCATCGGTACATTGATTGCGATGATGCTACCTTACTCAATTGCTTTCTTAATCGGTTGGAGCTTGTTCTTACTGGCTTATTGGGGTCTAGGTATTCCACTAGGTCTGCAATCAAGCTACACCTACCCAGGTTAAAGTTTAAGAGATAAAAAAACGCGCCAATAGGCGCGTTTTTTGTGGCAATAATACTTAGAAAGTTTCAGGGCTATGCTAAGGTTAAGCAGAGAATAAAGGAAGGTGTATGTTTTATTGGATTTTAATTGTTATTTGCTGCGCATTGTCTTTCAAGAGCTTTGCAAGTACCCATAAAGTAGATGTAATAGCGATTGATTACCCACCCTTTATTACGCAGTCAGAGCAAAGCTATGGTATCACCAATGAGCTTTTAGAAAGAAAATTAGCAAACCTAAAACTTATTAAGTTACGTCCTCGATTTCTAGCACCTGCAAGAGCGCAAACTCAGCTGACTAAATCGGATTGGTGTCTAAGTTTTTACCCGCCGGCACCGAGCGAATTTATTGAACGCATTCCCCTCAGTGAAGATAAAGTTTTGCTCGGTTTTATTAGCAAACAACAGCAGGTTGCTTGGCAAGATTTCAAATACTTTAATCACAAACGTTTAGCCATGTTACGAACAACGATTACCGAAGGTATACAAGGGCAATTAAAGCAAGCTGGTGGGGTTATTGTGCCAGTAGAGACAGTCGAGCAGGGCATTAATTTGTTGCTAAAGGGACGTGTTGATTTTGCGTTTACAGACAATATGAGCTTTTTGGAAAAGCAAAAAACCAATAAAGAATATGCTCAGCTCGTTTTTGCAAAAACGGCCTTGCTAGAAGTGCAATTAGGCGTGTATTTCAATACCCAATGTAAATATGCGGGGCTACTTGCCCCACATCTTCGTAAATTAGAAATCAAAAATTAGAAATGCCAAACAACATGGAGTTGCGGTGAAGACTCAGTGATATCTGTGCCAAGTTTGTTACGCCACCATTGCCACTCAACGCCAAGCATAAGCTGTTTTTCTTTGCCCATTAAAGCATGGCCTATATCCCAGCGCACAGCAGGCTGAGCTAAGATCCAACCTTTTACATCATTGCCAAATTCATCTTCACGATTGGCAATGTATTCCACATGACCGGTAAAGTAAAACTTATGTTCTGCGATATTAAATGGCATGCCCCAAGCAACATCGAACATCCAGCTGTCACTTTGAGTAGGCGCGCCGCCTTTTGCAACGCCTTCACTGTCATCAATATACGCCGTAAAAGTCGTTGAAAGAAAATCAAATCCTGATGCCTTCCAGTTTAACTTTACGCCCGGTAAATACTTAATGACTTTAGCATCGCCAGACACATTAATACCCGCCACAAAGCTGGCACTTTGCATTGCTGAATTCACATTTGGTTGCCACGCTTTTGGCATTAAGAAGCTTGAATACCACTCGCCATAAAAGTCGTTGTTATTAAAGCCGTCATCTAAATCATCTTTAGTAAAGTCGATAAAAAAGAAGTTATCACCATAGTCATATCCAGATGCATGCTGCACGGAATAAATTTGTGTTTGCGCACTTTGCTGACTAAAAGGGTTTTTTACATCGCCAGAGTTAAAGTGAAATTGCGTGTCGCTCCAATTCGCCGCAGTAGCAGAAAAAGAACTACATAGTGTGAGTGAGGCTAATAAGCGGGTGTTTTGATTCATAATAAATTATTCGCAGAGGGTGGATGATGTGAATTATATACCCAAATTACTTCAAGTGACGAGGTTCAGCGAGAATTGATTGGCTTTAAGACAAGAAATCTATTTGATGATTCAGTGGTTCTCACTCAAAAATAGATGATGCAGTATGAAAGTCAATCAAACTCGTCCAAAGAAGCGCTTATTCACTTATGTTAAGTATAAAAAGAGTATTGAAAGTAGAGAGGCATTGCAATTTCTAGAGCTAATAAGAAGCGCTCTGAACATTGTTTTTGAGGTATTTTGGGTATACATATAGCCCCAAAGAAATTGGGGCTATAAATCAAGAAAAGTGGTTTTTATTGGTCTTTATGCTTTATTTCTGCGCAAGCAGATAACAGCGACTGCTGTGAATGCCAAAATGAAGCAATAGAAAGATGACGTTGAGACATCCCACGGACTGATCTTGAAGGTCGCGCCAAGTAATAATGCTTGCGCACCATAAGGCAATGACCCTTGCATTACACAAGCAAAAATATCGAGTAAGCTTGCTGAGCGTTTCGCAGAAATTTTTCCATCTTCAGCTAGCTTTTTAGCCACTGGGCCTGCAACAATGATACTTACTGTATTGTTAGCAATACACAGGTTAGAGGTAAGAACTAATGCAGCGATGCCTAATTGATCAGCTACTTTACGGTGAAACTTCGCGATAAACGCCGTTAAACCTTGGATCTTATGTGCCAGATAATCAAGACCGCCATTTACACGGATAAACTCAGACAGACCGCCAATGAACATAGATAGCAAGAAAATCTCTTGCATATCACTAAAGCCTTTATAAACGTCTTTCGCGAAACTGCCGACTTCATAATTAGCTGTAAAGCCCATCGCTGCGGCGAAAATAATGCCACTAAATAGCACCACGAATACATTTAGACCCGCAACAGCCAGCACTAAAATAAACGCATAAGGTAGTACTAACAACCAATCAAAGTCTTTAGTTTCTACAGCCTGTGGTTCAGGAGTTAAGAAAGTCAGTAGCGCGATAGTCAAAATAGCTGCAGGGATGGCAATCTTTAAGTTTTCTTTAAACTTATCTTTCATTTCACAGCCCTGCGTGCGCGTTGCAGCAATGGTAGTGTCAGAAATAATCGATAAGTTATCACCAAACATTGCACCTGAAACTATGGTACCCGCCATAAGCGCTGGGTCGATACCTGTTTTCAGTGATACGGCATACGCAATCGGACCGATAGCACCTATGGTACCCATTGATGTGCCCATCGCCGTTGACACTACGGCAGCAATTAAAAATAGACCGGGTAGTAACATTGAAGGTGGAATAAGCGATAAACCGGCATTTACAACTGCATCAACACCACCGGTTGCGCCAGCAACAGAAGAAAACGCACCTGCAAGTAGGTAAATTAAACACATGGTGATGATGTTTGAGTGACCTGCACCTTTTATAAAGGTTTCAACACTGTCATTGATTGGTTTGCGGTTAACCCAAAATGCGATAACGATTGCAGGTAAAATTGCTACAGGTGCAGGCAACTGGTAGAACGCATAATCTACGCCTTGCGATTGTAGGTATAAGCCTGCACCTAAAAAGAGTGCCACAAAGGTTAGTAAAGGCAGTAGCGACAACTTGGCTGCTACCTTGTTTACAGACGCCTGCATGTAAACCTCATATTAAGAAATAGTTATTTTTATTATGCAACCATTGTTCACACAATTACGTGCATAATTCAAGCGATAAAAAGGATGTGTGAATGTATAGATGGCTAGATGTTTTGTCAAACTTAATCCATGAAAAAAGCCCTAAGATGCGACTTTAATCTTTTATCTGTAAATTAGTGGATAGCTGCATAACAGATAAGGCTAGGAAGGCTTTTTGAAAAGCACAAATCTATTTAAATGAACCTTAACACTTATTGCTTATCTCGTTTTATGACTTAACTATTAACTTCTAAAACTTTATTGCATTCCATGCCGATTTCGTCAGTTAAAGTAGTTATTACTCTTTTTAGCATTATATGGACCTAATTTAAGTACGGAGGCTAACTTTAGTTTCAGCGAAAACATAATATATGAAATTTTTAAAGATGATTTATGGCTACAAACTCTGTATAAACACAGAAAATTTGAATGGGGATGAATATGACTAACATCGCAATTTTTGGCGCCAATGGCCGAATGGGCAAAGTGTTGTGTGAAGCAGCGCTTATTTCAGGTAATACTTCACTCGCGGCGGCTTATGTACGTGACCAAAATGATTTAATCGGCACTAAAGTGCAGCATTTTATTAATCAGGGTGAAACGGACGTTGCTTTCTCAACAGAAGCTGTGATTGCCGAAAACGTCGATGTAGCCATTGATTTCACTTTACCTGCGGGTATGAAAAAGCACTTAGCAACAGCGCTAGCGCGTAAAACGCCTTTAGTGATTGGCACAACAGGTTTAACCGCTGAAGATATGACAGAGCTTGAACAAGCGGCGAAACATATTCCAATCGTGTTCTCTCGTAATTTCTCTGTGGGTATTAACTTACTAGAAAACCTTGTAAAACAAGCTGCAAAAACGCTGAGCGATGATGTAGACATTGAAGTGTTCGAGTTGCACCACAGACATAAAATCGATGCCCCATCGGGGACTGCTTTGATGATTGGTGAAGCGATTGCACAGGCCAAAGGCTGGGATCATGATGAAGTTGCTATCTTTGATCGTAGTCAAGACGAACATGAAAAATCTCAAAAAGAGATTGGCTATTCAGTGATGCGTGGCGGTGACATAGTAGGTGAACATACGGCTTATTTTGCTGCAGAAGGCGAAAGACTTGAATTAACCCACAAAGCAAGCTCTAAAATGACCTTTGCTAAAGGCGCTGTAAGGGCTGCAGCTTGGTTAAAAGACAAGCCAGTTGGACTTTATACTATGCAAGATGTGCTAGGATTTAGATAGAAAAGTTACTTTTTTAACCGTTTCAAGTAAAAAAACAGTTAAAGGGGATATTTTTAATTTTTTAAGGTTTTATCATAGACCTTTCTCAAGTTTTCATCTAAAATACTTGGAATTTGCCAAATTTTCATAAGTGGCGTGTTACCAAGCGCTTTTTAAACGGGTATTCCGGCTTTGTTGGCTGGGTCCCGTTTTTTACCATTAGGAGGTTAACTTGACTAAATCCGCTCTGTTAGTCCTAGAAGACGGCACAGTGTTCCGCGGTACAGCTATCGGTGCTGACGGTATGTCAGTTGGTGAAGTTGTATTCAACACTTCGATGACTGGTTATCAGGAAATTTTGACTGATCCATCGTACGCAGAACAGATCGTAACTCTGACTTACCCACATATCGGTAATACGGGTACTAATAGCGAAGATGAAGAAGCGAACAAAATCTGGGCGAAAGGCCTAGTAATTCGTGACTTACCTTTGCTTGCTAGTAACTTCCGTAACGAGCAATCACTAGATGATTACTTAAAGCAGCGCAATATTTTAGGTATCGCAGATATCGATACACGTAAGTTAACGCGTATTTTACGTGACAAAGGCGCGCAAAACGGTTGTATCATCGCTGGTGATATTGACGAGCAAAAGGCACTAGAAGCTGCACAAGCTTTCCCGGGCCTAAAAGGTATGGATTTAGCCAAAGTTGTGTGTACAAAAGAGCAGTACACATGGAACGAGACAAGCTGGACGCTTGGCGAGGGCTTTAAAACACTTGCAGATGAAGATGCAAAATTCCACGTTGTTGCTTATGACTTCGGTGTGAAGAAAAACATCCTTCGTATGCTAGTAGACCGTGGTTGTAAACTAACAGTTGTTCCTGCAGAAACCTCCGCTGCAGACGTGTTAGCATTAAACCCAGATGGTATCTTCCTTTCAAATGGCCCTGGTGATCCAGAGCCGTGTACTTACGCTATCGAAGCAATCAAAACTTTCCTTGAAACAGACACGCCAATTTTTGGTATCTGTTTAGGTCACCAGCTTTTAGCCCTAGCTTCAGGCGCGCAAACGGTGAAGATGAAGTTTGGTCACCACGGTGGTAACCACCCGGTTAAAGACCTAGACCGTAATGTTGTGATGATCACTGCGCAAAACCACGGTTTCGCAGCGGATGAAGCAAGCCTACCAGAAAACTTACGTGCTACTCACGTATCGTTATTCGATGGCACATTACAAGGTATTCACCGTACTGATAAGCCAGCATTTAGCTTCCAAGGTCACCCAGAAGCGAGCCCAGGTCCTCACGACGCTGCGCCACTGTTCGACCATTTCATTGAACTAATGCAAGCACGTAAAGCGTAATTAGAGCGGAGTAACCATGCCAAAACGTACCGACATACAAAGTATTCTAATTTTAGGTGCAGGCCCGATCGTTATCGGTCAGGCGTGTGAGTTTGACTACTCAGGCGCGCAAGCTTGTAAAGCACTTAGAGAAGAGGGTTACCGAGTTATCCTAGTTAACTCAAACCCTGCAACTATCATGACTGACCCAGAAATGGCTGATGCGACTTATATCGAGCCAATTCACTGGGAAGTTGTTGAACGTATCATTGAAAAAGAAAAGCCAGATGCAGTCCTTCCTACTATGGGTGGTCAGACTGCGCTTAACTGTGCTCTTGACCTAGACAAGCACGGCGTACTTGCAAAGCACGGCGTTGAGCTAATTGGTGCAACAGCAGACGCAATCGACAAAGCAGAAAACCGTGAGCGTTTTGATGCTGCGATGAAGGCAATTGGCCTTGAGTGTCCTCGCGCAGAAATTGCACACTCAATGGATGAAGCGCGTGACACGTTAACGCGTATCGGCTTCCCATGTATTATTCGTCCTTCTTTCACCATGGGTGGTACCGGTGGTGGTGTTGCTTACAACATGGAAGAATTCGAAGAAATTTGTACACGTGGTCTTGACCTTTCACCTACAAGCGAGCTTCTTATCGATGAAAGCTTACTAGGTTGGAAAGAGTACGAGATGGAAGTTGTTCGTGACAAAAACGACAACTGTATCATCGTATGTTCTATCGAGAACTTCGACCCAATGGGTGTTCACACTGGTGACTCAATTACAGTAGCACCGGCACAAACGCTGACTGACAAAGAATACCAGCTAATGCGTAACGCATCGATGGCAGTTCTTCGCGAGATCGGTGTTGAAACAGGTGGTTCAAACGTACAGTTTGGTGTAAACCCAGCTGACGGCCGTATGGTTATCATCGAAATGAACCCGCGTGTATCTCGTTCATCTGCACTTGCATCCAAAGCAACAGGTTTCCCAATTGCGAAAATCGCTGCAAAATTAGCAGTAGGTTACACCCTAGACGAGCTTCAAAACGACATCACAGGTGGCGCAACACCTGCATCGTTCGAGCCGTCAATCGACTACGTTGTAACTAAGATCCCTCGTTTCAACTTCGAAAAATTCGCAGGTTCTAACGACCGTCTAACGACTCAGATGAAGTCGGTAGGTGAAGTTATGGCAATCGGCCGTAACCAGCAAGAGTCACTTCAAAAAGCACTTCGTGGCTTAGAAGTTGGTGCAACAGGTTTCAATCCAGTTGTCGCACTAGATGATCCTAGCGCGAAAGAAAAAATCGTTCGTGAATTACGTGAGCCAGGCGCAGAGCGTATTTGGTATGTTGCTGATGCAATGCGTCACGGCATGAGCGTTGAAGATGTATTCGAGTTGACTAAGATTGACCGTTGGTACCTAGTTCAAATCGAAGACATCATCAAAGATGAAGCTAAAATCGTTGAAGGCGGCATGGCTGGCCTTAACAAAGATTTCTTACGTCGCTTAAAGCGTAAAGGCTTTGCTGATGCGCGTATCGCGGAACTATTAGGTGTGAGCGAATCAGAAGTACGTAAAAAGCGTCATACGCTAGAAGTTCTTCCTGTATACAAGCGCGTAGATACGTGTGCGGCAGAATTTAGCTCAGACACAGCTTACATGTACTCATCATACGATGAAGAGTGTGAAGCGAACCCATCAGACAAAGACAAGATCATGGTTATCGGCGGTGGTCCTAACCGTATCGGTCAAGGTATCGAATTCGATTACTGTTGTGTACACGCAGCCCTTGCAATGCGTGAAGATGGTTACGAAACGATTATGGTTAACTGTAACCCTGAGACAGTTTCTACCGACTACGACACATCAGACCGTCTATTCTTCGAGCCTATCACGCTAGAAGACGTACTAGAAATCGTTCGTGTTGAAAAGCCAAAAGGCGTTATCGTGCAATACGGTGGTCAAACACCACTTAAACTAGCGCGTGAACTTGAAGCGAACGGTGTACCAATAATTGGTACTTCGCCAGATGCAATCGACCGTGCAGAAGACCGTGAGCGCTTCCAGCAAATGGTTGAGCGTTTAGACCTTCTTCAGCCAGAGAATGCAACGGTTACTTCACTAGAAGAAGCAGTGGCTAAGTCTCAAGAAATCGGTTTCCCACTGGTTGTTCGTCCTTCATACGTACTGGGCGGTCGTGCGATGGAAATCGTATACGACGAAGACGATTTACGTCGTTACATGACTGAAGCGGTACAAGCGTCTAACGAAGCGCCAGTACTACTTGACCGTTTCCTAGATGACGCGATTGAAATCGACGTAGATGCTATCTGTGACGGTGAGCAAGTTATCATTGGTGGTATCATGGAGCACATCGAGCAAGCAGGTGTTCACTCAGGTGACTCAGCATGTTCACTACCAGCTTACTCATTAAGCCCTGAAATCCAAGACCGCATGCGTGACCAAGTAACGCGCATGGCGTTAGAGCTTGGCGTTGTGGGTCTAATGAATACCCAGTTTGCTGTTAAAGATGGCGAAGTATACCTAATCGAGGTTAACCCTCGTGCAGCGCGTACTGTACCATTTGTATCTAAGGCAACGGGTGTTGCACTTGCTAAAGTAGCTGCACGTTGTATGGCGGGTCAGTCACTTGCAAGCCAAGGCGTAACGAAAGAAATCATTCCTCCTTACTACAGCGTAAAAGAAGTGGTACTTCCATTCGCTAAGTTCCCTGGCGTTGACCCAATGCGTGGTCCTGAAATGCGCTCAACAGGTGAAGTAATGGGTGTGGGTGACACATTCGCTGAAGCATTCGCTAAAGCACAGCTTGGTGCAGGTAACGTAATGCCACGTGGTGGTCGTGCGCTACTTTCAGTTCGTAACAGCGATAAGAAGCGTCTCGTTGAGCTTGCTCGAACGATGCGTGAATTAGGCTTTGAACTAGACGCAACTGGCGGTACTGCGAAAGCATTAGAAGACGCAGGTATTGAAGCTCGTCGTGTAAACAAAGTATTTGAAGGTCGTCCTCATATTCTTGACCGTATCAAAAATGGTGAATACAGCTACATTGTAAATACTACGGAAGGTCGTCAAGCAATCGAAGACTCTAAAGTACTTCGTCGTGGTGCACTACAGGGCAAAGTGAACTACACAACAACGCTTAATGCTGCATTTGCTAATTGTAAAGCAAACTCTGCAGATGACCGTGCAACGGTTTCTTCAGTACAAGAGCTACATAAGCGCGTAAATTAATTGTCGAAGCATTGCCTAGTCTATGCATCGTGATATAGACTTAGTCAATTAATTGAAATATTAAAGCCCGGTTTTACCGGGCTTTTACTTCTGTACTTCTGGGAAAGAATGACAATGCAACAAACTCCGATGACAGTACGTGGTGAACAACTACTACGTGAAGAGCTAAACGAATTAAAAACAGTTCGTCGTCCTAAGATCGTGGCTGACATTGCGGAAGCCCGTGAACACGGTGACTTGAAAGAAAATGCTGAATACCATGCTGCACGTGAAGAGCAGGGGTTCTGTGAAGGTCGTATTCAAGAAATTGAAGCAAAACTGTCGACTGTACAAATCATTGACGTTACTAAGATGCAAAATAACGGCAAAGTTATTTTCGGCTCAACAGTGACAATCGTGAATTGTGACACAGACGAAGAAACAACTTACAGAATTGTTGGTGATGATGAAGCAGACATCAAAAATAATCTTATCTCGTTTAATTCACCGATTGCGCGTGGCTTAATTGGTAAAGAATTAGATGATGCAGTAACTATCAAAACACCAAACGGTGACGTTGAATTTGAAATTATTGAAGTTGAGTATATCTAACTTTGATTACTTCTTGCTCTGCATACTTTCAAAAGCCAAGCATTCGCTTGGTTTTTTTACGCCTGTAATATCGTGTAATTGCAAAATTTGCATGATAATTTAAAGTTAAAGTACAAAAGAAAGGTTCAATCATTTTAGGGATTAAAGCTGTCACTTATAGTGTCGGAATTGCCTATTAAAGTCTGTATGGATACAGAAGATAGAGCAATGTAGCAGTATTTGCCGAGAACAACGAAATAGCAAAATTGTACTTTGCTAAAAATTGGTTTTCTTTGCTATGTACTGCTCACTTGATTAAAACAATTTGCGTAACAGGGAGCGTTAGTTATGGTTGCGAATACTCATCTTCGATTTACACTACAACATCAGTTTTTCGATAAGCTGCTCGACAAAATATCTAGTTTGATTTCATTTGAATCCCTTACTCACCCTCATCAAAATAGATTCATTAATCAACGCCAAGATAAAAATGGCTGTAGTAGTAGGGTACTTCATGGCGGGAAGTTTTATAAAACATTGCATAGTGCTGATGAGTCATATGAGGCTTTATTGATAAGCGATCAAACTGAACATTGGTTTGCTTCGCTTGATGAAATAAAGTCTTTTTTAAATCAGCATAATATGAATGCCACTTTTATTGAGCTTGCGCCAAACCAAACGGTGATACCAAGTTTTCAAAAAACGAATATGAATTTAGTGACAGCTTCTTTGCTGTTGCAATGGTTTAACTTTGGTCCATTTGGTTTTCATATTGAATGGCTTAAAGAAATGCCGAATTATAATGGCAGTTATATTACTAGGGCATTACTTTATCTAGATAAAAGCTTATCTGAAAAAGAATGGTTACTTGGTTATGGGCTACATTCGAACATAATGCCTATTTCAGGCAATCAGCCTGCAATACACCAAATCATGAACAGCTTAGACATATGCCGACCAGTTTGTATTTTGGATGCGCATTTACCGATAGCTTATATTAATGACATCACAGCAGCTCTGGTTTTTAATGAGCTAAAAAAGAAAGGGGATTCACCCTATACAGATTTCACTGCGTTTAAGAACCAATTAGATGAGCAAGGAGGGCTGTTTGATAAGGAATTACTGTGGCTGATTGATGTTTTTCCAGAAGAGCAGTTACAGCAGCAAGTATCTCATTTGCTCTCCACCATAGATGATACTTTGTGTAAAAGTGAAGAAGCAGGGTTCAGTTCGATATTGGTGAATGACACAAACACATTCTCTAGAGCGATTATTGATTATTACCAAGACGACTCATTGCCTGTAAAAATAGTGCGTGTTGAGCCAGCAACTGATAGCGACAACTATAAGGTTAAAATGGCCCCAGAGTATCCAATTGAGCCTTTATCCCCTTTTAGAGAACTTTTCTCGGTGATGAAAGGCAAAGGATGGAATAAAGAGCAACGCAGCAGTATGCAAGCCTTTTGTACTGCGGCTTCAGGGAGCGAGGGAGATTTTCAAAGTTACCTTGTTTTGAATGAAGACCCACTTGATGCCTATAAAGAAGATTTACTGTCAATTCAGGTACTAGGTAAGACAGATACATTTGAAGGGATCAGTTAACCCCTTCAAGTGTGTTGACGTTACCAGGTACCTGTATTTTCCATATCTACCCATGGCTGTTGAGGTGGTAAATAGTCACCTTTTTGTAAAAGCTCGATAGAAATACCATCTGGTGATTTAACAAATGCCATATGGCCGCAACGAGGTGGGCGATTTATTGTGACACCTGCATCCATGAGTTTTTGGCAAAGCTCATAAATATTCTCAACTGAAAATGCTAAATGTCCGAAATTCCTGCCGCCTGTATATTCTTCAGAATCCCAATTATAAGTTAGCTCAATCGTTGGGCTAAAAGTTTGTTTCGCTGTTTCAAGCTGGCTAGGTGCCGCTAAATAAACTAACGTAAACCTGCCAGCTTCACTGTCATAACGTTTCACTTCATGAAGGCCTAATAGATCACAGTAGAATGCGAGTGATGCGTCTAGGTCTTTAACGCGCACCATAGTATGTAAAAATTCCATCATTGCTCCTAATCAACTTTATGACAGACCTCATTAAACGAATAAAGTCTCAGGTTGGTTTGAAAAATCAGTTAAATGTTCTAAGTTAAATTAAATACGAAGCGTAGCTTAACGGACTATACTTATCTAGGGTAGCCCATATGAGTATGCAAGGGATATAAATGGCCAAATTAACCATTACCAGTGATAACAATGTCATAGATAGCATGACTGATATTGTTGCATGCTTAAATACCAGTGACTCAATTCAGAGATTTCTACTCGACATTCATTGTATTTTACAAAAAGTGACTTATGCCGATAATTTCTATGTGGTGTTATTCAAAAATAATGGTGAGCTGTCTTTTCCGTACTTTCATGATGTCAAAGACGATATTCGGGCAGAAGATTTAGAAGATATTAAGTTTGAACAAATTAAAAAGACACTTACAGCCTATGCGTTAGAGCAAAAGACAATCTGTAATTTTACTGATGTAGAAATACAGCAGTTAATTGATGCTGGCACATTACAAGTGCTAGGCACAATTCCTCAGCAGTGGCTTTGCTTTCCACTGAAAAATCGAAATCACTTTCTCGGCGCCTTCATAATTCAATCCTACCGTCGTAATGATGAATACTCTGGCGTTATTGTTGATGTACTTTACACCATTAGTCATGTCATATCTTCTGCGCTAGATGCATTTAATAACCAACAAGCGTTGCTCGAAGCCAATCAAACCTTGCAAGATTACCAAGCCGAATTAGAAAAGCATGTTGCAGCCAGAACACAAGAGCTTCAGCAAAGCTTAGAAGACTTGCAACATGAGGTCGAGAAAAGCGAAAAGCTGCAATCACAACTAGAATATGAATCTCTACATGACAACCTCACAAACTTGGCGAATCGGAAATACCTATTCAAAGAGCTGTCACGGTTAGCCTCTAAATCTGAACGAAACAAAATAGAAGTGTATGTGTTGTATCTAGACTTAGATGATTTTAAACCGATAAACGATGAGTTTGGTCATAAAAGTGGTGATTTGGTTTTAAGAACTGTTGCACAAAGGCTGACCAGTGAAGTGAGAGGGTATGATTTGGTTGCCAGAATTGGTGGTGATGAATTTGTGGTCTTACTGATGGAGCCGTTACACTTTGGTGTGCTTGAACAGCTTTGCCAACGATTACTACGTAGCATTCAACAGCCGATACAATTAGAGTCTGAACAAGTCGTTAATTGTGGCTGTAGCATTGGTGTGGCAGGGAATTATACTCAACAATTTACCGCTGAAAATTTACTTCATCAAGCTGATCAGTCTTTGTATGCAGCTAAGAACAAAGGCAAAAACCAAGTTCACTTTGCCATGAGTCATGAGCAATAGGTTTAACTTGCTTTATCTTTTAGTTGCTTTAGGATCAAACTCAAACGTTTTTTAAATACCTTGATATGATCCTAAGACTGTTACTTCTATGTTGTTTTCTCACTCCAAGCCTAGTTAAGGCGATAGAGGTATTAGACCTTTATGAGAGTACGCTCTACATCGATGATAAAACGCGTGCCAGTCGCGTTGATGCCAGTAAAGCGGCGCTTAATAATGTGATCAAAAAGCTTACAGGTAAGTCTGAAGTAAACTCTCACCCTTTAATCCGCCAAGCGATGCGCTCTATTTCTGACTATATGTTGAAGTATGAGTATCTAGAAACGCGTGATGGTGAACTACAGATCAAAGTAAAATTCGAAGCGCAAAAAGTCGAAGAGTTAGTTCAAGATGCAAATCTACCTTTATGGGGTAATAGGCGACCTAAAATTGCCATTTGGCTTGCGATTGAAGATGGTTTTCGTAGAGACTTCGTGACCCAAGAAAGCTACCCTCAATTAGAACGTCTTATTTATGATACGGCCCAGGATTGGGGCGTCCCAGTGGTTGTGCCACTAATGGATTTAGAAGATAGAAGCAAAGTCGGTATAGCTGAAGTGTGGGGCAATTTTTCAGAACCAGTTGAAATTGCGTCGATGCGTTATCAAGCCGAGCGCGTGATCACAGCAAGAATGTTCAAACCAGAAGCCAGTGATTTCTGGCAACTTGAGTGGCGCTATACCGATGCTGAATTATTTGAATCGAATCAATTGGTAGGCGACAAGCAGCAGGTACTGATTCAAATGGTTAATAATTTTTCTGATGCTTTGGTTAAGCAGTTTGCTATTGATCCAAATAAAACTTACGCATCAGCAAGCTCAGTACTTACAGTCGATAAACTCTCTGACTTTGTGACCATAGAGCAGGCGAGAAGGCAGCTTATTAGTATCAGTACCGTTGTTGAAGTGGACGTCATCGAACGCACGAACGATGCGGTAAAGTTTTTAGTTGAGCACACCTCTGATGTCACAGACTTAGTTAAAGCGATAAAACTCGAGCGAAGCTTTACACCGTTTGTAGACCCAAGAGCTTTTTATCAACTTGAAGATAGCCACAACCTCAAGTATTCATGGGTAGGCGAATAATGCAACTAGAGCCAATGCAAATGGCTTTGCCAGTAACTTTACCTGATGATGAAACATTCAGTGCCTATTTTGGTGGGGAAGAGTCTCTTGAGGTGAACCACTTAAAGGCGACATTAGAAAATCGCAATGAAGATTTTCAGTTTACTTATTTATGTGGCTTAGCTGATTCAGGAAAATCTCACTTACTCTATGCTACTTGCATTGCGGCACAAGAGTTAGGCTTATCGACTATGTTGTTGAGTCTTAGAGAAGTGATCAGTTTTGGCCCAGAAGTACTCGATGGTTTAGAGTCTTTAGATGTACTGTGTATCGATGACGTGCACTTAGTTGCTGGTGTTGATGTGTGGGAAAAAGCGCTATTTAACTTTTTCAATCGTTTTAATGAAAAAGGTAAGTGTTTAGTGGTCACGGCAGATTTACTGCCAGACATGCTACATATCAATTTGCCTGATTTAGAGTCTCGTCTAAAGTGGGGCACAACTTTCCAAATTCGCTCTATGAGTGATGATGATAAAGCAGAAGCATTAGTTAAACGCGCTAACATGCGCGGTCTTGAGTTAACCGATGAATGTGCGCGCTTTTTACTAACCAGATTAAGCCGTGATATGCGCACTTTACTCGATATTTTAGACAGACTCGATCATGCATCCATGGCTGCACAAAGAAAACTCACAATTCCTTTCATAAAAGCCACTTTAAAACTGTAGAAGGGCTAGAATCCAGCCCTTGCTTTCAGTTATCATTGTCGATTAATAAACAGCAAATTACCTCAATAAAGATCAGGTAGAAAATGAACTTAGAGAATATCTTAGCCGAAGCGCTTGAAGCCGTCTCGAGCGCGAGCGAAATTGCGCATCTAGAAGATGTACGTGTAAAATACCTTGGTAAAAAAGGTGAGATCACAGGTCTTTTAAAGACTTTAGGTAAATTAGCACCAGAAGAGCGTAAAGACGCAGGTGCTGTGATCAACAAAGCGAAAACGCAAGTACAAGACGCAATTAACGAAAAGAGAGAAGCACTGGTTGCTGCTGAGCTTGAGAAGAAACTAGCCGCAGAAACAATTGATGTGACTTTACCAGGTCGTGTAATGCCGACAGGGGGCATTCACCCAGTAACTCGTACAATTGAAAGAATTGAAACTTTCTTTGGCGAGTTAGGTTTTGCTGTTAAATCTGGTCCTGAAGTTGAAGACGACTTCCACAACTTTGATGCACTGAATATTCCTGAGCATCATCCAGCACGAGCTGATCACGATACTTTCTATTTTAACCCTAAGTTGGTTTTACGTACGCAAACAAGTGGTGTGCAGATCCGTACTATGGAAACTGAACAGCCGCCACTACGTATTATCTCTCCTGGCCGTGTTTACCGTAACGACTACGACCAAACACATACGCCAATGTTCCACCAAGTTGAAGGCCTAATGGTTGATACTGATGTGAGCTTTACTGAACTGAAAGGTATTTTGCACGACTTCCTTCGCAACTTCTTTGAAGAAGATATGGAAATCCGTTTCCGTCCATCTTACTTCCCGTTCACAGAGCCTTCTGCTGAAGTAGACGTAAAAGGTAAAAACGGTAAATGGTTAGAAGTATTAGGCTGCGGTATGGTGCATCCAAACGTACTAAAATCTGTTGGCATTGACCCAGAAAAATACACAGGCTTTGCATTCGGCATGGGCGTTGAGCGTTTAACTATGCTTCGCTACGGTGTGAACGACTTACGTGCGTTCTTCGAAAATGACATGAAATTCCTAAACCAATTCAGATAAGAGCGGAAGAAATATGAAATTTAGTGAAAAGTGGTTACGTGAGTGGGTAAATCCAGCTATCGATACCGAGGCTCTTTCTGAACAACTTTCAATGGCTGGCCTTGAAGTTGATGGTGTAGACGCTGTTGCTGGTGACTTCAATGGCGTTGTAATTGGTGAAGTGGTTGAGTGTGGTCAACACCCTGATGCTGACAAATTACGCGTAACAAAAATCAATGTAGGTGAAGACGAGCTGCTTGACATCGTATGTGGTGCAGCAAACTGTCGCCAAGGTCTAAAAGTTGCGGTTGCTAAGGTTGGTGCAGTATTACCGGGCGACTTCAAAATTAAAAAGGCAAAGCTTCGTGGCCAACCTTCTCACGGCATGTTATGTGCATTAGAAGAGCTAGGCATGGCTGAAAGCTCTGACGGTATTTTAGAGCTACCAGCAGACGCACCAATTGGCCAATGTATTCGTGAATACTTTAACCTTGATGACGTAACGATTGATGTTGATCTAACGGCTAACCGCAGTGACTGTTTAGGCATTAAAGGTCTTGCGCGTGAAGTTGGTGTATTGAACAGCCAAGACGTGACTGAAGTTACAATTACAGCCGTTGAGCCAACAATTGAAGACACGATTAAGATTGAGCTAGTAAACAGCCAAGCTTGTCCTCGTTACTTGGGCCGTATCATTAAAGACATTAACCTTGAAGCGACAACACCGCTTTGGATGGTTGAAAAGCTTCGTCGTTCAGGTGTACGTTCAATTGACCCGGTTGTTGACGTGACAAACTATGTGTTACTAGAGCTTGGTCATCCAATGCATGCATTTGATTTAGCAGCTATTGAAGGTGGTATTAAGGTTCGCAACGCAAACGAAAATGAAGAGCTAGTGTTACTTGACGGTAATATGGCAAAACTTAACCCTTCAACGTTACTTATCGCTGATGAAAATAAAGCGTTAGCAATGGCGGGTATTTTTGGTGGTGAAGGCTCTGGCGTTAAAGAAGGTACGCAAGACATTTTACTTGAGAGCGCTTTCTTCGCACCACTGGCGATTGCAGGCCAAGCGCGTAGCTATGGCTTACACACAGATGCATCACACCGTTATGAACGTGGTGTAGACCCTAAACTGCAACGCGATGCTATGGAACGTGCAACAGCACTACTACTTGAGATTGTAGGTGGTGAAGCAGGTCCAGTTGTTGAAGCTGTATCTGAAGCAAATCTTCCAGTTGAGAAGTCAGTAACATTACGTCGTGAGCGTTTAGATCGCGTGATCGGCTATCACATTGAAGATACTAAGGTAACAGATATCCTAACTCGCTTAGGATTAACGGTTGAATTTGCAAACGATACTTGGAATGCACAAGTGCCAAGCTACCGTTTCGATATCAGCATTGAAGAGGACTTAATCGAAGAAGTTGCGCGTGTATTTGGTTATAACAATATTCCAAATGTAGCACCGACTGCAGCGCTTAAAATGACGACGCACCAAGAAGCTAAGCTTCCAGTTGCTAAATTCAGAAATGAGCTAGTTGCACGTGGCTACCAAGAAGCAATTACGTATAGCTTCGTAGACCCTAAAGTACAGCAGCAGCTTCACCCACAGAGCGATGCATTAGTATTACCACACCCAATTTCGATTGAAATGTCGGCAATGCGTGTAAGCTTACTAACAGGTTTAATCAATACGGTTGTATATAACCAAAACCGTCAGCAATCACGTTTACGCTTCTTTGAGCATGGCTTAAAGTTCTTAAAAGATGAGACTGCAGAAAACGGTGTGAGCCAAATCGCGGTTCTTGGTGGTATCATTTACGGTAATACCCATAACGAGCATTGGTCAATCGAGTCTAAGCCAGTTGATTTCTTTGACGCTAAAGGCGATGTAGAAGCGCTTATCGCTTTAACAAATGATGTAAGTCGTTTCTCGTTTAAAGCTGAAGCAAATGATGGTCTTCACCCAGGTCAATCTGCTGCAATTTACCTTGATGACAAGAAAGTTGGTTTTATTGGTGCTGTACACCCTCAGCTTCAAAAGTCTCTTGGTTTAAATAATGCGGCGTTTGTGTTTGAAATTGAAGCAGATGCATTAGCTACTCGTAAGCTGCCAGAAGCGGTTAGCGTCTCAAAATTCCCATCAAATCGCAGAGATATTGCTATTTTAGTTGCGGATGACGTAAAAATAGGCGATATTTTAAATAGCATTGAGAAAGTTGGCGGAAATCAATTAGTTGACCTAAACTTATTCGATGTGTACAAGGGCAAAGGTATTGAGCCGGGCTTTAAGAGCCTAGCGATTGCTCTAACATTGCAAGCTGCTGATAAAACGCTCGAAGAGAATGATATCAATACGCTTGTAGAAAACGTGGTGGCAGAACTTGCCAACAAATTTAATGCATCGTTGAGGGACTAGATATGGCGCTTACTAAAGCAGACATAGCTGAACACCTATTTGAAAAATTGGGGATGAACAAAAAGGATGCCAAAGACATAGTTGAAGCGTTTTTTGAAGAAATCCGCTCAGCGCTGGAAAAAGGAGAGCAGGTAAAGCTTTCTGGTTTTGGCAACTTTGATCTAAGAGACAAAAAAGAGAGACCAGGACGTAATCCTAAAACTGGAGAAGATATTCCAATCTCTGCGCGTCGTGTTGTAACTTTCCGCCCTGGGCAGAAGTTAAAGACACGTGTAGAAGTTGGAACAAGCAAAGAATAGCTTATCTAGTCTCACCTGATTTATAAAGAAAACCCTAGCGAAAGCTGGGGTTTTTTATTTTTTAAAAGCTAGAAGCTAAAAGCTAGAACATAGAGTAACGAGCTATAAGAGTTAAATGACTAGAAAAGATCTAAAATTCGGACATAAAAAAACGCCCCATATAGAGGCGTTTTCAATATTTATTGATAAATTAATCAATCAGGTCTTCAACACCAACGATCAACCAAGGTGCATCACCTTGAGTCTGGCGCTCTAAGTGCCAAATCTCATGAATTGGCTCTTCTTGATTGTCACCAAGGTCACGGTATTTACCTTTAAACATAATGCTCACTTCCCAAACATGTGGGTGCGTGTCTGCACGAACAAGCTGTGCATCAACAAACATTACTTCAGTTGCAACACTGTCATGTTGTTCACGCTCAGCTTTAAATTCTTCAACTAATGCTGGGCTTAGGTACTCAGACATTTTGTTGTAGTCTTTGTCATTCCACGCTTGTTGTACTGTGTGGTAGTGGTCACGTGCGCCTTGTAAAAAGCCGTTAACATCAAAATCTTTAGGCAGGTTAAATGGCACATCATTTTGCTGTCCGAAACCACCTGAAGACTGAAGAGGCTGCTGCGATTGGAATTGCTGTGGCTGCTGTTGGAATTGTTGCTGCTGACCAAACTGAGGGCCACCTGCCATTTGTGGCTGCTGGCGCTTTGCCATCATGCCTTTGATCAGCTTGAAAATAACAAATGCGGCAATCGCTAGTAGGATCATTTCTAAGAACTGGAAGCCTTCAAAATCATCACCCATCATAGCAGCAATTAAACCACCTGCTAATAAACCACCAAGTACACCGGCCATGATGCCTTTTTTACTTGATTTACCAGCGGTTTTTGCAGGTAAGCTTTTTGTATCAACTTGTTGTTTTTGCTGAGTAGTTGAAGTGCTGTGCGTTTTTCCTGATTTCTTTTTACCGAACTTCTTACGGGCTTCAACATCGAAGCTAGTTGCGAATAAAAGTGAGATCAGTGAAAAAATAACGAGAAAGTTTTTCATACTATTCCTATTAAACTGAAATTTTGGTTAGTTTAAATAATGAATAGTTAAAGTTAAATAAAATTTTATAAAAAAGTGCTTAAAGACAGTTTTAATCGAATTAAATGTCAGCAAATATGGAATCTAGTAACACTCAGTGAGCCCCATATCGACGATCCGATCTGTTTCACCACTGTTGTTGAATTGATATAGGCTTTTATTGATGTCGCCCAGCAATGTTCGCCAGCGAGAAGATTGCTTGCTCAATGCAAAATAGAGGTTATTGTACTGAAGCGAATGGGTTTCTCGCTCTATATTTCGCAACAGAGTCGCTTTTTCTGGTCGTGGCAGTTCAGAGTAACTGACGGTGAATTTAAGCACTTTTGGGTCGCCAATGATGAGGTCAACACGTTTGCCAACTAATAGTTTGACCAATTGTAAGTCGTCGACAGCTTCAATTATAGTAAACTCATTGTTGTCCATCATGGCATCAAACTCAGGGGTATTTTGATACCCTCTGACAACTCCAATTTTTTGCCCTTTAAGTGACAGTAAGTTTCCGGTAAACCTATCAGCATCGCCTTTGCGTTTTAAAAAGCCAATCTCCCCGCCAGGAAAGGGGTTTGAAAGCGCGAGGAGTTCTCGCCTAGTTTTGCCCTCAACAGTGTCTGAAGGGGCTGAGTCTTCAATGTAGTACTCTGGCATGAGAATATCTGCTTTGCCAAGCTCTGCGGCTCTTACAGCCCTTGCCCAAGGTAAAAACTCAACATAAACGCTATACCCTTGTTCTACCAGCAAAGCCACTGTGAATTGGTACACCCAACCTTTATTGCACAACTGGCTACCAATATAAGGCGGCCAATCAAGTGTTACGATGTGAACAGGGTCTGAGTCATTAGCATTAAACAGCAGGCCATTTTTGTAAGTTTTGCCTTGTACCACCTGATAGATGTTATCTTTGAAATAGCCAACATTCATACTGGCTAAAGCACTGGCACTAAAAAAGAGAAATAAAAAAATCAATAGTCGCATGAAGGTGTTAGTTTGATAAAAACTTAATTCTAAGTTTAGGAAGCCAAGATGAAAACGCAAAGGCAAAAACGAAGAAAGCCGACAATAGTCGGCTTTCTTATGTGCTAAAGAGTCAGTAATTCGATTACTGAACTAATTCTTGATCGCTGAACTTGTCTGCAAATAGAGGGCTTGATAGGTAACGCTCTGTTGCACTTGGTAAAATAACAACAATGTTCTTATCAGCGTTTTCAGGCTTCTCAGCAAGGCGTTTAGCTGCAACAACAGCAGCACCTGAAGAAATACCCACTAGGATACCTTCATCACGCATTAGCTGATGTGCCATTTCAATTGCATCTTCATTTGAAACTAGCTCAGTACCGTCAATAAGTTCTAGATCAAGGTTACCTGGAATGAAGCCCGCACCAATACCTTGGATTTTGTGAGGACCAGGCTTAACTTCTTCACCTGCAAGTGTTTGCGTGATAACTGGAGAATCTACAGGCTCAACCGCGATAGCTTTTACATCAAGACCTTTCTCTTGCTTTAGGTAACGTGTAGTACCAGAAATAGTACCGCCCGTACCAACACCCGCTACGAAGAAGTCAACTTTACCTTCCATCGCTTCAAAAATTTCAGGGCCAGTTGTTTCGAAGTGAATTTTCGGGTTAGCCGGATTCTCGAATTGCTGAAGTAATACGTATTTTTCTGGATCGCTCGCTAGGATCTCGTTCGCTTTTTCGATAGCACCTTTCATGCCTTTAGCGCCTTCAGTCAGAACTAAGTTAGCACCTAACGCTTTAAGTAGCTTACGACGCTCAAGGCTCATTGTGTTTGGCATAGTTAGGGTTAATTTATAACCACGAGATGCGGCAACAAACGCAAGTGCGATACCTGTATTACCAGATGTTGGCTCGATGATTTCTTTGCCTTCAGTTAAAGTGCCTGCTTTTTCAGCTTCCCAGATCATTGAAGCGCCAATACGACACTTAACACTGAAGCTTGGGTTACGTGCTTCAACTTTAGCGAAAACGTTACCACCCGTTACACGGTTTAATTTAACGATCGGAGTGTTGCCAATAGTTAGGCTATTATCTGCAAAGATTTTAGACATTGTGTGCTCTTTCATGATCTAGATTAAATTAGTGTTCACTTTACTGAGGTCGGGCAAAAACAGAAGGAAAGATTGGCTATAAGATATATCAAATATGCTTATAGCCGAAAAGTATAAAAAGTTTGTTTTATATGCTTAACATTACATTAACCAAGCATAGCTAAACTTCATAAAGAAAGTCTTTGAATCCTTTGTAATTTCTTTTAATTCATCATCTTGATAGCCACTATCAGAGAAGCCGGCAAAGAACACGGTTTGAGGGTTTAACTTATAAGAATAAAGTAGCTGTGTGCTTAATCCTTTATAAGTGGCATCAACCGAGTCAATGTAATTACTTGGGTTGCGTTCAATGTCTGTTTTAATCACAGCTAATCTTAAATAGCTATTTAAATTAAACTGATAGGTCATTCGTACATCAGTCAAATTGGCAGTGAATACATCAGCCCCATCAGCTTCTAATGTTTGATAAGTATGTCTGAATCGCAGTTCAAAATGCTTGCCTAAATTCAAATTAATGACAGGACGTACCCTGAACTGTTCACCTAGACGGTTGTTAGCAAGGTCAACTTTGTTACCAGTGCTAATATTAAGGCTGGTAAACACACCAGATACCGGCTTCATTTCCATATAGGTCCACAGGTTGTTTTCGGTGAACAAGTCTGTGTTTCCGTCAATGGCAAGACTCGCTTCATTATGGCGAATACCGGTGCGTTTTCTGTGTTCTACACCTGTGTTAATACGGCTTTGCAGTGGACCATTGATAGAGAAGTTAGTTTGTACTTCTTTCTCTAACAACTCGTCATTGTCGTTATGCGTAATGTCCCAATCAGTGTACCAATTTGCACGGTTCCACCAAGTATTCTCATCGCCATACCAACGATACTCGTAGCCAGCTAAAAACTTATTGAAGTCGATTTGTGACATAAAACCTAAATCAGAACGCAGGCCTTTATCTCGGTATTGATAGCTGGTAAAAGCACGCCAATGCTTTTCGTTATGCTCATAATTTAATAAGTAACCCATACCTTTAGTATCTTCTTCATTAAGCACACGCAAAGTGCTTTCATTTAAATCACAGTCTGAGTCTCTGTCGCATTCTGGCTGAGATGGCTTTTGACAGTCACCTTGTTCACCATTACACAATTTATCAACAAAAGCTTGCGTATAGTCGGTATCAGAAAGCAACACCTGTGCTTTAAAAATATCGTTATTGGTAAGCTTATACTTGCTGTCTAAGCTAATCACTTGGTTACTGTAATCCTTGCTTTGCCTTGCCGTTGTTGTCGTACCAATGGATAACGCATTATTAAAGTCATAGCGGTATCTTAATGCTAGGTTCTCGCTTTTTTGGTCAAATGAAACAACGCGCGAGCCTAAGTTGCCCGGGATCATTACATTTAGTTTTTCATCGTTAGCGATGAAGGCACCAACAGTATGACCCTGCTTATTACTGGTAAACTTCACACCATAATCTGGCGCAGCAATATTTCTGGTATGGATCAGGTTTAAATGTGATGAGAAGTAGTCAGAATTATCTAAAAAGAAAGCACGCTTTTCTGGAAAGAACAAACTAAAGCTATTGTTGACGCTGAGCTGGCCTGTATCGGCTTCTACTTGAGAAAAGTCAGGGTTCAGAGTGGCGTTAAGTGTCATATCAGGGGTGATAGACCATTTTACATCTAAGCTTGGCTCGACATTATCCTCATCAATCCATTCACCAGTCTCATTACCATCTATATCTCTAGTTTGTTGTTTACTTGCAACCAGTGATGGAATAAGTGCAAAGTTGTTGCCTTGTTTGGCTTGCTCAAAGCCGGTGTACTCAGGCATTTGGCAGATCCAACAGTTATTGGCATGTTCAATCTGCATACTCGAAATACGAAGACGTTGATCTCGTGGGTAGAATCTTAAAAACTCCATAGCCATGGTTTTTGTGTCTATACTGTCATCAAAGTTCAAAACCCTTAAAGGAATTTCAACTTCCACGTAATAGCCACCATCATGGATGGTACCAGCGCTATCCCAAATGCCATTCCAAGAGCTGTTTTCGCTTTTCGTTAGTTCATTTTCGATAGAGTCTTGTTGCACACCAAGCGGATTAATAAATAATTGGTAAGCACTCAAGCTATTGTTGAATGAGTCAATTTTGATACCAACGAGGTCATCGTTCCATGCACTATCACGGTCTCGATAGAAGGCGCGGATAAGTTCAGGGTTTGGATCTTTTGCATCGAAAGCAATGAATAATGAGGTACCATTTTCAAATACGTAAGCCGTTGTTTCAATTGGACTCGCAATGTTTTCTTGCGGCCATGTAACATTGTTAATGGTTATTTTTTTAGCTTGTTGCCAAACGGCTTCGTCAAGTTTGCCATCTATTTCAGCCTTAGCGTTAATAAAAGGCAGTGATTCAGAAGCAATTGATTGACTAGAAGCAGCGAGAAATGCTGCACTGATAATAGGCAGAGAAGTTTTTAACATTATTGCGGTAATTTATAGCACCAGAAATTAGCATAAATTAAATAGCACTCGAGGTTTGTTAACAATGCATAATCGTTAGAGGCACCTTTTTTTAAGTTAAGTGCGTACAGAATGTACCTGATTTGGTAATAATGATGAAGAATAACGAATTTATAACAAATTCTCTGTAAAACATGTTAAAACGGCGCATCGTTTTTATCAGGGATAATTTATGTCGTTAATTTTGAAGTTACTTGCCGGTATCGCCGCAGGTATTGTGGTGGGCTCATATTTACCTTTACCGCTAGTAGAGCTACTTTACACATTTAAAGTGATTGTCGGTCAATTAATTAGTTTTACCATTCCTTTAATTATCTTGTTTTTCATTGCCTCAGGTATTGCAGGTTTACCTAAAGGTGCAGGGCACTTATTAGGTAAAACAGTCGGTTTTGCTTATGGCTCTACTATTTTAGCGGGTACTTTAGCCTTTTTGTTAGTAAACGCATTTGTGCCATTTTTTGAAGGTACAACGACTTATCAAGCCGTTCAGGCGACTGAATTAAAAAGCTTCATTAACATTGAAATTCCCCCTTTAATGGGCGTAATGACAGCACTGGCAGCTGCATTTATTTTTGGTATTGGTATTAGTCAACTTGCATTGAAAGACTTACAGAATGTGGTTGATCAAGGCCGTGATGTTATTGATGCCTTACTTGCGAAAGTGATTATTCCAGCTCTTCCTTTTTACATTGCGGGTGTATTTGCTGAAATGGCGGTTGCAGGCACCGTAGCTGATACTTTAAGCACGTTTGGTATTGTTTTAGTTGCCGCAGTTGTTATGCACTGGTTGTGGTTATCTGTTTTATTCATTGGTTCGGGTATTTTGTTAAAGCTCAGCCCAATTGAATTAGTCAAGAACATGTTACCGGCTTACTTTACTGCGATAGGTACTATGTCTAGTGCGGCGACAATTCCTGTATCTTTACGAGCGAGTAAGGCCAATGGCGTAAAAGATGAAGTTGCTAACTTCTCTGTGCCTTTATGTGCAACTATTCACCTTTCTGGCTCAACGATTACGATCGTGACTTGTGCGATGGCGGTGATGTTATTGTCACCAGAGATGTCAATGCCAAGCATTACCAGTATTTTGCCATTTATCTTTATGTTGGGTGTGGTGATGATCGCAGCGCCTGGTGCGCCGGGAGGAGCGGTAATGTCGGCTCTGGGTTTACTGACTTCAATGCTTGGTTTCTCAGAGGGGGCTGTTGCGCTTATGATTGCACTGTACCTTGCACAAGATAGCTTTGGTACGGCTTGTAATGTCACCGGCGATGGTGTGATTGCCTTATGGGTAAATAAGTTCTCAGAGCAGAGTAAATAATCTAACAATTATTCGTTTTTGAACACTAAAAGGTCAGGAGTCAAATTCTGGCCTTTCTTGGTTCTTTAGTATGGTTTTTTAACTAATACAAAAGTTTAATCGTTATTTTTTACATAATTATGTGTTAACCTCGAATTGCTATTTATACCAGCCCTTTTAATTAAGTGATCTATTTTGAGGCAAGGAAAATTGTCGATAGCGAGACTAAAATTTTGCTATTTAGTTGTTCTAAATAAGAAATTTTTAACGAAGCTAGCGTCAGTTTTAGTCCCTCAAAATCATTAAGCATTAATGAGGGTTGGTATTATGTGATTGCGATTACCAAATTTTCTGTGAGGGTGTGCCATTGATTAATGTGTTATTAGTTGATGATCATGAGTTAGTTAGAACCGGCATCAAACGAATTCTCGATGATGTTCGTGGCTTTAAAGTCATCGGCGAAGCTAAGACGGGTGAAGAGGCAGTTAAATTCTGTCGTGATAATAACCCTGATATTGTATTAATGGACATGAATATGCCGGGGATTGGCGGTCTTGAGGCGACGAAAAAGATTTGTCGATACAACCCTGATATTAAGGTAATTGTATTAACGGTTCATTGTGAAGATCCGTTCCCAAGCAAAGTGATGCAAGTGGGTGCACAGGGCTACTTGACCAAAGGGACGGGCTCTGACGAAATGATCAATGCGATCCGTGCAGTAAATTCAGGGCAGCGCTATATTGCGCCTGAAATTGCACAGCAAATTGCGCTTGCGCAGTTTAGTGGTCGTAATGATGAGAACCCATTTCAGTCTTTGTCTGAGCGTGAACTGCAAATCATGCTGATGATCACCAAAGGCGAAAAAGCCCAAGATATTGCAGACAGACTTAACTTAAGTTCGAAAACAGTGAACAGCTATCGTTATCGAATGTTTGAGAAATTAAATGTTGGCGGTGATGTAGAGCTGACACATTTGGCCATTCGCCATAAAATGATCGATATAGATACATCGAACTAATCATTTTTAATGGCAGTATTTGATTCAAAAGCCTTTTTAAAAACATTATCTACAGAGCCTGGTGTTTATCGTATGTACGATGCGCAGCATCAGGTTATTTATGTTGGTAAGGCGAAAAATTTAAAAAAACGTGTTTCGAGTTACTTTCGTAGCAACATTCCCGACGCTAAAACCCGAGTATTGGTAAGTAACATTGCCAATATAGAGGTAACGCTCACCAATACTGAAACCGAAGCACTGCTTCTAGAAAATAACCTCATTAAACAGTATCAACCTAGATACAATATCTTGTTAAGAGACGACAAGTCTTATCCTTATATTTTCTTAAGCGGGCATAAGCACCCTAGATTGGCTTTTCACCGAGGTAGTCGAAAACAAAAAGGGGATTACTTTGGCCCTTACCCGAGCAGCGCAGCTGTGTCTGAAAGTTTGCGCTTAATGCAAAAGATTTTTCCTGTTCGTCAATGTGAAGACGCATATTATCGAGCCCGCAGTCGTCCGTGTCTGCAATACCAATTAAAGCGTTGTTCTGCGCCTTGTGTGGGTAAAGTCTCTGATGGTGAATATACAGAGCACGTTGAACTGGTAAAACAGTTCTTGTCAGGCAAATCACACCAAGTTATCGCGACTT
This sequence comes from Pseudoalteromonas sp. BZB3, assembly GCF_040104455.1. Classification (NCBI taxonomy): domain Bacteria; kingdom Pseudomonadati; phylum Pseudomonadota; class Gammaproteobacteria; order Alteromonadales; family Pseudoalteromonadaceae; genus Pseudoalteromonas; species Pseudoalteromonas sp. BZB3. The sequence continues at coordinate 373,731 of NZ_JBECOS010000010.1, read as the reverse complement.
TAGTTGAAAAGATGGAACAGGCCAGCATGGCCTTGAACTTTGAGCTCGCGGCAAAAGTGCGAGATCAAATTGCGATTCTAAGGCAGATGCAAGAACAGCAGTTTGTGGCGGGTAACCTAGGTGAAATAGACATTATTGGTTTCCAGCAGCAAAACGGCATTTGTGCCATTCATTTATTAATGGTGCGAGACCACAAAGTACTGGGGAGCAAGACCTACTTCCCTAAAGTGCCTATAGATTCGCAACAAGACGAAATCGTCACTTCATTTATTGGGCAATATTATGTAGGCGCGGGCACGCAACGACAGATCCCAAAAGAAATCGTGTTGCCTTTTGAATTACAAGATCAAAACGAACTCATCAATGCGCTATCGCAACTGGCAGATAAAAAAGTGGAGCTAAAGGCATCGGTGCGTTCTGAACGTGCACAATACCTCGCACTTGCAAATAAAAATGCACTCAACAGCATTGTTGTAAAACAAAACGCGCAAGATTCGATAACTAAACGCTATGCACTTTTAAAAGAAGCATTACAGCTGAGCGATATCAATCGTATGGAGTGTTTCGATATCAGTCATACTATGGGTGAAAACACCATTGCTTCATGTGTGGTATTTGATGGCAGTGGACCAAATAATAAAGAATATCGTCGCTACAACGTCACGGGGATCACACCTGGTGATGACTATGCTGCAATGGCATTTGCCTTGAATAAGCGCTATGGCAAGTTAAAAGATGAAGAAAAAATTCCGGACGTTATCTTTATAGATGGCGGTAAGGGGCAGCTCAACAAAGCAGAAGCATTTTTTGAAGATTGGCCGTACAGCAAAATGCCATTATTAGTTGGTGTTGCGAAAGGCACAAGCCGAAAGCCCGGTCTTGAGACCTTACTAATAGATGGCGGCAGACGAACCGTAAATCTGGATTCTGATTCACCTGCTTTACATCTAATTCAGCATATACGTGACGAATCACACCGGTTTGCCATAGCAGGACATAGAAACAAACGGCAAAAACAGAGAACTCAATCTCTGTTAGAAGAAATAGAAGGAGTAGGGCAGAAACGCCGACAAGCCTTGTTAAAATACTTAGGTGGTATGCAAGGTGTAAAATCGGCTACTATAGCGCAGTTAAATCAAGTGCCTGGGATCAGCCAAGATATGGCTGAAAAGATATTTAATCATTTGCATGACAAAGCCTAATTGTTCATGCAACACTATAAAAAAAGATACACAAAGTAGTTATGTGGAATATTCCTAATACCTTAACAACATTTAGATTGTTACTTATCCCTGTTTTTGCAGTGGTGTTTTATTTGCCTTACTCATGGGCTTTTTTTGCTGCCGCCTTTATTTTCTGGCTAGCATCGGTAACCGATATTCTTGATGGCTACTTGGCACGAAAACTCGATCAATCAACGCCTTTTGGGGCGTTCTTAGATCCTGTTGCAGATAAAGTTATGGTCAGTGTGGCTCTGGTTGTTTTAGCCACTCACTATCAAAACATCTTTATTACTTTGGCTTCGCTTATCATTATAAGCCGCGAAATTGTGATATCTGCACTGAGAGAATGGATGGCCGAGCAAGGCAAGCGAGGCAATGTGGCAGTGAGTAATATGGGTAAGTTTAAAACCGCCGCACAAATGTTAGCCATTATTGGTTTGATTTGGCAATATGCGCCTTGGATGACCATCTTAAGCTATGCCCTTTTGGCAATTGCAACGCTATTAACTGTGACGTCAATGCTGGCATATTTGAATGCGGCAAAGTCTGAATTGATTAAATCTTGATATTTTACGGCTATATAGGCAGCAGTTTAGATAAAAATTGAGCAAACGATTAAAAACATTCATTTTTTATATTGACGCATTATTAAAGATCTGTAGAATGCGTCCGTGTTGAGAGGGCAGTATGCCTCAAAACGATAAAAGAAGTGAGTGAATAGCTTGCTTTGGAATGCGAGTATAGCTCAGCTGGTAGAGCGCGACCTTGCCAAGGTCGAGGTCACGAGTTCGAACCTCGTTACTCGCTCCAACTTTTATACGTCGGCGGAATGGCAGAGTGGCCATGCAGCGGATTGCAAATCCGTCTACCTCGGTTCGACTCCGGGTTCCGCCTCCATTTCTCAACACTCCACATGCGTAAGCAGCCCGATGCCCGGGTGGTGGAATTGGTAGACACAAGGGATTTAAAATCCCTCGTCAGTAATGACGTGCCGGTTCAAGTCCGGCCCCGGGCACCATTGGTTTTAGAATCAATTGATGCGAGTATAACTCAGCTGATAAAGCGTAAAGGCGAGACCTTTATTTCTTTCAGTTGAATTAAAAAGCAACATGGAACGCGAGTATAGCTCAGCTGGTAGAGCGCGACCTTGCCAAGGTCGAGGTCACGAGTTCGAACCTCGTTACTCGCTCCAATTTGATTTTATCTGCAACGCAAAACCCGATGCCCGGGTGGTGGAATTGGTAGACACAAGGGATTTAAAATCCCTCGTCAGTAATGACGTGCCGGTTCAAGTCCGGCCCCGGGCACCATTGATTTTAGAATCAATTTGATGCGAGTATAGCTCAGCTGGTAGAGCGCGACCTTGCCAAGGTCGAGGTCACGAGTTCGAACCTCGTTACTCGCTCCAAATTGGTTTTAATGTTAAAGATTTATGGAACGCGAGTATAGCTCAGCTGGTAGAGCGCGACCTTGCCAAGGTCGAGGTCACGAGTTCGAACCTCGTTACTCGCTCCAACCTATCTTTAGCTTAAAAATGTTAAACGGAACGCGAGTATAGCTCAGCTGGTAGAGCGCGACCTTGCCAAGGTCGAGGTCACGAGTTCGAACCTCGTTACTCGCTCCAACTTAACATTTACTCTAAATAATTTAATGCGAGTATAGCTCAGCTGGTAGAGCGCGACCTTGCCAAGGTCGAGGTCACGAGTTCGAACCTCGTTACTCGCTCCAATTTATTTGGAACATTCAGGCGGAATGGCAGAGTGGCCATGCAGCGGATTGCAAATCCGTCTACCTCGGTTCGACTCCGGGTTCCGCCTCCATTATCGAAAGATAACTCTCCACATGCGAAAGCAGCCCGATGCCCGGGTGGTGGAATTGGTAGACACAAGGGATTTAAAATCCCTCGTCAGTAATGACGTGCCGGTTCAAGTCCGGCCCCGGGCACCATTTATTCTCTCAAAGCTTTTATTTTTAATCCTTATAGAACTATTACTTTCTAACTTTCTAACTTAATCTCTATCGCATTTTAGACAATAAAGAAGGCGCTTAACGCACCTTTTAAAACTTATTCAAAGTTATCAATTATTCGGCATCGGCCATAATACCCCAACCATCGCCATAGCCTTCATGTGAATTGGCAATGCTTTCTAGGTATTGTTCAGTTTGGCTTAACAGCTGATGATCTGGCACCATTTCAACCGTTGTTACAACTTCCCATACACCTGTGTCTTTACACTTTTGTAGTTCGGTCTTTGGCGCAAGCTCATCTTCAGTAATTGCCTTAGCAAAAGACTCAGCTTGATCTTTTTGTTCAAATAAAATGAAAAAGTCGACCATGTGCATTTGGTTTAAATTAATGCCTTCAGCAGCCATTTCAGCTAATAATTGGCCGTTATCGTCATCAGGAAATTGCATAGTGTTACCCAGTATTTTTAACTATGTGTATTGTCGGTGAAATTAGCAAAAATAAAAAGCTTTAAAGCGAGATTTATTGTTCATCTGTTGTTGATTTGAAATATGCTACACTGGCGCTTCGGTATGGGAGGGAAGTATTTGAAACTGTTTGCGATTGTTGTTATTTATTGGTGTTTAACTTTTTCTTTACCAACACAGGCTGAACCCCAATGGCAAGTTGAGGTCATTGAATTTGGCGAAATGCCCGATGAGCTTAGTAAAAATATCAATGGCACGTTGAAGCCGTTACTCAATCAACCTTTTACACAGTCGTTAGAAAACAAATTACTTTCTCAGACCGAGCGAGCTTTACAGGCGCTTGGTTATTACCAAGCAAATATTACCTTATCACGTGTAGAGCAAAGCAGTACCCTCAAAATCGATGCAGAGATTGGCGAACCTATTCGTTGGAAATCGATTCAAATTGAAATAAAAGGCGAGGCCAATAAAGACTCATTTTTGCAAAAAGTGTTATCTGGCATTCCTATAAAAGCAAATGACATCGTAAATCATGACAATTATGAGCAAACAAAAAGTGTTCTTGAATCAAACCTGATCTCGAAAGGGTATTTTGATTTTAAATGGCTTAGTCATCGCCTAGAAATTCATAAACAAAAAAACTTTGCAGCAGCTAAGCTAAAACTAGACTCGGGCAATCGTTATCGTTTCGGCAAAATTGAAGTGAGCAGGCAAAGTCTGGCAAAAAAATATATTCAATCACTCGCACCATTTGATGAAAACACCTTATACGATGAAACTTTACTGTCTGAATATAACCTAGCACTCAATAAGACACCGTATTTCAGCGCCATTAAAGTGTATCCACAGTTACAAAATCGCAAGAATAATCTAGTGCCTATTCGCATTGAAGTGGTCGATAAGCCCGCCAATACGTTTGAAGTGGGGGGCGGTTTTAGTACCGAGATAGGGGCAAAAGCACGATTTAAATGGTCAAAGCCTTGGATCACCGAAGATGGCCACTTTTTTGATGGCAATTTATTTGTTGCTGAGAAACAACAGCGTGTCACAGGCAGTTATAGTGTTCCCGTGAGTAACCCTAACGATGATTTATGGCGAGTGACATCCGGTTATGCCCTCGAAGATGAATTGACAGAGGGGGTTAATAGTAAAATTTGGAATTTACAGCTGCAACGACAATGGTTAACTAGCAGTAATTGGGTACGCACCGCTTTCTTAAAAAGAGAGCATGAAACCACAACACAAGATGGCGAAACCGATAAAACAGAGATGTTAATTCCAGGTATTAGCTATGCTAAAAAGCAAGCGATAGGTGGTGTCACGCCTTCTTGGGGGCAACAAACCTTGATCACGTTAGAGTTTGCCAGCGATGATTTAATTTCTTCCACAACTTTGTTTAAAGCACACTGGGAACAAGCATGGCTGAGAAAGTTTGCACTTAAGCATTGGTTTATTGCAAGGCTAGATGCGGGTGCCATTGTCACTGACGACATTAACGAGGTGCCATTTAACTTACGATTTTTTGCCGGGGGCGATCAGAGTATTCGAGGTTTTGCCTATCAATCTGTCGCGCCTTATGAAAAGGGCAAAATTGTCGGTGGTAAATACCTTGCAACGGCTTCGGTAGAATATAACTATCAATTTATGCCAAATTGGCGACTGGCTTTATTTGTTGATTCGGGCACTGCAACCAATGACTTCTCAGAGTCATGGGCCGTGGGTGCGGGTTTTGGTTTTCGCTATATTACACCTGTAGGGCCTATTCGGTTAGATCACGCTTGGGGGCTCAGTAAAGAAAGTAAAAGCACACGTCTAAGTATTATTATTGGGCCGGAGATTTAATGCGCTTACACCCCATAACAAAAAGAATTTTAAATATTGGTTTAGGCACGCTGGTTTTTTTATTTTGCTTAGTGTTTACCAGTGTTGGACATCAAAGCCTTTTATGGGTTTTGAATAAGTCGGTCGATGGCTTAAATATTAAACTCGAGCAAGGTCGTTTACTCGCAGGTGAAAGACTCGATATCACTTGGCGCAGCGAAGGGCTAAATTTATCACTGAGCAATTTTAGGCCGAAGCTCAATTGGTTTACTTGTGCCACAGTGTGTGTAGAAATAACCGCTGACATAATAGATGTAAAACTTGCTAACTCGCCTACAGATAAAGCCTCTGAAGAAATTGCAGTAGAAACAAAAACAGAGCAAAGCGAAGAGCAAGAAACTGGCTTTGCATTACCTTTGAATGTCGCCATCGCTAAGTTAAATGTGGCTAATATCAAGTTTCAGCAAGGCGACTTGAACGTTCAAATATCGGACATAAAATCATCAGCTCAATTAATCGACGCTGCAGCAAGGTTGCATGAGACTTCAATAAAGCGCATTCATATTATTGATAAAAGAGAAAAAGAACAAGAAAGCCAAGCGCTTACTGAGTTGGCGGCCTTGCCAGCTATTGTTTTACCAGACGGTCTCGATGTTCGAGTATCACAACTGGCTCTGGGGTCTTTTGAGTACGAAACGCCAGTTGGCTCACAACACATTAAAAATTTTAATGTCGCGGCAAATATCACCTCTCAACAACTTGAGTGGCAAAATCTATACTTAGAATATCAGCAGTTCGTTTTACGCAGTTTTGGTGAGCTGAAAGCCGAAGCTATCAAGCAGCCGTTAGCGTCAATAAAATCAATTACTACGCTGACCACAGAAGAAGAACTCGTCAGGTTACATTTAAGTGGCAACTTTTCAGATTTAAATATTGATTTAAAGGCCGAAGGTCAACATCAGGCTGCCGTGTTAGGTAATCTAAATCTTAACCAAACAAACTGGCCGTTTGATGTATCGGCGCAGGTCAACAATCTTCCTTTTTCGTACAAAATTCGCGGACAAGACTACGATGCCTTGATGGAACAGGCTCGAGTTCAGCTCATAGGTAATGCCGATGATTATCAGTTGAAGCTTGATGTCATTGCCGAGCAAAAAGAGCTTACAGAGCTCAGTGCAAAAGTGTCGGGAAAAGGCAGATTAACGGCAATTTCAGAGCTTGCTGGTCGTTTGAACGCGTCAGAAGGCAGCGCCAATTTGACCGGCAAGCTGGCGTGGGCCGAGGGCGTTGATGCGCAATTACGCATAGTGATGGACGCGTTGCCGCTGTTTTTTATCGACCAGCAGTCAGTGTTAAACGGCTCAATGAGTGTGTTGGCTAAACAGCAAACTGAGGGGTGGCAAATTGATATCCCCGATGTTGATGTCGATGGCAAACTTTCAGAGCTCCCTTTAGCACTCGATGCTAGTTTTAGACTGAACGAACAGCTGTTTGGTCAAGTCGATAAGCTAAAAATGCAACTCGGTTCGAGCAATTTGCAGTTATCGGGCTCACTTCAACAAGAGCTAGATTTATCTGGGCGCTTTGCTATTGCACATAACAGTCTTTCACATAACACCAAGGCTTTTCTGCCTTTTGATGTTGATGCGCGAGGCGAGTTGCAGATTAAAGGCGACCATCATCAACCTAAAATCAGCTTTAACTCAACGATTTCAAAGTTCGAAAATAACGACATTAGCCTCAAAGGGGGCAAGCTCGATACCAGCGTTGATTTGGCCAATAACTGGCAAACAGAGACTTTATTATCCATTGAGCAACTCGCAGTCCTAAAACATCAACTAAATCATATCGAGTTGCGTTTCACGGGCAATCAAATTTCACATCGTGCTCAGTTATCAAGTCGCGGAGACGTAAACTTAGAGCTAGATATTCTAGGAGGTATAAACGCACAAGCCTGGCAGGGCGAAATCGCATCAGGGCAAATTATTTATAAGCAACTTGAGACAAGTTTAAAGCATCATTCAAAGCTGAAATATGCCAGTGCGCAGCAATGGCAAACCGGTAAAATATGTGGTGAGTTAAATCAGTCACCTTGGTGCTTGCAAGCCGAGCAAAAGGCTAAGCAAGGGCAGTTTGATATGAACATCCAAGGCTTTGATTTAGCATCACTACAAACCTTTTTACCTGAACATCTGAAACTAGATGGTAAAACCAGCATCAATTCAGCACTGTCATGGCGTGGTAAAAAGCTCAATGCGATCAATGCAAAAGCGAGTTTGCAAACCGTTGCTGTCGCCCTAACTGAAGTTAATTCTGAAGCCAATAGCGATTTTCAAGGTGAAGCAATAGTCCCGATAGAACAAATCGAGATTAACCTTAGTGGAGACAGCCAAGCTATTTTAGGGCGCTGGCAACTCGTCTCGTCATTATTAGGTGATGTGTCTGGTGAAGTGGCTGCACAAGTGCAAGACAATCAATTGCATTCACCAACTGCAAAAGTTGAACTGCATGCACTGGCTTTAAAACCAATTGGCGAATTGGCAAATCGCTTTTTACCGCAACCAATTAGTCTTGACGGGCAGTTATCTTCAAAACTGGCCTTATCGGGTGATATAAAACAACCCAATGTCGTGGGTGAGATAAACATATCTTCATTTGGCATAGAACAGGCAGCACTGCCAGTCAGTTTTGTCGACTCTTCACTGAAACTCGATTTGAATGGCCAAACAGCCAGTTTAAATGGCGCATTAAATACCAATGAAAATGGCTTACTCAATCTTGTCGGTAAGCTCGATTGGCAACAGCAATTAAGTGCTGATGTATCTGTTTCTGGCGAGCAAATAAGAGTCAGTCCGCAACAAGATATGAGCTTCGCCATCTCTCCAGACTTGTCTTTAAAGTTTAAAGATACGCACTTGTCGTTAACGGGGCGTGTCGATATACCACAAGGTCGCATTAAAATTTCGCAACTGCCTAAACAAGTGACTACGGTTTCGGATGATCAGGTTATTGTTGATGCACAAGTTCAAGAGCAGGGTAGTCTTCCGTTTTCCTATACTCTTGATTTAGATGTCGCGCTTAAAGACGATTTTAGAGTGTATGCTTTCGGCCTCGATAGCTATGTATTTGGCCAGATAAGTTTAGATAAAACCCCTGATACCCCTTTACTTGCCAGTGGTGAGTTTGGCTTGCGAGAAGGCGTTTATCAAGCGTTAGGTCAAGACTTACTCATTCAACAAGGCCAAATTGGCTTTAATGGGCCGCTATCGCGTCCTTATCTGAATGTAAAAGCAATACGTAACCCTGAAGTAACCGCCGATGATGTTATTGCGGGAATAGAACTAACGGGTAGTGCGAGTAACCCAAGTCTTAACATATTCTCACAACCATCTATGGACCAAGCCCATGCGTTATCGTATTTATTAAACGGCCAGCCACTCGATAAAAGTGAAAACAATAACAACGCTCTACTGTCTCAGATATTGCTGGCGCAGAGTATTAATTTTAGTGAAAGCTTTATTAACAAAGCGGGTAAAAAAATCGGCATTGAAGATGTCAGCGTGAGTGCTAAAGGCAGTGGTGATGACACGCAAGTTGAATTATCCGGCTACATTACCCCAAGCGTGCAAGTAAGTTATCGCGTAGGAGTGTTCGAAGCCATGAATGAAATTGCCATTCGTTACAGGGTGTTCACAAAATTATATATTGAAGCGACTAGTGGTTTATACGATAGTATAGATCTACTCTATCAATTTGATTGGGATCCTGAATGAAGTGGATTGTAGTCCTATGTTTTAATGCCTGTTTTTGTTTCTCAGCCTGTGCCGAGCAAACCGTGCGTATTACTTCTGGGGCTGATCCTTATGTCATTGAACTTTTGAAGCATGCTTTAAGCTATCAAAGAGAAGTACATACGCTAGACTTTGTTGAAAATATCCCGACTCAAAATCGCGCGATCCGTTTATTAGGTGACAAAAATGGCATTGACGTATTCTGGTCAGTCACCTCTGATGAGAGAGAAAAGCAAGCGTTAGCTGTTAGAGTGCCTATAGTTAAAGGGCTACTTGGGTATCGTCTTGGGGTAATAAAAAAGTCTCGTTTAGACTATTTTGCAAAATTAAAAACGGATGGTGAGCTTCGGGGGTTAAGTTACGGTCTTAGAGCGGACTGGCCAGATACGGTTATTTTCAAAGACAATGATTTCAATGTTTTAGAGTATTCCCAAGAAAATGCAGGCTATGAGTTACTAGAAGCCTCACGTATTGATGTTTTGCCCATCGATGCCTTATATGCCAACGACATTTCTAATATGACAAACTTAACAATCGCTCCAGCGCATGTTTTCTATTACACTTCAGCAGTTTACTTCTTCGTTAATAAAAACAATAAAGCTTTATATCAAAAGCTTAAGTCTGGCTTAGACAAAGCCATCGAAGATGGTTCGTTTGATACTTTATTTAATCACTACTTCGAGAGCGAGTTGACAGAATTAGCATTAGATAAACGACAAAAAATTACCCTCGTAAATACTTTACTCCCTGCCAGTGCTCCTATTCATACAAAAAAATACTGGTATAACCAAAATCAAGGAAAATAAAAACATGCTTTTACGCGCTTTTGGCCTAACAGCTTGTGTATTGCTCGCTGGTTGCAGCAGCACGCAAAATACAGACTCTGCAACGAACAAACCTGAAGTTCGCTCACCAAGTACCATTATTAGCTCTGCATCTGCCGATGTATGGCAGCAAGTAAGCAACGACGATGTGTTAAGAATTGATTTACCAACAGGCCATGTTTACGTACAACTTAACCCACAACTTGCACCGGGCCATGTCGACAATATAAAAAAGCTTGCGCGAGAAGGGTTTTATGATGGCTTGAATGTGTATCGTTTTGTTGAAAGCTTTGTGGCACAAGGCGGAGATCAGTCAGGTGAAAAACAGCCAACTCAAGGCAGTAAAGGCATTACAGGCGAAATGTTCTTAACCACTGAAAACCCAATTGAGATCACCCCAATTAATGCGGTTGATGGGTACGCAGATAAAACGGGTTTTTTGAATGGCTTTGCAGTGGCGCAAAATAGCGATGGCAAAAAGACTTGGATGACTCACTGTACAGGCACATTTGCGATGGCAAGAAGTAATGAAATCGACAGCGGTGGTACAGAGTTCTATATTACGTTAGCACCTCAGCGTTATCTTGATAAAAACACCACGGTATTTGGCCGAGTGCTTGAAGGTATGGAGCATGCTCAGCGTTTATTACGCACACCTGAAGAAGGGCAGCCGTTTAACCCAATCAGCCAAGTGCGAGTGTTAAGTGATATTGCGGGTGAAGATAACAGTGCTTTTACGGTGTTTGATACCAGCTCAGAAGATTTTAAAGAGTTGATTGAATCTCGTAAAAACCGCCCAAGCGACTGGTTTATCGATAAGCCAAATCATACAGACGTTTGCTCGGTATCTATCCCGACCAAACGCCTGAATTAAAGGTGATTAACCTGAACTTTGGTTAAGAGATTTACGAATACTTTGATAATCAGAGGTAACTCTTTTCTAAGTCTGCAGCCGGAGACTTTTAGGGATAACAAGGCGAATTTACGCGTCAATAGCTGGCCTATTGCAAGTGAATTCAACAATGTTAGCGTTAAAAGTAGCGCTGGAGATAGATTTATTATCCAGAGTCCAGGTTAATTTTTTACTGACGGTTTGTACGAATGTGATAAGCCGTCTTATCGTTTTCGCTGCTGCGGTAAGGGTTAATGTCTAAACCGCCACGTCTTGTGTAGCGTGCATATACTTCTAACTTGCTCGGCTTTAATTCACGCATCAAGTCACAGTAAATTCGCTCCACACACTGCTCATGAAACTCATTGTGATCTCTAAAAGAAATCAGATACTTAAGCAGTGATTCTTTGCACACAGGCTTACCCGTGTAACTTATCACTATACTTGCCCAATCAGGCTGAGAAGTAATTAAACAGTTCGATTTAAGTAAGTGACTATGCAGTGTTTCGGTCACTTCATTACCATCTTTTACCACGATTAAGCCATCTTGTGGGCTGTAGGTATCAACTTCGATATCAAGCTCATCAATACACTCGCCCGGCATGGCCGTGAATGGAATACAGGCAAAGTCGTCAGCTTTGAATAACGTCACTGCGACGTCAGTCTGAGCTGCTTTGCTTAAATCTTTGGTTAAAATAGTTTGTACTTCGTCAAAGCTGGCAAACTTAGTTTGATTAAAACTATTTAAATATAGCTTGAACGACTTAGACTCAATAATATGCGAGCTTTGGCATGGGAACACAAATGTTGCCACAGCCACTTGCGGTTTACCTTTGGCATTCAGCCAAGATAGCTCATAGCCAGTCCAAGTATCTTCCCCTTTAAATGGCAAGTTCTGCTCATCTACCGCGATTTGGTCACGGTTTAGCTTTCTTGCAATCGGGAATAATAAACTTGCATCGTATTGCGACGCGTATTCAGTCGTTTTACCTAACACTGACGCTTTCAGCTCAGGTGCATTGTTGTAATCTGTCATGTTTTATCAATAGTGGTTACAATGGTGCGTATTATAGCGTATCGCACACAGGTTAACAGTATGACAATTAAGCCGCTTTTATCAGAGCTTCACGACAAGTTTCAATCTCACTATCAGCAACAACATGGCACTTTACCGTGCATGTATCACGACGCTGACTGGCCAAGCCCTTGTGAAGTTGGCGAAGTGCTCAGCGAGCAACAAATTCAGTGGCAAGCCGCCCCACAGCCAGCAAAAAATAGCCTAAGTGATTTAGCAAGCGCGTTAGAGTGCACTTTTCCTGAAGCGTTGAAAGAGTTCTACAGCAGCTTTTATGCGGGCAACATCATTGGCAACGTAGAAGGCCACCAAATCGAGTTATTACAAGCGTGGAATGAAGATGACTTTGTGCGTTTACAGCAAAACATCACAGGTCATGTATTAATGAAGCGCAAACTCAAACAAGCTGATACGGTGTTTATTGGGTTAACTGAACAAGATGACTTGTTGATCACCGTTGAACTTGAGACTGGCAAAGTCTGGTTAGAGTATGTCGGAAAAAGGCCACACCATGTTTTGGCTGATAGTCTGGAAGCATTTTTGCAAGCGGTTGAGTTTTAATACTCATACCTTAATCAATAAATAAGCGCTCATTTAAACATTCTGAGCGCTTTTTTATTTTTAGCGAACGATCACTGAAAATCCCAAGAGATATTCGACACCAGCTCACAGCTGTCACAGCGAAAATCAAATAAACCAAACCAGGGTTCATCTAACTTCCAATCACCGCCACAGCTTGGACATTTACGCGCTTGTTCTGCTGCTAAGCTCTCACCGCCAACGCGATACAAATAGTAATACACCGGCTTTTTGGTGAGAAAACGAATGCGTTTAGACAAGTCCATACCGCGACGGAACAAATCACTTTCGGTGCTAGAAATTTCTTCTAATGCCGCAAACTCACAGCGGGTTGCACCGTTGATCTGAATCTGATCGCATGCCTGCCAATCCTCTTGCCACTTAATCAAAGCTTTGTAATCGCCATTGGCAATGGCTGGAATTTTATAAAGCGGGACGGGCTGAAAGTCATCGCCACAATACAGCGGGCTACATGTATGCACATAGGTGGTATATAAAATATATGAAGACGGTGCGTCACACAAATCGGCGCCGTTGGCATGAATATCCTGACCGATCACCTTTACTTTCGGTGTCAGCAAGCCTGCATCTTGTAAAAGCTCAATGGCTTTTTTTACAAACGGGCTGTGATTAAGTGGGTGTAGTGCATCCTCAAGCGGGCACATAACACGGGTAATAAAGTAGCCGTCTTTTAATACGGTCGGAAACTCATCCCCGATGATCTGTCCGTTAAAACGTAGGGCATTCACCACGCGATTAATGGCACGCTCAGCATCATCTAGGGTGGTGTCTTGGTAACAATCAAAAGTTAAATCTACAACGAACATAATTAGTTATCTTTTTCTAATAGCGCGAGTAAGCGGTCAAGTTTTTGTTCAATGCGGTCAAGCTGGCTTTGCTCTGTAGCCTTGGCTTTTGGGGCTGCTGCAGGCTGAGTGTTGATGCAATTTGGATCATTTTTGTAGGCGGTCAACCCAGCAATAACCAAAGGCATTGGCACTGGCTCTGATAATTTAGATTTAGTTAAAGCAACAGTGGGTGTTTTGTTTTCAGCGACTAAGGCTGCAATAGCAGAATGAACAGCGGGATGCATGCGTTTTACTCAACAAAATAAAACGCATTCTAGCATAAATCTTTAAAGCGCATAGCTGAGCTCATAACCATCCTAAAAGGTTTGTTTTGCATAATGCGTAGTGTTCAGTTCGCTCTCTTAATACCTATGTAGATAATGAGGGGCTATATTGTACTGATGACATTAACTTGTCTTTTTGCTTAAAAAACACTCAGTAACTATAGTTGACTAAGTTTTCTAGTAAAAATTAGGTAACAGGAAAAATAATGAAAATAGTAGAAGCAGATCAACTGAGCCTAAAGTATTTGGAGCCGGAAGAAATAAACATTGCAGCAAGCCTGCTGTTTCAAGCTTATCAGAGTGATGAATTACTAAAGCAGGTGTTAAATGCAGATTCTGATGACGACTTTGCTAAAAAGTTACGCGCACTTATTCGCGAAGAGTTACAGACTTTTTCGCAAAGTGGTCAAGCCATGTTAGGCGCGTTTATAGACGAACAGCTGGTGGGGGTTGCGTGTGCAATCGCGACCAATGGACCTTTGTCTGCACAACGTTTTTGGCATTGGCGTTTAAAACTGATGCTCAGCGCCGGGTATGTTCAAACCAAGCAACTGGTTGCTAAAGAGCAAGCGATTAGAGCGGCCTTAGAGCAATATGGCGAGTGCTTTTATTTATCGTTAATTGCCATTCATCCGAATGCGCAGGGGCAAGGCCTTGGTCATTATTTATTGAACGGGGTTGAACAACTTCATTTAGCCGAAGAAGAGATCACTGGCGTGGCTGTATTCATTACACAAACAGCGCAAAAAGCCTTTTTCTTAAAGCACCAATATGAGGTGATTGAGCAAATGACCTTCGGTGAAGTGTCGGGTGAGCTGATGTATAAAAAGTTAGATGCGGACGGATCGGAAAGTTAGCTGTGAGATATTTCCCACATGGTTGTGGGTTTTGGTGTTTTAAACATTTTGTTTTGGCTGTGATTTGCTTTTAAGTTCATGAAAAATAACAAATATCTTATTTTTAAAATAATATGACATTAAATAAATTGCTGTAAGTCGCTTTTGCACATGGCAAATTACCGTAAACTTAGTCATGTCAGGAAGGCAAAGGGATAGGAAAAACGGAATAAGCACAAGGTTATGGATAGGTGCTAGGGCAAGAAGCTCAACAGGATACTCAGGATGAGGTGTAACGGAGTTGCACACAGGAATAGGAAACACACAGGAGTGTGAGGATTGCCCAAAGATGGGTGAAGCGGAAACTAGGATGGTAAGAGGTGTTAGGAAAACACCTAGGATGAGGATGGAGTACAGGGTGTACTAGGAGCGCATAGGGTTTTTGCGAAGTGGATTAAGGATATTAAGAACACATGACGTGTATAGGATTTTAAATGGAGTTTTGGTTGTCGATGGAAGACGACCATTCAGCGGAAGATAAAACAGGATACAGGCTTTGGAAGCTATCATGGATGTTGTCAACTTTAGGCGCGACTTATGTTGCGCCTTAGTTCTTTCTGGCGTTTGGTTTTTCTTTTCTTAACTTTTCAATTGTGTCGGGTTTCTCACCTCAAATGACTTTTCGGTAGTACCGACTTATCCTGCAAAATACACGTTGCGAAGCAAGGTTACTTTTGAGCAAGGTGAAATGGGCAATTTTAACCGTTCTTGTAGGTCGTTATTTATGGCGACATTTTGAGTTTTGGCTCTGTGCTTTGTCGGGCTAAAGCCACTACCTACATTTAATGTAGGTACTTTTGTAGGCGCGATTTTATATCCCGCTTTTAATGTTGTCTTTTTGAAGCTGGCCTTCAATTTTACACTTTGTCGCTTTGGCGACGGCAATCAAAGGGCGGCTAAGCATTTCAATTTTTTATTGGGAAGAAATTTATTCCGAAGCTTACGTCTTTCGGTATTCATGTCGTTATTATTGAGTAATTAATTTGTAATTTTGTAGGTCGTCATTTATGGCGACATTTTGAGTTTTGGCTCTATGCTATGTCGGGCTAAAGCCACGACCTACATTTAATGCAGGCACTGTTGTAGGCGCGATTTTATATCCCGCTTTTGATGTCGCCTTTTTTATACAGGCTTTCAATTTGACTGTTTGTCGCGTTGGCTACGGCAACCGATGGGCGGCTAAGCATTTCAATTTTATACTGAGCAGAAATTCATCCATG
Source organism: Pseudoalteromonas sp. BZB3 (assembly GCF_040104455.1). Lineage (NCBI taxonomy): Bacteria > Pseudomonadati > Pseudomonadota > Gammaproteobacteria > Alteromonadales > Pseudoalteromonadaceae > Pseudoalteromonas > Pseudoalteromonas sp. BZB3. Next base: position 357,845 of record NZ_JBECOS010000010.1, on the reverse strand, counting down.
AAGCTTCTGCCTGTCGGCATCCATGCCTCCACTTCCTCGCGCTGCGAAACTTCGTTTCGGTCACTCGTCACCCCACGGCGCCCCTCTATCTCACTGTTTCTTCAAATACGCAATTGTTCTGAACGTAAACGGCTGAATAGTCCATCCATGGACTAAATCAGCCTTGCAGCGCATTGCCTAAATGGATTTAGGTACTTGGGATTTGTCGGGAACAAAAATCCCGCCATGCGCTGACATTACTCATCAATTGCTTATTTTCAGGCTCGATAGAAGGGGAGAGGGGGGCTACCTGTTGGTTTTGTACACAGGGCTGCAATGTGCATAATATACATTGCGAAGCAAGGTTACTTTTGCGCAAGGTGAAATGAGCAATTTCAACTGTTGTTGGAACATCGTTGGTAGCACCGACTTATCGTGCAAAATATACATTGCGAAGCAAGGTTACTTTTGCGCAAGGTGAAATAAGCAATTTTAACTGTCGTAACTAAATCAGCAATCTCCGAACCTGACAGAACGGAAAATTAGCTGTGAGATATTTCCCACATGGTTGTGGGCTTTGGTGTTTTAAACACTTTGCTTTGGCTTTGATTTTTTTTTAAGTTAATGAAAAATAAGAAATATCCTATTTTTAAAATAATGTGACATTAAATAAATTGCTGTAAGTCACTTTTTCACTCGGCAGATTACCGTAAACTTAATCGTGTCAGGAAGGCAAAGGGATAGGAAAAAGGGATATAGCATAAGGATAAAGGACTAATGCTAGAGCAAGAAGCTCAACAGGATCCTCTGGACGAGGCGTGTAACGGAGTTGCACAAAGGAAATAGGATGCACACAGGAGTGTGAGGACTGCCCAAAGAAGGGTGAAGCGGAAACCAGGAAGGTTACAGGTGTTAGGATAACATCTAGGATGAGGATGGAGTACAGGGTGTACTAGGAGCGCATAGGATTTTGCGAAGTGGATTTAGGATATTAGGAACACAGGACGTGTATAGGACTTTAAATGGATTTTTGGTCGTCGATGGAAGACGGCCAGTCAGCGGAAGATAAAACAGGATTATAGGCTTTGGAAGCTATCATGGATGTTGTCAACTTTAGGCGCGACTTATGTTGCGCCTTAGTTTTTTCTGGAACTTTTGTTTTATTACCCCAAACGATGCGGTGGAATATCAGCTTGCACTAGCTTCTCATTTTCAAGATACAAATAACCTTGATATAAACTCTCGCCGTCTGAGCTAAATTCAAACAAAAACTGACTTTTTATTCCCAAACGACCATTTTTTAAAATGCCGGGTAGCACTTTTTTACAGGCGACACTGAGCAACTGCACTTGTAATTGCTTTGCTTGTCTTTGTGCATGTTCGTTTGCGGCTTCTGCGATTTTACGGCTATACCAAAAAAAGCCGATAACGCTACCGATAACAATAAAAAGCCAGAGAGATGCCATTAAGAGAATAACCTACCAATCGCACGAGATAGTGTGTCGCTGCGATTTTCTGCTCGAAGAATACCTAGTACGTGTGGGCGAAGTGACGGAATTGCAACTAAGTCCGCAAAAATACTTGGGAATAACTCAGGCATTTGCTCATTATTAGCAGCTAAATCAAGCAGCTTGAATAGGGCTTCTGGTTTTTCAAAGCATAACCAATAACGGCCAGCTAAGGTCAGTAACACGTCTGGTTGGCTACCTAACTCGCTTGCTAGTACTTGCTCGACTAACTGAGATTTTAACCCTTGTGCTTTGCTACCTGAAAGCGCGCGCATGTTATTAATTAATAGGGTTAGGTTGTTTTCTGCAATGGCTTGCTCACATTGCGCGAAGAATAATTCTGCAAGTTGTGTGTTAATTTCAACATGTTCAAGCATGGCACTTAAAGGTTGTTGAACTTCTTGCGGTAAGTTTGTCCACACTTTAGCGAGGTTTGCGCTGTTTTGGCCGTGGTCGAGTCTAAAGGCAAAATCAGCTAAGCCTTGTACCGCAATACTTTGCCACGCATCGTCTGTTAAGTTGCCAGCAAAAAATTGCTCGGTAAATTCATAATACTGAGATGCAGGGCGCTTTAATTCAGTTTTTAATAGTGCATTGAACGCGGCAAGTTTATTGGCATTAGGCGTAAATACATACGGGTTATTGTCTAGCTTGCCATCAGCTTGCTCGCCCGTTAGCTCAGTGCCTAATGCTTCAAGTACCATATTTGCGAAGTGGTCACGGCTTGCAAGCACTAACTTACTTTGTTCATCAAGAGGCATTTTTAAAAACCACACATACGGATCAGCAGTGGCTTGGTTATCCCAAAATTGAATGGCGATCAGGGCATGACCAGCAAGCGGGTAAGGGTAAGGTACCTGACCATTTTCAAGTTGATTGAATAGGGCTTTATCAATTTTAGTGATTTTTCGACCCATGTCGTAAACACGCCACTGTGTGCCAGCTGTGTTAAGAAGATCACCTAAAGTAGAAATATGCGCAGTCATAGTTCGCTCATGCAAATTTTAAATTAGCCGAATTATACGGATTTTCTCGGCACTTGATAAGCGAAGCCGTAAAGCTACTGTAAAGAAGTTAGCTGGGCTATAATTCGCGAGTTTTAAATAGTCTATTAAGAGTCGGTTTGATGAGTCACGCCCAATATCAAGCAGTTTATACCTTATTGAAAGAGCTCGAAGCGGTATTACGCATCGCCAAGCTTTGGCAAAGTGAAAGCATTGAGGCTGAAAAGCTAAATTCTACCGCGCCATTTTGTTGTGATGTGATGACATTTGAGCAGTGGTTGCAGTTTGTTTTTATTCCTAAAATGTCCTTGATGATAGAGCAAGGTATGGCACTACCAGCCAATATGTCGATTGCGCCTATGGCTGAGATGAGCTTTGCCACTCACCCGCAATATCCGCAGATTTTAAGTCTACTGACCAAGTTAGACGAAAGCTTACAACAGAATTAAAAGAGAAAGACCATGCTTGAGATTGTCTATCAAGACGAAAACTATGTGGCGATTAACAAACCTTCGGGCTTATTGGTACATCGTTCATTTTTAGATAAACGCGAAACCCAATTTGCCATGCAAATGTTGCGTGATCAGCTCGGGCAGCACGTATTTCCGGTGCATCGATTAGACCGTCCTACCAGTGGTATTTTGTTATTTGCACTGAGCTCAGAAGCTGCCAGAGATATGAATCAAGTATTCATTGAGGGTAAAATCGAAAAACGTTATTTGGCACTGGTGCGAGGTTTTGCGCCTGAGCATGTTTACCTAGATAGGCCTTTAAAAGAGCATTTAGATAAAATCGCCGACAAATTTGCTGACCAAGATAAAGCACCGCAAGAAGCGCAGACAGAGTTTAACTGTTTACATCAGGCAAGCTTGCCAATTCCTTTTGGTAAGTTTCCGAGTATTCGCTATTCGCTGGTGGAGTGCTTTCCTAAAACTGGTCGTAAGCATCAAATTCGGCGTCATTTAAAGCATTTAGCCCATCCTATTTTGGGCGATGTGAACCATGGTGATAACAAGCATAATCACTTTTTTTATGAGCATTTTGGCCTGCAGCGCTTAATGTTATTTGCAACTCGGTTAAAGTTTGTTCATCCTTATACAAAACAAGAAATTACCATTCGGGCAAACCTAGGCGAAGAGATGCTAAATATCTGTGCGCAGTTGGGGTGGCCCAGCAGCGAACAGGATTATCAATAATGGCATCAATTTCAATTTTTGTAGGCAGTGTGTATGGCAATGCACAGAATTTAGCAGAACAGGTGCAAACGGCTTTGTCAACATCGCATCAAGTGAGCTTATTTGAAAGCGCAAGCATCGATGATGTAAAAGCCGCTGAAGTTGCTTTGTTTATTACCTCGACCACAGGCTCTGGCGACCTGCCAGATAACATTGAGCCATTGATTATGCAGTTGCGTAGTCAGTCTCCGAGATTAGCAGGTAAAAAAGCGGGGGTGATCTCCTTGGGCGACTCAAGCTACGGTGACACCTATTGTGGCGCGGGCAAGCAAGTCGATGCCCTGTTACAAGAATTGAATGCAGAGCAAACTTCACCGCGTCTAGATGTGGATGCGTGTGAGTATTTTGAACCATGGGAAGTGGTTGAAACTTGGCTAACGGACTGGCAAAAAACACTTTAATATGTCGAGATTACAACAATTTAAATGGGTATTATTACTCAGCAGTATTTTAATTGTGCTGCCAGCAATTGAGAGTAGCTGGTTTGAAAATTCATTTGGCTTAAAGTGGGGCAGTGAAAAGCTCATGTACTATTTCAGCGTGTTTTTGGTGCCGCTGAAGTTAGTCATGGTCATTGCCGGTTGTTGGTTGCTGATTTACTTTGTGAAACACAATGAGGTGAGCAGTAAGGTGAAACTGGCAGTATTGCCATTAATGTTCGTTGCTTCTGTGCAAGTCATCATGCTCAGTACCACATCGGTTTATTATGTGTTTAATGGCACCAAGGCAGATAACTACATTGAGCAAGACAATATCAGTATCCAAAGCCAAGCACCGGGTAAGTTACTGACTGCATATCACGCTATTAATATTATGTGCGATAGAGGACTTGGGTTTTACGAATTGTTACCGGTCGTAAAAGAACCTTGGCTTGGTAAAGCATTAGCCATTGAAAGTTATGAGCCGTTAGAGCAACTCACCATCAGCTTTACAGCAGATAACCAAAGACAGTTTAAGCAGTATGATCTTCAAGGTTTAAGTTGCGAGAATTAGGCATAAAAAAGGCCGCAAATCGTCATTGATTGCGGCCTTTTAAATTCTTTATTGATTACTCATCGACAGAGCGAAGTAGGGCGTTGATACCTACTTTTTCACGTGTTTGCTGGTCAACTTTCTTCACGATAATTGCTGCGTAAAGGCTGTGTGAGCCATCTTTGCTAGGCAATGAACCTGGCACAACTACCGCACCTGCCGGTACGCGACCATAGTGGATTTCGCCTGTTTCACGGTCGTAAATACGTGTACTTTGAGAAATGTATACGCCCATTGAGATAACCGCGCCTTCTTCAACAATGACGCCTTCAACGATTTCGGAGCGTGCACCGATAAAACAGTTATCTTCGATGATGGTTGGGTTAGCTTGTAATGGCTCTAATACACCACCGATGCCTACACCACCAGACAGGTGCACGTTTTTACCAATCTGTGCACATGAACCAACAGTAGCCCATGTATCAACCATAGTGCCTTCGTCAACGTAAGCACCAATGTTCACGTAAGAAGGCATAAGTACCACGTTCTTACCTACAAAGCTGCCCTGACGTGCTACAGCGTTTGGTACAACGCGCATTCCGCCTTGTTGGAATTGCTCTGGCGTGTAGTCAGAAAATTTAAGTGGCACCTTGTCATAAAACTGGTTTACGCCATCGTTCATTGGCTGGTTATCACGAATACGGAAAGACAGCAGTACCGCTTTTTTAAGCCACTGATGCACAACCCACTCACCGCTGATTTTTTCTGCAACTCTTGCAGCACCAGAATCTAGCAATGAAAGAGATTGAATGATCGCATCTTTAACTTCGTCGCTCACTTGTGTAGGAGTAATGCCATCACGTTGCTCCCATGCTTGTTCGATGATGGTTTTTAAATCTGACATAGTTTCCTCTAATTTGTTTCTGCGTTTAATTTTTTCATTAAGTCTCGTTGAAGTGTTACTTTATGCTCTTCATTGAGGGCTTGATAATCTTTATTTGAAATAACAAAAAAGTCTTCTGCACGCTCGCCGACCGTTGTAATACGTGCGGCATGAATATGCAGTGAATTAGCCTGAAATACTTCGGCTATTTTAGTTAAAAGCCCCGGAATATCGATGGCTTGAATTTCAATTAGGCTACGATTTTCACGCGCATGCGGGCGCACAATCACCTTGGGCTTGATATTAAAATCTTTAAATCGGTGAGAGCGGTTCTTCTTCACTCTGATCTTTTTCTTCGGATCTTGAAGTAAAGACTCAATGCCTTTACGGATAGAGCGGGCACGATTCACTGAAACCGGATCGCCGTCCTGTTCGAGTATTACGAAGTTAAAGACCACAAAGCCATCTTTAGTCGTCATGACCTGTGCGTGTTGAATTTGTGCTTTTTTAGAGCCGATAACACTGACTAATTTGCCAAATAAACTGGCTTCGTAAGGGCTATAAACAAAGACTTGTGTGCCCCCATGAAGCGGTTTCTCACCGACAATCACACTAAAGTCATTGAGGTCTTTCACCTTGAGTAAGTGCTCGGATTGCCATGAAATTTGCTGCTCACTGAATCCAGTAAAATAGTTAGCTTTAAAACGAGACCAAATGAAGTCAATCTGGCTCTCTTCAAAACCCAGTTCAATGAGGCGCTGTTTGGCTTGTTGCTTTTTATCGCGAATTTGGTCACGCATGTCCATTGGGTTTTCAAGACCCGCTCTCAAAGCGCGTTGTGTATGCAAATACAGTTCACGTAGCAGGGTATTTTTCCAATCATTCCAAAGGTTGTCATTGGTGGCCCGAATATCGGCAACAGTTAAGCAATATAAATAATCTAGTTGGCGTTCATTTTTAACGCGAGATGCAAACTCTGCAATCACATCAGGGTCATTAATGTCTTTTCGTTGCGCCGTGACCGACATTAATAAATGATTTTCAACCAGCCAAGCGACTAAACGCGCCTCTGAATTACTAAAGCCATGTACTTTACAAAAGGTACTTGCATCAACAGCGCCTAGCTCTGAGTGGTCGCCACCGCGGCCTTTGGCAATATCATGAAAAATACCAGCAAGGTAAAGTAACTCAGGTTTGTCCATGCCAGTGACAATTGCTGAGCAAATAGGAAAATCTTTTTGCTTACTTTTATCGAAATACTTATAGATATTATTTATTAGTTTATGAGTATGCTCATCTACGGTGTAGGCATGAAATAAGTCGAATTGCATCTGCCCAAAGATATTACGCCACTGAGGCAAATAGGCCGCAATAATACCGTGCTTGTGCATCAGCGTGAAGGCTCTACCCATACCGTTCGGGTGCTTGATTAAGCGTAAGAAAGCATCTCTACACCCTGCATAATCTTGTAAATCACCCAGAAGACGGCGGCGGACTTGGCGCATGGTTCTTAATGTGTTGGGCTCAATATCAGTGATTTCAGGGTTATCAGCAATATGCTCAAACAACACAAAAATATGTTCACGCTTGAAGAAAACAGAAGGATCGGTGACTTGAATACGATTACCCACACGCTCAAAGTTTTTATCGAGCGGTTGAGGTTGATGGTTCACTTGGTCAACCAAGATACTTTGTTCAAAATATGACAGAAGCATTTGGTTCATTTCGCGAACACGGCTCATGATCCTAAATAGGCGCTTCATCATTCGCTCTACAGAGGCTTTACCCTCAGAGCCAAAGCCTAATAATTCTGCTGCATGAGGTTGGTAGTCGAACAATAAGCGGTTTTCGTTTCTGCCTGCAGCAAGGTGAAGAGCAAAACGAATATTCCAGAGATTTTCGATACATTCGAGTAGCTCTTGATATTCTTCATGGGTTAGATAACCGTGGCTGATGAGTTCTCTAAGTGTCTCTGCATGGAAGTGTTTTTTTGCCACCCAGAATATAGTTTGCAGATCGCGCAGACCCCCCGGGTTTTCCTTCACATTCGGTTCGAGGTTGTACGCCGTACCATGACATTTTTTACGACGAATTTTTTGTTCATCTACTTTGGCTATAAAGAATTCTTCTGAGCGCCAGATAGGTGTTTCAATGATGTGACTTTTTAGGCGTTCAAATTCTAATTCATTACCACTGATTAAGCGGCACTCAAGTAAGCTGGTGGTGAAGTGCACGTCTTGTTTTTTTTGTTCTAATACTTGTTCATGTGTACGAACACTATGGCCTATCTCTAAGCCCAGATCCCATAAATGGGTAACAAACTGACCAAGCGACTCTTTTAGTTGGTCGTTGGGCTCATCTTGAACTAAAACCAAAAAGTCGATATCCGAGTAAGGATGCAGCTCGCCTCGACCATATCCGCCAACTGCTATCAGCGCGATATCATCATGTTTGTTTAAACAAGTAATGATATAAAGCTTTTGTAGCATTAAGTCTACAAATTCGGCACGGGCGCGAATGAGGTGTTTAACCGGTTGCTTTGAGAATTCATTGCCGAGCCATTTATAAAAAAAAGCGGAGCAGTCTTTAAAGTCGTCGAGTGTGTTAGCTGAATCAAGAAGCGTTTTTAATTTATTGGGTAATGCCACGGAATATCCCTGATTTTTTTATCAAATGAATTGATGAGCGCTTAATAAGTTTTACACTAAGTTGCTGTGAATTGCGAGTGGAGGAGCATATAACAAGATCGAACGTTTAGTTCTTAAACGGGCTTGAACTCTTGTGTTTGTTCTGTGTGTTTGCTTTGGGTATTTTTGTTTTCCAGTTGTTGATGCGGTGTAAATTATGTGTTTTTATAAGCTTGGTTTTATTAACAACAAGGAAAAGATATGAAAACCATGATTAAAACAACAATGTTTGCACTTAGTACTTTAATACTTGCAGCAAGTATAACAAAACCAGTTCAGGCAGAGGTGCTAATGGGTGGTTATATTTGCCAGAACTCTCAAGCTTATTATGTGTATTTGGAAAATGGTGAGTGGAAAAAAGTACCTGTTTCACGCTCTTGCCAAGGAACAGGCTTCTTAGATTGGTAATCTGTAAAAAGCAAAATGCCAACTTTTTAAGTTGGCATTTATAGTATTAGAACAATAAATCTTAATTGTGTTCTATTACACGATCTATCGTCTCATCATTACGGAGCGTTAAAATTTCAACACCATTGTCAGTAACAAGTAAAGTATGCTCCCACTGAGCTGACAAGCTACGGTCTTTAGTGACAACCGTCCAACCATCTTTAAGTAGTTTACATTGACGCTTACCGGCATTCACCATAGGTTCAATCGTTAAACACATACCTGCTTTCAGTGTTTCACCTGTGCCAGGTTTACCATAGTGCATAACCTGTGGCTCTTCGTGGAATTCAGCGCCAATACCGTGGCCGCAGTATTCACGAACAATAGAATAACTAAAGCCTTCAGCATATTTTTGAATCGCAGCGCCGATATCACCTAAACGCACGCCTGGCTTAACCATTTTTATTGCAAGGTATAAGCTTTCTTGTGTGATCTGGGCTAAACGTTTGCCTTGAATATTCGGCGTACCTACATGAAACATTTTTGAGGTATCGCCGTGGTAGCCATCTTTGATCACGGTAATGTCGATATTGATGATATCGCCGTCTTTTAGAGGCTTGTCATTCGGGATACCGTGACAAATTACATGGTTTACTGAAGTACAAATTGATTTTGGAAAACCATGATAGTTTAAAGGTGCAGGCACCGCATCTTGAACGTCAACAATATAATTGTGACAAATGGTGTTTAGCTCTTCAGTTGTTACCCCAGGCTTAACATGAGGTTCAATCATTTCTAAGACTTCAGCCGCTAAGCGACCGGCAACACGCATTTTTTCGATTTCTTCAGGGGTTTTAATCACTGCACTCATTGAGGCTCCAATCGTTAATTTTTCATTTGCAATAACGCACAAATTTTAGTCGTATCGTTGAATCTGGCGCTTTAATATGGTATAAAGCGCGCCGTCTTTTTACAAATTTATCTTACGAGATAGTTTGTAGTTAAGACAAACATACTTTTTATATTAACACACACACATATCGACACATACACTTGGGTGCAGGTAATTATATATTACGTGTTGGTGCTATGGGATATGTGGAGGCCTAACCCTAAATATTAGAGGAAATTAAAATGGCAAACGTTTCAATGCGCGATATGCTTCAAGCTGGTGTTCACTTCGGTCACCAAGCACGTTACTGGAACCCTAAGATGAAGCCGTTCATCTTCGGTGCACGTAACCGCGTTCATATCATCAACCTAGAAAAAACTGTTCCTATGTTCAACGATGCACTTAAGTTCTTACAGAACGTTGCATCTAACAAAGGCAAAATCCTTTTCGTAGGTACTAAGCGCGCTGCAAGCGAAGCAGTTAAAGAAGCAGCTCTTCAAAGTGAGCAGTTCTACGTAAATCACCGTTGGTTAGGTGGTATGTTGACTAACTGGAAAACAGTTCGTCAATCAATCAAGCGTCTTAAAGACCTTGAAGCTCAAAGCCAAGACGGTACTTTCGAAAAGCTTACTAAAAAAGAAGCGCTAATGAAGACGCGTGAAATGGAAAAGCTTGAGAAGAGCCTTGGTGGTATCAAAGACATGGGCGGTCTTCCTGACGCTATCTTTGTAATCGACGCTGACCACGAGCACATCGCTATCCGTGAAGCAAACAACCTAGGTATTCCAGTAGTATCTGTAGTTGATACTAACTCAAACCCAGACGGTGTTGACTTCATCGTACCAGGTAACGATGACGCGATCCGCGCTATCCAGCTTTACACTGGTGCTGTTGCAACTGCTATCACTGAAGGTCGTGAAAGCAACATCGTTGCACAAGCTGAAAACGACGATTTCGTAGAAGCTGAGTAATTAGCTGTCATCAAGCCTTCATCAAAATAAGATGAAGGCTTGATATTCTTGAAGAGCGGTCATTCCGCACCCCGAAAAAAAACTTCATATTTGAGGATATACTAATGGCTGTAACTGCTGCCCTAGTTAAAGAATTACGCGAGCGTACTGGCGCTGGCATGATGGATTGTAAAAAAGCACTAACTGAAACTAACGGTGATATCGAGCTAGCGATCGAAAACATGCGTAAGAGTGGTGCTGCTAAAGCTGCTAAGAAAGCGGGTAACATCGCTGCAGAAGGTACAATCTTAATCAAGCAAGGCGAAGGTTTTGCTGCACTTCTAGAAGTTAACTGTCAAACTGACTTCGTTGCTAAAGACGAAAACTTCCTAGGTTTCGCTAACACTGTACTTGACGCTGCTGTTGAGTCAAAAGGTGATATCGAAGCACTTAAAGCTCAGTTCGAAGAAACACGTGTTGCTCTAGTTGCTAAAATCGGTGAAAACATCAACGTTCGTCGCGTTGAGTACATCGATGGTGACAAGCTTTCTGCATACCGTCACGGCGACCGTATCGGTGTTGTTGTTACTGGTGATGCTGACGAAGAAACACTTAAGCACGTTGCTATGCACGTTGCTGCTTCTAAGCCTGACTTCGTTAACCCTGAAGACGTTCCAGCTGAAGTTGTTGAAAAAGAAAAAGCAGTTCAAGTTGAAATCGCTATGAACGAAGGTAAGCCTGCAGAAATCGCTGAGAAGATGGTTGTAGGTCGTATGAAGAAGTTCACTGGTGAGATCTCTCTTACTGGTCAAGCGTTCATCATGGAACCTAAGAAATCTGTTGGCGAATTCCTTAAAGAGAAAGGCGCTTCTGTTTCTAACTTCATCCGTTTAGAAGTTGGTGAAGGTATCGAGAAGAAAGAAGAAGATTTCGCAGCAGAAGTTGCAGCGCAAATCGCAGCAGCTAAAGGCGAGTAATTTTACTCATGAAGCAGAGGCAAAAAGCCACATTTAGGCAGCATTTGCTTTTGCTTCAATGCTGAAAATTCTTTAGAATAACCGCGCATTTATGAGTTTCATAAGCGCGGTTATTTTTATCCCCACTTTTACATATGGCCCTGAGATTATGACTACGAATAGAAAACCTGTTTTTAGACGCGTTCTTCTTAAATTAAGCGGTGAAGCTTTAATGGGAGATGAAGGCTTTGGTATCGATCCAAAAGTATTGGATCGTATGGCGCAAGAAATCAAAGAGCTTGTAGAACTCGACGTAGAAGTAGGTTTAGTTATCGGTGGCGGTAACTTCTTACGTGGTGGCTCATTAGCAGAAGCGGGCATGAACCGCGTAGTTGGCGATCACATGGGCATGCTAGCAACTGTAATGAATGGTTTAGCAATGCGTGACGCACTTCACCGTGCATTTGTAAACGCACGTCTTATGTCTGCTATTCCTCTTAATGGTGTATGTGACGCATATAACTGGGCTGAAGCAATTAGCTTATTAAAATCTGGCCGAGTAGTGATCTTTTCTGCTGGTACAGGTAACCCATTCTTCACAACAGATTCTGCAGCGTGTTTGCGCGGCATTGAAATTGAAGCTGACACAGTAATTAAAGCAACAAAAGTTGATGGTGTATTCAGCGACGACCCAGTGAAAAATCCAGAAGCGACACTTCACCGTCATTTGACTTATAATGAAGTGATCGATAGAGAATTAAAGGTGATGGACTTAGCGGCATTTACGCTAGCTCGTGACCATAATATGCCTTTGAGCGTATTTAACATGAATAAACCAGGTGCGCTTAAACGCGTTATCATGGGTGAAGAAGAGGGTACCCTTATTTCTTCACAAGTAGCTGAATAATCTACAAAGACTAGGATTGAATTGTGATTAACGATATCAAAAAAGACGCTGAAGAGCGCATGAAAAAAAGCGTGGCAGCACTTGCTAGCCAGCTATCTAAAATCCGTACTGGTCGTGCACACCCTGCATTATTAGACGGTATTACAGTTTCTTACTATGGTGCAGATACGCCTCTAAACCAAGTAGCAAACGTAGCAACTGAAGACTCTCGTACATTAGCAATCAATGTATTCGATAAGTCTTTAGCGCAAGCAGTTGAAAAAGCGATCATGTCTTCAGATTTAGGTCTAAACCCTATGTCTGCAGGTACTGTGATCCGCGTACCACTTCCTCCATTAACAGAAGAGCGTCGTAAAGATCTTATCAAGATTGTACGTGGTGAAGTTGAAGGTGGTCGTGTTGCTATTCGTAACATTCGTCGTGATGCCAATGGTGACATCAAGTCGCTACTAAAAGACAAAGACATCTCTGAAGATGAAGCACGTCAGGGCGAAGACGAGATCCAAAAATTAACAGACAAGTATGTTAAAGAAATGGATACTCAGTTAAGCGCGAAAGAAGCTGAATTGATGGAAATCTAACCAGCTCAAATTTATTAGTTTTGAAACGCCGTCTAGGGTATACTAGGCGGCGTTTTTTTTTACCTAAATCGGAATTATGGTTTTAAGTACTGAAACAGTTTCAAAGCAGTCTTTGCCTAAACATGTTGCTATTATCATGGACGGGAATGGGCGTTGGGCGCAAAGCCGCAATCGTCCTCGTACATACGGACACAAAAAGGGTGTAGATTCCGTTCGTTCGGCTGTTCAGTTTTGTACAAAACTGGGTATTGAATCGTTGACGCTTTTTGCTTTTAGCAGTGAAAATTGGCGACGACCTGAAGATGAAGTCAGTACCTTAATGGAACTGTTTTTATTCGTCTTATCTAAAGAAGTTAAAAAACTACATAAGAATAATGTAAAACTGACTATTATTGGTGATATCTCACGCTTTCCTGAATCTTTACAAGATAGGGTAAAAGTTGCACATGAATTAACCGCTAATAATACAGGTCTGAAATTAAATGTTGCGGCAAATTACGGTGGCCGTTGGGATATTGTACAAGCCGCTCAATCTATGGCGAAGCAAGTACAAGATGGCCAACTTACTGTGAGAGATATCACAGAAGACGCTTTGTCAGCACAATTAAGTATGGCAGATCAAAGTGAATTAGATTTGTTGATAAGGACTGGCGGAGATTGCCGCATCAGCAACTTTTTACTTTGGCAGGCAGCTTATGCTGAACTCTATTTTACAGATACACTTTGGCCTGATTTTAATGAAGAAGCTTTTTCTGAGGCAATTGCCTGTTTTGTATCTCGAGAGCGACGCTTTGGTTGTACCGGCGAACAAATAAAACAATTACTTGCCGAGTCCAAAACAACAAGTTAAAGGTTATTAATTTGCTTAAATTACGTATTTTAACGTCAGTGGTACTAGCGCCACTGGCAATGCTTTTGGTGTTTTATACACCCCTATCACTGTTTAGTTTCATAGCTGGTGCGATTACCCTGTTAGGTGCTTGGGAATGGTCTTCATTGATGGGCCTGAAAAAAATGGCGCAAAGAGGCACATTCGTGGCTTTAGTCGCCGTTATTCTTGGCGCACTTCACCTGCATTGGCCCATAGAATATCTATGGCAAAACGGGCAATTACTGTCTGATGCTAACTATGTTTTCACGCTTGCATTTGCCTGGTGGCTTGTTGCTACTTTTCTTGTTGTTAAATATCCAAGCATGTCTCGCGCTTGGTCAGAAGGTCTAGTAATGAAAGCGGTGGCTGGATTATTGACACTCGTGCCGCTTTGGCTTGCACTCAATGTCTTGCGTAGTGCTGAATATCAACAGTCTGAGCTATTCGGTTCAACCCTAATTATGGTGGTATTAGGCATTGTTTGGAGTGCTGATATAGGTGCTTATTTTGCAGGTAAAAACCTAGGTAAACATAAGTTAATGCCAAAAGTAAGCCCAAACAAAACTATTGAAGGGTTAGTAGGTGGTTTACTTACTGCGGTTATTTTTGTTGTTATCTTCTGTGCGTGTGCAGACGTCGAACAAGCTATGTGGCCAGTTTATGCCTTATTAACTGTGTTTATCGCACTGTTTTCAGCCGTAGGCGATTTACTAGAAAGTATGTTTAAGCGTGAAGCGGGTTTGAAAGACTCAGGTAGTTGTTTACCAGGTCATGGCGGTATCTTAGACCGTATTGATAGTCTTACAGCAGCAGCACCAATATTCGCTCTTTGTTATGCGTGGACGGTAGCGTTATGAGCATTCAACAGGTAGCAATCCTTGGCTCAACAGGGTCAATTGGTGTTTCTACTTTAGATGTAATAGCCCGCAATGCTGATAAATTTTCGGTATTCGCCTTAGTTGCAGGTCGTAATGTTGAGGTAATGCGTCAGCAGTGCCAGACATTTAAACCAAAATTTGCGGTGATGCAATGTGAGCAAGCGGCAAAACAACTGAAGGATGACTTAGCAGGATCAGAGGTTCAGGTTCTGACAGGCGTTCAAGCGATGCAAGATGTGGTTTCTCACAGTGATGTTGATATTGTGATGTCTGCGATTGTTGGTGCTGCAGGTTTGTTGCCGACAATCAGTGCGGTTGAGCACAGCAAAAAAGTACTTTTAGCGAATAAAGAGTCTTTGGTGATGTCAGGCCAAATCTTTATGGATAAAGTAAAGCAACATGGTGCAACCTTGTTGCCGATTGATAGCGAACATAATGCTATCTATCAAAGCTTACCAAGTACTTTCCAGCAGCACTCAGATCCTAAATTAAATCAGTTCGGTATTCGTAAAATACTTTTAACTGGCTCAGGTGGACCTTTCTTAAATCGTGATATTGATACCTTAGCTGATGTAACCGTTGAAGAAGCCGTTGCTCATCCAAATTGGTCTATGGGTCAGAAAATCTCAGTCGACTCGGCGACCATGATGAATAAAGGTTTAGAGTTTATTGAGGCAAAATGGCTATTCAACTGTAGTGCAGATGATATTGAAGTGGTTATCCACCCGCAAAGTATGATCCACTCTATGGTACAGTATCAAGATGGCTCTGTTATTGCTCAAATGGGTCAACCTGATATGCGTACACCAATTGCATATGGTTTGTCTTATCCTGAGCGAATTGATGCAGGTGTTGCACCTTTAGACTTCTCACAAATTTGTGATTTTACTTTCACAAAACCGGATTATCATCGTTACCCAAATTTAGCATTAGCGATTGAAGCCTGTAAAACGGGGCAAGCTGCTACGACTGCTGTGAATGCAGCAAATGAAATAGCGGTTGCAGCATTCTTAAATAAACAAATTGGTTTTACTGATATTTATAAAGTGAATGCTGATGTGCTTAATCGCATCGCGATTACAAACCTTTCAAGTATTGATGATGTACTTGCTCAAGATAATGAAGCAAGAGTTTTAGCTAAAAACATACTTAAAACCATGGAGTGATTATGTTTGAGTTTTTCTGGCACTTAGGGTCGTTTATTGTTGCATTGGGTATTTTAGTAACTGTGCATGAATATGGACACTTTTGGGTTGCACGAAAAGCGGGCGTAAAAGTTTTAAGGTTTTCAGTAGGCTTTGGAAAGCCTTTGTGTCGTTGGTATGACAAACTTGGCACTGAGTATGTGATTGCCATGATCCCGCTTGGTGGTTATGTGAAGATGCTCGACGAGCGTGTCGAAGCCGTCGACCCTAGCGAAGCGCATCTTTCTTTCAATAGCAAATCAGTCTGGTCTCGCATTGCTATTGTAGTCGCAGGCCCACTAGCCAACTTTATTTTTGCTATTTTCGCGCTGGCACTCATGTATATGATTGGCGTGCAAAATGCCAAACCTGTTGTGGGTGATGTGCAACCGCAAAGCCGAGCTGCATCGGCACAATTACAGTCGGGCGATCATATTTTAGCCATGGGTGGTCAAGATGTACTTTCTTGGCAAGAAGTCACCTTCAGTTTGATGTCTCACTTAGGTGAGCAATCAGTCGATGTCAAAGTGCAAGATGCACAGCAGCAAATTCAGATTCGTACCATCGATTTAACTGGTTGGAAGCTAGATAAAAAAGATCAACCGCCACTTGATGCGATTGGTATCATGCCATACAGACCAGCTTTAACACTCACTATTGGTCATGTTGCAAAAGGCTCAGCAGCAAGCCAAGCGGGTTTACAAGTAGGGGATAAGCTTCTTACTGCAGATGGTCAAGAAATCGAACAATGGCAATCTCTGGTCAGCCTTGTACAAGCTTCACCTAGTAAAGCCATTCAGCTTGAAGTGATGAGAAATGGTTATCGACAAATCTTATCAGTAACCCCTGAAGCGAGAACTGGACCAAATGGCATCCAACAAGGCTTTTTAGGTGTTGTTCCTCAGTTAGAAAGTTGGCCGCCTGGGTACATTGAAACTAGACATTATGGGCCATTGGATAGTATTGTGCTTGGCGTACAAAAGACCTACGCATTGATCACATTGAGTTTTGACATGATTGGTAACTTAATTACCGGCAAAGTGTCAGTCAATAATTTGAGTGGTCCAGTAGGAATTGCAGTAGGCGCGGGCACCAGTGTCAGTTATGGGTTGGTGGCTTTTCTCAGTTTCTTAGCGTTAATAAGTGTCAATCTTGGAGTTTTTAATTTATTGCCGCTGCCAGTTTTAGATGGTGGGCATTTAATGTATTACATAATTGAACTTATTCGCAAAAAACCAGTCTCTGAAAAGACACAAGAGTTAGGTTATAAAATTGGGGCTATGTTGCTTCTAGGCCTAACCTGTTTTGCATTGCTTAATGATGTTTCAAGGTTATAAGCCAAAATGTCATTTAAAGCCACAAAGCGCTATGTACGCTAATAGTTGTAAAGGATAAAGATAATAAAATGCCGATAAAAAAACATCTCGCAGTAACCAGTTTACTTGGCGCAAGCTTTGCGGCAGCTGGGCAAAGCTCCTTTATCGTAGAAGATTTGAAAGTTGAAGGTTTACAGCGTGTTGCACTAGGTGCAGCACTGACCCATATTCCAATTAATGTGGGTGATAACATTGATGAATATACGATTTCTCAAACAGTCAAAGCGCTATACAAATCAGGCCACTTTGAAGACATTTCAGTTTACCGTGATGATGAACTTCTCATCTTCAAAGTAAGAGAAAGACCAACAATTGCCTCTATTGAATTTGATGGCAATAAAGACATCAAAGATGAGCAATTAAACGAAAGTTTAGAGCAGCAGAATATCCGTGCTGGTGAGCCTTTAGATCGAACTGTTTTATCGAACATTGAGAAAGGCTTGATCGACTTTTTCCATAGCATTGGTAAATATAATGCCAAGATCGAAGTGAGCATCACCGAGCTGCCACGTAACCGTGTGCGTTTAAATCTTGAGTTTGAAGAAGGTGACGCAGCCTCAGTTAGGCAAATTAACTTAGTTGGTAATGAACTGTTTTCTGACGAAGAGCTATTAAACCTTGTTGAATCACAACAAGATTTGCCTTGGTGGAAGTTCTTGTCAAATGATCGCTACCAAAAACAGACGATTGAAGGCGATTTAGAAAAAATCAGAAGTTTTTATCTAGATAAAGGCTATCTGCGTTTCAACATTGACTCAACACAAGTGTCAGTGAGCCCTGAACGTGAGTCTGTGTATGTCACTGCAAATATTACAGAAGGCGAAAAGTACACGGTTAAAGGTTTTGACTTTATAGGTGATTTATTAGGCCGTGAAGAACTTCTTAAGAGCATTATCCCGCTTAAATCGGGCGAGCTTTACAATGGTTCAGTGGTAACTGCTTCAGAAGAATACATTAAAAGCTATTTAGCACGATTTGGTTATGCAAATGCTGAAGTTCGTACTATCCCTGAAATTGATGACGAAAATAAAGAAGTGAAACTAACACTGTCAGTAAATCCAGGTAATCGCATTTATGTTCGCCGTATTATGGTGAATGGTAACCAAATAACCGCAGATGAAGTTGTGCGTCGAGAAATGACGCAACTTGAAGGCGCATGGCTATCTAACCAGAGTCTAGAGCGTTCAAAACTGCAGATTCAACGTCTACCTTATATGGAAAACGTTGAGTTTGAAGTAAAACCGATAGCAGGCATTGATGACCAAGTTGACGTTGACTTCACCGTTAAAGAGCAACCTGCAGGTAGCTTCCAAGCGGGGGTTGCATATGGTTCATATGCTGGTCTGCAGTTCAATATAGGTGTCAGTGAATCAAACTTCTTAGGTACTGGTAACCAATTAGCGTTTAACATCAATACGTCGAAAGGTTCTGACCGCTATAGTATTTCATACACTGATCCTTATTTTACACCAGATGGTGTATCGCAAGGTACCAGCATTTTCTATAGTAATTACGATTCATCTGCTTTTAGTCTAGTGCCTTATAAATCTAAGAGTTATGGTATTGGTTCAAGCTTCGGCTTCCCAATTGATGCGGTGAACCGTATTAACTTCGAAGGTCGCTGGATTGAAGAGAGCTTATCTGACATTGCAGACTATGAGCAAACGCGTATTATGCGTTTGGCATTCTTTAATCCTGAAGACCCAGATGCCGCGTATGAATTTACTAAATATGAGTTAGGTCTTGGTTGGTCCCGCATCACGGTTAACCGTGGTATGTTCCCAACAGCGGGTTCTCGTCAGTCATTAACTTTGAATGCGACTACTCCAAATTCAGATCTTAACTTCTTCAAGATTAACTACAATTCTCGTTTCTATTGGCCAATCAGTAATGATCACCGTTGGGTGTTCTCGACCAGAGCAGCATTTGCATATGGTAACGGGTATGGTTCAACGAACGGGTTTGATCAAATATTACCGTTCCAAGAGTATTTCAGGATCACGGAAGAAGAATTACGCGGCTTTGACAGAAATACAATTCTGCCAGAGGCAATCAGAAGAGTAACTAAACCAATCACAGGTTCTGTTTTACCTGATGGTAGTACAACAGGTACAATTGGTTCGGCGTCAGAGTTTGACCAGCTTACTGTATCAGGCCGAATTGGTGGTAATGCCAAAGCAGTGGCAGGGATGGAGCTAATTGTTCCAACCCCATTCTTAGATGAAGATAAAACAAGTTCTGTTAGAACGAGTTTCTTCGTTGATGCTGCTAACGTTTGGGACACCGAGTTTGATATTGACCGCTACTCAGACCTAGCGGAAGATCAGGTTAATAAATTACGTGACTATGCAGACCCAGGTCGCTTCAGAGTATCGACAGGTCTGTCATTGCAATGGATTTCCCCTATGGGACCAATGCTGATTAGTTTTGCTTATCCATTGAAGAAAGAAGACAAAGACGAAACTAAAACTATCAGCTTTAATATAACGAATACATTCTAAGGAGTTTTTTGTGAAAACGATTATAAAAACAACGGCATTAAGCATTCTAGCAGCATTAATGATGGGTACTTCTGCAAGTGCATTAGCACACAAAGTAGGTATTGTAGATATGCAATCTATCTACCAGCAAATCCCGCAAATGGCTAAAATCGAGCAACAGCTTCAAACGGAATTTGCTGAGCGCCGTCAAGAGCTAGAAAAGCTTCAAGGTGATGTGCGTTTTGAAATGGAAAAATTTCAGCGTGAAAGTGCCACAATGAGCGATGAGCAAAAAACAGCGCTTCGCGACAAAATTCAAGGTATGCAAAAGCAACTTGCAGAAAAAGGTCGTCCTTTAGAGCAAGAAATTAAAGCGCGTCAAAACCAAGAATTGGCAAAAGTACAAAAGCTAATCATTGAAACCATTCAAACTGTAGCTAAAAACGGTAAGTTTGATGAAGTTAAAGTAAAAGATACGACAATTTACTTTAACCCTGATAAAGTAACCGACCTTTCTAGCAAGGTTGTTGAAGCAGTTAGCAAAAAGTAATGACAAAACAATATACCCTCGCTCAAATCAGCGAATTTCTAGACGCATCCCTTGACGGGGATGCGTCTCATTGTATTGAGAAGATAGCAACTTTAGCGAATGCTAAAGAAACAGATATCGCTTTTTTGGCAAATAAAAAATACCGTACTCAGCTTGATGAAACTCAAGCGGGTGCAGTGATTATTTCTGAAAAAGAAGCCTCTCTGTTCTCAGGCAATAAGGTAATCGTAAAAGACGCTTATATCGCTTACGCAAAACTCGCGCAAATGATGGATACTACGCCGGCATGTGCCAATGGTATTCACCCTAGTGCCGTTATAGATGAAAATGCGCAGCTCGGTGAAAACGTCAGCGTAGCTGCAAATGCGGTTATTTCAGCGGGTGTTGTGCTTGGTGATAATGTACAAATTGGCGCAGGGTGCTTTGTTGGTGAAAATACTAAAATGGGACAGGGCACAAAGCTTTGGGCTAATGTGAGTGTTTATCATGATGTTGAGATTGGAGAGCATTGTTTATTCCAATCTGGTGCGGTCATTGGCAGCGATGGTTTTGGTTATGCTAATGAAGCTGGTAAATGGGTGAAAATTCCACAGCTAGGCAGAGTGGTTATTGGCGACCGCGTTGAGATTGGTGCAAGCACAACCATCGACCGTGGCGCTTTAGATGACACCATCATCCATGACGATGTCATCTTAGATAACCAAATTCAAATCGCACACAATGTTGAAATTGGTCAAGGTAGTGCAATGGCTGCTTGTTCAGTTATTGCAGGCAGTACAACCGTTGGTAAATATTGCCAAATTGCAGGTCTTGTCGGTATCAACGGCCATATTGACATTTGTGATGGTGTAATGCTGACCGGCATGACCATGGTGACGAAGTCAATCACTGAGCCGGGTGCATATTCTTCAGGTATGCCGCACACCACTAACAAAGAATGGCGTCGTAATATGGCGCATTTTAGAAATTTATCTGATTTTAAAGAGCGTATTAAAGAGTTAGAAACGCGCTCATCTCAAAAAAACAGTTGATGAATAAGGATACTATTTTGGCTAACGAATTAAACAGTTTTGATGTTCAAGAAATCATGCGTTTATTACCACACCGTTACCCTATGCTTTTGGTAGATAAAGTGGTCGATTTTCAGCCGGGTGATTACTTGCATGCGGTAAAAAATGTTACCGTGAATGAGCCAATTTTTACAGGTCACTTTCCTGACCAAAAAATCTTCCCTGGTGTACTTATTTTAGAAGCTATGGCACAAGCAACTGGCTTATTAGGTTTTAAAACAGTGCAAAATACTGGCGACAACGAGCTATACTTGTTTGCAGGCGTTGATAATGCACGTTTTAAACAGCCTGTAGTACCTGGCGATCAAATGCATATTCACGTTAAGTTTGAAAAAGAGCGTCGTAATATTTGGCGTTTTTCAGCAGAAGCAAAAGTAGATGGTAAGGTTGTGTGTAGTGCAGACCTTATGTGTGCAAGAAGAGAGTTTTAATGTTAATTCATCCTACTGCAGTTATTGAACCAGGCGCCCAACTTGGCGAAAACGTTAAAGTAGGGCCTTACAGCTACATTGGTAATGATGTTGTTATCGGAGATAACACGATTATTGAATCTCACGTAGTTGTTAAAGGGCCTTCGAAGATTGGTAAAGGTAATCACTTTTATCAGTTTGCGTCTATTGGAGAAGCCTGCCAAGACAAAAAGTACAAGGATGAACCAACTCAATTAATCATGGGCGATAACAATATTGTTCGAGAGTGTGCGACTATACACCGTGGCACAATTCAAGACAAAGGCGTGACTAAAATAGGTAGTAATAACTTATTTATGGCTTACACGCACATTGCTCATGATGCAGTGATTGGTAATAATGTCATTTTTTCAAATGGCGCAAGTGTAGCAGGTCACGTTCATGTAGGTGATTGGGCTATTCTAGCTGGTAATACGGGTGTACATCAGTTCTGTAAAATTGGTGCGCACGCATTTATTGGTATGTACTCAGGTGTGAGTAAAGACGTTCCACCTTTTGTTACAACGACAGGTATGCCAGCAAAACCTGCAGCAGTGAATACTGAGGGTATGAAGCGCCGTGGGTTTGAAAGCGATGAAATTATGGCGGTTCGTAGAGCGTATAAAGCACTTTATAGAAAGGGCTTAAAGCTAGATGAAGCTGTGGCTTCTCTGGCTGACGATGCGAAACAGTTTGCAGCAGTGCAAAGCATGATTGATTTCTTAGACACGTCTGAGCGCGGCATTATTCGCTAGCCTCGACGGTTTATTTAGAGCATGTACAAACGCCATACAATTTAACGTGTATGGCGTTTTTATTTAAAAAGAATTAGAACATGACGACAAATACACAGCCAATCACGATTGGTGTTGTCGCAGGCGAGTTGTCCGGCGATATTTTGGGTGCAGGCTTAATCAAAGCGTTGAAAGTACATTATCCAAATGCACGTTTTATCGGCATTGCAGGCCCTAAAATGCAGGCTGAGGGCTGTGAGAGCTTATTCGATATGGAAGAGCTCTCAGTGATGGGGTTAGTCGAAGTTTTAGGCCGACTGCCACGTTTACTGAAAATCAGAAAACAGCTAGTTCAGCACTTTATAGATAACCCTCCTGATGTTTATGTGGGTATTGATGCGCCAGACTTTAACCTTCGTGTAGAAAAGCCATTAAAAGCGGCTGGTATTAAAACGGTGCAATACGTGAGCCCTTCAGTGTGGGCTTGGCGTCAAAAACGCATCTTTAATATTGCTGAAGCAACCAGTTTAGTTTTGTCGTTATTGCCATTTGAAAAAGCTTTTTATGACAAACATGAAGTACCATGTACGTTTGTCGGCCACACCTTAGCGGATGACATTCCACTTGAAACCGATACTAATGCGGCGAGAACGAAGTTAAACCTTTCTGCTGAAGATACCATTTTAGCGCTTCTTCCGGGTAGTCGTGGCTCTGAGGTTGGCTTATTAAGTGAGACGTATCTGCAAACAGCTCAAAAACTTCAAGAGCGTATTCCTGAATTAAAAGTTATCGTGCCTTTAGTAAACGATAAACGCAGAGCGCAATTTACTGAGATCAAAGAAAAAGCCGCACCAAATCTAAAAGTTCAGCTGTTAGACGGTCAATCAAGTGAAGCGATGACCGCGGCAAACGCCGTATTACTAGCCTCAGGTACTGCGACACTTGAAGCCATGCTGTATAAAAAGCCTATGGTGGTCGGGTATAAGTTTAAGCCTGTGAGTTATTGGATCTTCAAAACCTTTTTTACTTTTAATATTAAGTATTTCTCCCTTCCAAATTTATTGGCTGATGCGCCCTTAGTACCTGAATTTTTACAAGATGAATGTAATAGCGATGCGCTAGCCGATGCGCTTTTTCCTATGCTAAAAGGCGATAGCCAAGCATTGATTGATAAATTTTACGATATTCACAACAACATTCGACTTGATGCCAGCAAACAAGCGGCTCTAGCAGTTAAGGAGCTTATAAATGCAAATTGAACGACCAAATGTTAAATATATTGCCGGTGTAGACGAAGTTGGCCGTGGTCCACTAGTCGGTGATGTTGTCACCGCTGCGGTTATTTTAGACCCGAGTAAGCCCATTGAAGGTCTTGCTGATTCTAAAAAGCTTTCAGAAAAAAAGCGTAATGCACTCGCTGCAGAAATTAAAGAAAAAGCGCTTTGCTATCACATTGCTCGTGCCAGTGTGGCTGAAATTGACGAGCTGAATATTTTACATGCGACCATGCTTGCTATGAGTCGTGCTGTCGAAGGTCTGACTATTCAGCCCGAATTTGTATTTGTAGACGGCAACCGCTTACCAAAACTAAGCATGGCAGCGCAGAGTGTGGTTAAAGGCGATAGTTTAGTGGAAGAGATCAGTGCAGCATCTATTTTAGCAAAAGTTGCACGTGACCAAGAAATGCTAGAACTTGATGCACAATACCCAGAATATGGCTTTGCAGGTCATAAAGGCTATCCAACGAAAGCGCATTTTGCAGCCCTAGAGCAATACGGTGCAACGCCACATCATCGCACGTCGTTTAAGCCCGTACAGCGAATTTTGCAAAGTAAGGAGCAGTAATGCCAGCACCGCAGTTTGTTCATTTACGCGTTCACAGTGACTTCTCTATGGTTGATGGTTTGGCAAAGACCAAGCCGATCGTTGCGCGAGCACAAGAATTAGCGCTTCCAGCCTTTGCTATTACTGATCAAATGAACTTATGTGGCCTTGTTCGTTTTTATGGCGGGGCACATGGTGCAGGTATTAAGCCTATTGTCGGGGCTGATATTTGGCTTAAAAGTGATGAGTTTCCTGAAGAGCCATGCCGTTTAGTAGTACTTGCCAAAAATAATGATGGCTACAAAAACCTGACTTTACTTATCTCGAGAGCCTATCAGCGTGGTCATGTATTCCATCGTCCTGTGGTTGATAAACAGTGGCTTGCTGAGCACAAAGAAGGCCTAATTTTACTTTCGGGTGGTAAAGATGGCGATGTGGGTAAGGCGCTTCTAAAGCATAACCATCAATTGGCATTAGATGCCGTTGCTTTCTATGAAGAACACTTCAAAGATCATTTCTATCTCGAGCTGATCCGAACAGGTCGAGCTGACGAAGAAGATTATTTACATGAAGCAGTGAAACTGGCTGAGCAACGTGACTTGCCGGTTGTTGCCACCAATGAAGTGGTGTTTTTACATGAACATGACTTTGATGCGCACGAAATTCGTGTGGCTATCCACGATGGTTACACGCTTGAAGACAAACGCCGTCCAAAACGATTCTCAAAAGAGCAATATTTAAAAACCCCTGAGCAAATGATTGAATTGTTCAGTGATATTCCTGAAGCGCTCGAGAACAGTGTCGAAATTGCAAAACGCTGTAATGTGACCGTTCAGCTTGGAACTTACTTCTTACCAGATTATCCGACGGGTGATTTAAAAATCGAAGACTTCTTGGTTAAGGTATCCGAAGACGGTCTTGAAGAGCGTTTGCAGTTCTTATTTCCTGACGAAGGTGAACGCAAAGAAAAACGCGTTGAGTATGATGAACGTCTTAAAATCGAACTCGACGTTATCAACCAAATGGGATTCCCTGGTTACTTCTTGATCGTAATGGAGTTCATCCAGTGGAGTAAAGATAACAATATCCCTGTAGGACCAGGGCGTGGTTCGGGTGCTGGTTCATTAGTCGCTTATGCCCTGAAGATCACAGACCTTGATCCTCTTGAATTCGATTTACTATTCGAGCGATTCCTAAACCCTGAACGTATCTCAATGCCTGACTTCGACGTCGACTTCTGTATGGATAGACGAGACGAGGTAATCGACCACGTAGCCAAGTTATATGGGCGGGACGCGGTATCTCAGATCATCACTTTCGGTACTATGGCCGCAAAAGCAGTAATACGTGACGTAGGTCGTGTACTTGGTCACCCTTATGGTTTCGTTGACCGTATATCAAAGTTAGTACCGCCAGATCCGGGTATGACCCTAGCTAAAGCCTTTGATGTCGAACCACGTCTACCAGAAGCTTATGATGGTGATGAAGAAGTAAAAGAGCTTATCGACATGTGTCGCATCCTTGAAGGCTGTACACGTAACGCCGGTAAGCACGCCGGTGGTGTTGTTATTTCGCCTACGACCATAACTGATTTCGCCGCGTTGTATTGCGATGAAGAAGGTAAGTTCCCGGTTACACAATTCGATAAGAATGATGTTGAAACTGCGGGCTTGGTTAAGTTTGACTTCTTAGGCCTCAGAACACTGACGATCTTGCAGTGGGCGCTAGATATGACCAACGAGCGTTTAGCTCGAGAAGGTAAAGAGCCTGTAGATATTAATGCCATCCCACTTGATGACAAAGCCAGTATTGAGCTATTACTCCGCGCTGAAACCACCGCAGTATTTCAGCTTGAATCACGTGGTATGAAAGATCTAATTCGTCGTCTTAAGCCAGACTGCTTCGAAGATATGATCGCACTAGTAGCCCTGTTCCGGCCGGGTCCACTGCAATCGGGCATGGTAGATAACTTCATCGATCGTAAGCACGGCCGAGAAGACATTTCATACCCTGATGCACAGTATCAGCACGACAGTTTGCAACCTATTCTAGAGCCAACCTACGGGATCATCCTCTATCAGGAGCAGGTAATGCAGATCGCGCAGGTGCTAGCGGGTTATACGCTAGGTGGCGCTGACATGCTTCGTCGTGCGATGGGTAAGAAAAAGCCTGAAGAAATGGCGAAGCAGCGTTCAACCTTCGAAGATGGTGCCGTGAATAACGGGGTCGATGGCGAACTCGCCATGAAGATCTTCGACTTGGTAGAAAAGTTCGCAGGTTACGGTTTCAACAAATCTCACTCAGCAGCCTATGCACTGGTTTCGTATCAAACGCTGTGGATGAAAACCCATTATCCAGCCGAGTTTATGGCTGCGGTAATGTCGGCGGATATGGATAATACCGACAAAATCGTCACCTTGGTTGATGAATGTGAAAACATGAAGCTGGCCTTATTACCGCCTAACGTCAATGAAGGCTTATATAAGTTTACTGTAAACTTAAAAGGCGAAATTGTTTACGGTATCGGTGCGATTAAAGGGGTTGGTGAGGGCCCGGTTGAAGCCATTCTTGAAGCACGTGAGCAGGGTGGTGAGTTTAAAGACTTATTCGATTTTTGCGCCCGTGTTGATTTAAAGCGTTTAAATAAGCGTGTGGTTGAAAAACTTATTTATGCTGGTGCCTTAGATAAGCTGGGACCTGAGCAAAATCAAGCTGGTCGTTCAATCCTAATCGCGAGTCTACCTGCTGCAATGAAAGCTGCTGAGCAGCATCACAAAGCAGAAGCGATTGGTCAAAGTGACTTGTTTGGTTTGCTTGCGACAGAGCCAGATGAAGTTGAGCAAGCGTTTGAGTCTGCTCTTCCTATGCCAGATAAAGAATGGCTAAACGGTGAGAAAGAAACCTTAGGCTTATATTTAACGGGTCACCCAATCAATCAGTATCGTAAAGAGTTAAAGCACTATACGTCGGGTAAACTGGTTGACTTACAGCCGACTAACCGTGATGTTAGCGCAACGGCGGCCGGTTTGGTGATTAATGCAAGAACGCTGATTAATAAACGAAATCAACGTTGGGGTTTAATAACTTTAGATGACAAAAGTGCCCGAATTGATGTACGCTTATTTCCTGAACAGTACGAAACTTATCAAGAATTGCTGCAAATTAACCAAATCTTGGTAATATCTGGACAGGTCAGCTTTGATAACTTCTCTGGTGGCATTACAATGACAGCCAGAGACGTATGTACCATAGCTCAGGCGCGTGAAAAACGCATCAGAGCAATAAAAATGACTCTAAACATGGTGCAAATTGACGCGAACTTCTTCGATAATTTACGAAAAGTCTTAGAACCTTATAAGTTCGGTACTTGCGAAGTTAAGGTTCAATATCAGCGTCCTGATGCGTTAGCAGAACTAACGTTAGGTACAGAATGGTGTGTGACGCCAACAGATGATCTAATAACGCGATTATCTCAGTTGGCGGCACAAGATATAGAATTAGAATTTAATTAATTAGGTTGTAGAGCATGAGCCTCAATTATCTTGATTTTGAGCTTCCAATTGCTGAATTAGAAGCGAAAATTAAAGAATTACAAAATGTTAGCCGTTCAGGCAGTTTAGACCTGAGCTTAGAAGAAGAAATTTCTCGTTTAAAAGAAAAGAACGTTGAGCTAACTGAAAAAGTATTCTCTGAATTAGGTGCATGGCAGGTTTCTCAACTTGCACGTCACCCGTTACGTCCATATGCACGTGATTACATCGAGCGCATTTTTACTGAGTTTGACGAATTTGCGGGTGACCGTACTTTCGCAAATGACCCTGCCATTTTAGGTGGTGTAGCACGTTTAGATGGTAAGCCTGTTATGGTTATCGGTCAGCAAAAAGGTCGTGATACAGCAGAAAAAATTAAACGTAACTTTGGTATGCCAAAGCCAGAAGGTTACCGTAAAGCCCTTCGTTTAATGGAAATGGCTGAGCGTTTTAAAATGCCAATCATTACATTCATTGACACGCCGGGGGCATACCCAGGTGTTGGCGCTGAAGAGCGTGGTCAAAGTGAAGCAATCGCACGTAACTTAAAAGTAATGGCTGCGTTAAAAGTACCAACAATTTGTACGGTTATCGGTGAAGGTGGTTCAGGTGGTGCACTTGCCATTGGTGTTGGTGACCGTGTAAACATGCTTCAGTACAGCACGTACTCTGTTATCTCTCCTGAAGGTTGTGCGTCAATCCTTTGGAAGAGTGCTGAAAAAGCGCCACTTGCTGCAGAAGCCATGGGTGTATCGGCAACGCGAGTAAAAGAGTTAGACCTAATCAACAACATCATCGACGAGCCACTAGGTGGCGCGCATCGTAACTACGATGAGATGGCGAAAAACTTAAAAGCTCAACTTAACCGTGACCTTGCTGAGTTAACAGCATTAAGCACAGAAGATATGCTTGAGCAGCGTTACAAGCGACTAATGTCGTTTGGTTACTGCTAAACTTAAGCTTTTGAAAAAAGCCGCATTATGCGGCTTTTTTGCGTTTTAGAGTTATGATACAAACCATTTTATTTAAACAGTTTAAAACAGTATTAGAGCCCAAATTACATTTAGGCTCAGGCCTAACGGTGGCACTTTCGGGTGGTGTCGACTCAGTCGTGTTATTGCATTTGTGTAAGACCTACCTTGAGAGTCAAGATTCAAATCAGTCTATTCCAGTCGAAGCTATTTACGTTAATCATGGCATATCTGAAAATGCACAGGACTGGCAGCAATTTTGTGAGCAGCTTTGTCTATCTCTGGATATTCCTTTTAAAACCAAGCGCGTTAATGTTCAGCCAAAAGCGAGACAATCTCTTGAAGCGCTTGCTCGAGATGCACGCTATCAGGCGCTTGATGAGCTAGCAGAGCAGGGCAACCTAATTTTATTAGGCCAGCATGCGGACGATCAGTTAGAAACGTTTTTACTGCGACTAAAGCGCGGCTCTGGTCTTACAGGGCTCAGTGCAATGCATGATACAGTTCGTTTATCATCGGGTAGGCAGTGTATTAGGCCTCTTTTGAACATCCCACGAGAAGACATTGAAGCATTTGCTCGCACTTTTTCTTTAGCGCATATCGAAGATGAGTCCAATCAAGATGATAAGTTCGACCGCAATTTTTTACGCAACCAAATTATTCCGCTGCTGAAAAAACGCTTTAATGGTTTCTTAAAAAGTACGCTGCGCAGTATTGATCTGTTACAGCAACAGCAAGCCTTAATTGATGAAATAAGCCAAGCTGATTTATTGTTCTGTGAAGATAAAAACGATGTGCCTACTACACTTAAGCTCAATGAGTTAAAGCAGTTTAGCGAACTTAGACAGAGCAATGTGGTGAGAGCATGGTTAAGCGATTTAGGGGTAGTTATGCCTTCAAAAGCGCAAATGTCACAGATTTTAACGCAAAGCCTAGAAAGTCGTGAAGATGCACAAATGCAGGTGCAGTTATCGAAAGGGGCGATTAGACGTTACAGAGACAAGTTGTATTTTGATACGCAGGACGCCACTCCAAATCACGTCGAGAACATAGAAAGCACAACGCTAGTTTTAAATGATAAAACGACGTTAAAACGCGAGTCTGCCGGATTACTAAGACTGCCTTTTGAGCATGAGCGCGTTTCTATCCGTTT
Source organism: Pseudoalteromonas sp. BZB3 (assembly GCF_040104455.1). Taxonomy (NCBI): domain Bacteria; kingdom Pseudomonadati; phylum Pseudomonadota; class Gammaproteobacteria; order Alteromonadales; family Pseudoalteromonadaceae; genus Pseudoalteromonas; species Pseudoalteromonas sp. BZB3. Next base: position 327,834 of record NZ_JBECOS010000010.1, on the reverse strand, counting down.
TGGGCTGTTAAAGTCACAAATAAAACCATATAAGAAAGTACGCAGTAATACGTTAAAATATTGGTTTAAAGAATTAAAAGTCCCCACTTGGCAGCGAGATAATATCCCCTTAGTGTTTTACGACGACAACCTTGTACAGGTCGTAGGTCATTTTGTATCTGCTGATTATATCAGTGAGGAAAGAGGTATTTCTTGGGAGTTAACCTAATATGCAACAGAGAAAAATTGGTCAGTCGTTGGCGCAAAAATCCCCCATCGGCATGGTATTCACCTTACTGCTTTTTATTCCTTTAGCTGTAGTAAGCGAGCTAATCGTTGGTAATTTAATCTCAGCGATAGTGCTTGGTATGGTTACAGTGATTTTATTACTGAGCTATTGGCACGGTAAAGGTGGTAGCTTTTTTATTTTTGCGCTTTTAATGCCATTGGTTTTGGTGGTGATGGCGGAGTTACCTAGTTTTGTTGCTCTGGCGTGGTTAATTAACGCTTTTTTCTTTGGAGCTTCTACTTGTTTGTTTGCTTATTTGCTATGGAGCAAGTCGAAGCAATAAAAAGGGTAAGTGCCAAAGTAAGTTAGGGGCTTACTTTGGCGAAATGTTTAGATAGCGCGTGCGCAGTTTCTGCCTGCTGCTTTCGCTTTATATAAGCCTTTATCGGCTCTCGCAAAGATATTATCTTCGCAGTCTGAACTTTCGGATAACGTGAAGCCAATACTGGTGGTTACTGCATATTTAGACATCTGTTCACAGTGCTCAACAGATGCCATAATACGTTCTGCAATCAACTTATTAGTAACAAACTCTGGATCATCAATCAGAATCGCAAATTCATCTCCGCCGAAACGATATACACTATCAGTCGCTCTAATAGAGGCTTTTAAAATATTTGAAAACGCTATGAGTACATCATCCCCCGCTTTGTGGCCAAAGTTATCATTCACTTGTTTAAAGTTGTCTAAATCAAGCAGCATCAAACTAAATTTACGTTGATGGCGACGGCCGTTCTCTATCTTCTGAACGAGGTTGTCATTAAATTGGCTGCGGTTATATAGACCAGTTAATGAATCTTTCGTTGCCAGTTGTAAAACTCGTTGATACATCAAAGCGTTTCGCAATGGGTAAACTAAAACTTGGTGTATAGATTGCAACTTGCTTTTAATGGCTGGGCTTAACTGATATTGGCAAAAATACACCAGTTTACCTAAATGCTCGCCATTGAGGTCTAAATCAAAACTAAAAGGTGTGTACTGTTTATCACTGTCTTTTAACTGAAAAGCGCCTAATGCAGTGTGAAACTGTAGTCCTGACAATTTGACGATACGTTCGGCATGCTCTGCATAAATGGCTAAAAGCTCTTCGATATCAAGTGTTGTTTGCAGCTTTTCAACTAGACGATGAGCAAACATTGGCTCTTGATTAATATATTGCTCAGTATTAAACGGCAAATAGTCGCCACGCGTTGTGAGCCTTTGCGTCAGAATATGGACGTTTTCCATTAGTTAGAACCCCTAATTATCATAACTGAGTTCATATAAGCTAATTTTGTGCCAAATTTTTAAACTGGCTGAAAAACAATCGCTTGCTATAGTTAATTAAAGTCGAATTATAAACATCAATAAAATTGACTCTCTGGAGGCCATTTGCAGAGCATTTATAGTCAAGTTTTTGCCTTATTGCTTGCCGCAATGATTCTAGTTTGGTTGTTCAAGCGCATTGGCTTGCCGGCAATTTTAGCTTATTTAGTCACAGGGGTATTGGCGAGTAGCCCGAGTATTGGCTGGATGAGTATGAGTGATGAAATGCACTTTATTGCTGAGCTTGGCATCGTCTTTTTATTATTCAGTCTTGGCTTAGAGTTTTCAGTACCTAAGTTAATGGCAATGCGTAACTTGGTATTTGGACTTGGTGGCTTGCAAGTTATCTTAACTATCTTGGTAGCTATGCCGATAGTTCGTTTCTTTGATTATGGTTGGCTAAGTGCATTTACCATAGCCAGTATTATGGCGCTTTCTTCAACTGCCGTTGTCGTTAAAATATTAAAAGAAAATGGCGCGCTCAATCAGCGGCGAGGCCAGCTCTCGGTCGGAATCTTATTGTTTCAAGATATCGCTGTCGTACCTTTGCTTATCAGTATTCCGTTATTCGCGCAGGCAGACAACCAGATGTTAGCAAGCACTTTGGCGATAGCATTAGCGAAAGGGGCGTTTGTCTGTATTTTACTGTGGGCTATTGGTAAATGGCTGTTGCCATTTGTCTTTAATGAAGTCGCACAAGTCAGAACTGATGAATTATTTGTACTGTCTACTTTAGTGGTCGCTTTGTGCGCGGCTGGTCTGACTTACTTATTTGGTTTGTCTATGGCATTGGGCGCGTTTTTAGCTGGCATGATGTTAGGTGAAAGTCAGTATCGACATCAATTAGAAGCTGAGATCCGGCCCTTTAGAGACATACTAATGGGGCTATTTTTTGTCACTGTTGGTATGCAGCTCAATGTCGGTTTTGTTATTGAAATGTTTTGGTATATCTGCGCTGCGCTAGTGGTTTTATTTGTCTTGAAGCTACTACTTATCTGGGGCTGCGCGCAATTAATTGGTGAGCGTAAAAAAGATGCCATTGCATCAGGCATTTTACTTTGGCAGATGGGCGAGTTTGGTTTTGTGCTCATCGCGTTGGCTTCAACACACCAATTAATGGCTTCTACAACCGCATCATTTTTAATCGCGCTGGGTGTGTTTTCAATGGCCCTCACACCTTATTTAATCAGTCAAACAGACCGTATTTTGGGTGTGTTAAACATCGATAGTGAACAGGGTAACGAACAATTTCAAAAAACGTTTGGTAGTCATAATTTAAATGGCCATGTTCTAATTCTTGGGTATGGACGGGTAGGGCAAACCATTACGCGCTTTTTAAAACCTGAGGCAATCCCCTATGTTGCAATTGAGCGAAACCCACTTCTTGTACAAGAGGCACAAAACGCGGGAGAACCGGTTTTATTTGGGCATGCTGCGCAAAATACCATTTTAAAATCAGCCAAAGTTGAGCAAGCTAAGTTGGTGATAGTCACTATGTCTGACTTTGAACAAAATCAACCCGTGATAGATGCGATAAAAAGAGTCGCGCCGGGTGTCTCCATTATTGTTCGCGCCACAGATGATATACATCTTGAAGACTTTAAAAAAATGGGGGTGACAGAAGTTGTGCCTGAAGCACTTGAGGCAAGTTTAATGCTTATTTCTCACGTATTGCATATGTCTGGCGTGCCGATGCGCCGTATATTTCGCCGAGTAAGCCAAGAGCGTGAAAATCGTTACGAGTTTCTCCATGGCTTTTTCACCGACGGCTCCGTGGAGCAAAATAGCGAGCCTTTAGAGCGTTTAGAATATCTGCATGCTATTGCTTTACCAGAGTCAGCCTATGCTATTGATAAACAAATTACGCAGTTAAATTTAAATAAGCAGCGAGTCGTGATCACTGCATTAAGAAGAGATGGGCAAGAAATTGAATCTCCTGATGGCGACGTCATATTGCAAGCAAATGACATTCTATTGTTAAAAGGCAAGCCCAGGCGAGTAGAGCGAGCAGAGCAATTCTTGCTGGAGGGGTTGTCATAAAGCGAAGTTTGCTAATGTTTTCAAAGCGTCAATTGAGCTGAGTGCAAGCCTAATTTAGCTCAAGAAAGTCTCTTATTTCATCTAGCCTGTTTAGCCCATCTTGATAACCAAATTCAATGAGCCTTCGGGTATAGGCTTTCTCAAACATTAAGTAACTCGCTAAGCTCGACTCCGAGTGCTTTTTGATACCAATCGAACGTAATAGCATTCTGACTGCCAGTGGCATATGTTCATAGCATTCGGTCGCTATTTCATTAAAGTTTTGCGTAGGGTTAATAACCAGTGTTGAAACTTGTTTTAGCTCTTTGTGTTTATTCTTTGAGTTAGAAGGCAGTAAACCTATGGTTCGGTTAACTCGTTCTAAACGTTCCAAATCTGATTGCAGCGTGTCAGCAAAAACACCATCTAGCAAGTGACCTGCAACCGTTGATACTCCAGGGAAATGAGGTTCGTAACCTATGGCGCGTTGGCGTTTTGGCTGCTCCACACCAATGATGAATATCTTATCGGCGCCTAAATGAATTGATGGGCTAAGCGGAGAAAGCTGGTGAATTGAACCATCACCATAGTAGTGATGCTTTACTCTGACACTTGGAAACACCATAGGAATGGCACTTGAGGCCATGAGCAAGTCTAAAGTAATTTGCCCTGCAACGCCTTCACGTTTAGCACGTTGCCAAGGGGCGGCATTATTCGACTGAAAGACTGCCACTGATTTTCCGGTTGAATAGCTCGAAACCGTAACAGATACAGCTTCTAGATATTTTCTATGTAAGTTTCTATCAATGCGTGATAAATCTAAAACATCATCAAGCAATGCTCGAAGCGGCGAGTTATCTAGTAGGCTGGCGGGGGGATGATTTAAATAGTCAGATTGAAAGCTGCGCATCATATTGCCAAGAATATAACTCGACGCGCCAGTGAAAGAGCTCTTATAGACCATATGAGTATGAAACTGGCGCCATACCCATTCTATTTTGCGCACCGCCAAGTGCATACATGAGGCGTAGCACGCCATCGCAGCTGAGTTAATTGCACCCGCAGAGGTACCATTAATAATTTGAAAAGGAATTTTGGCATTGCGAGGCATGCTTAAAGCCAATGCTTTTAACACGCCAACTTGGTAAGCAGCTCTTGCGCCACCACCGGTCAGTAGTAATGCCATTTTTGAATGCTGAGTATATTGCGGTTTTTTTTCCATATTCGCCCTTAATTATTATGAACTTTTTGCTGCGAATGCCATCAGTTACCGTATATCACTTGCAACAATTACTCAGTGATATATCTTTACTTTATAACTAATTATAGAATATTCAACGGAATATTGTGTTCAGCCATTAACCGGAGCAAACATGTCAGAACAACCTTCTTCAAAGCCTTCCCAAACCCAGCTGCTATTTGCAGCCGTTGTTGTTATGGCGTTAATCGTCGTTGCTGTTTTTATTCTTTCAAGCAAATCTGAACAGCCAGTAGAAAATGAAAAGTTCAAACAAGACGTTGTGGTACCACAAACAGACCCTGTTAGGCCGGTCAATACGGCGCAAAGTCAACCAGAGCCTGAGCCAGCCCCCGAGGTTGTAGAAACTTATGAGCCTGAACCGCAGCCAGAGCCGATCCCTGAGCCTGTTGAGGAGCGTATTGTTGAAGTAAAACCTGCTAAGCCTCAGCTTCCATCATTGGATGAGAGTGACAATGAAGTTAAACAAAGCTTGGGTGAGTACCTTACCGAGCAATCATTAGGGTTATTAGTTACAGAAGACATGGTACGTCGTACTGTTGTTTTTGTAGACAATCTAGCGCAGGGTAAAGTCGCTAAGAAGCATATTCCGTTAAGTGCACCTGTAGATAGTTTCATGGCACTTGAGTCAGATATCATCATCACAGATCCAAATAGTTTTGAGCGTTACACACCATACGTAGATATGCTTTCTCAAATGAGCAATGCACAAATTATTCGTCTTTATAAAAAGTTCCAGCCACTGATTTTTGAAGCTTATGAAGAGATTGGCTATGAGGGCGAAGATTTTAATTACACTTTAAATGAAGCAATCAGCGAACTGTTAGAGACGCAAATTCCAGAGACTAGCCTGCCGCTGATTAAAGATTCAGTGACATATAGCTATGCATACCCAGAGTGGGAAAAGCTGTCAGATGCGCAAAAACAGTTTTTACGCATGGGCCCTGCAAATATGAAGCGCGTTAAGAGCAAGCTTACGGCTGTTCAAAAATCATTAATCAAATAATCCAGTGTTACATTTTAAACCGATTGCTTAAGCATTAGGCAATCGGTTTAATTAATTCAGTTTTTCCTTGAATCTAAAGCACATAATAGAGATAATCCTTCCTGCGCCTAACAAGGCCCACAATGGTGGTCTTATTGGTCCTCTCGCAACAATAGTTCGTGAACCTGGTCAGGTCCGGAAGGAAGCAGCCACAGCGAATGACTTGTGTGCCGGGATGTGGCTGGTAAGACTACCACCCAATCCTTCAATTGATGTTTGAAGCATAAGCTGTCATATCTGAACTAATTCTTGTCATAATCTGAACAATAACCTGTCATAGTCTATTTTCTAGTCATAAGCCGTTTCGGTTTTGATTATGATCAGACGTAAAATTAAGCGTTCGCGAGTTAAAAAGCTATTTAAGTTTGCTACTCAAAAGAATGGCCGAACTTTTTTAGTTGAAAGCTCTTTAGAGTTTGATGCCTGTTTTCATATCGAATATTCTCCCGAAATAAAAGCCTTTGAAGTACAAGTAATTGGTTTTATGTATCTATTTGAGGGGAAGTCAAATAGGTAGATGCCCGATTTTCTACTCAGTAACATTTAAATAAACAGCAGTTCGTTGAGATAAAGCCTCAAAAGAAAGTAATAAACCCTGACTTTAGGGCTAGATTTACAGAAAAACAGAAAGTTGCTAAAAATGAGTTTGGCTATGAGAATCCAGTCAAAAAAGTCATAAAACTATTTTTTAAAGAGTTTTAACTATTTTCATCAAGGTTTATAGAGCCCTTACGGAAGTTGTTGATCTTAGAAATCAGTGAAATGTGTTGTTTGAATGAACTTATATTTCAGTGGTTTCTCAGAAGGTTTAATAGACTTTGGTAGCTAAAGAGCTACGCCACTTAAATAAAGGTTATTAAAGGTCTTATAAAGACTAATTTGATAAAACAATTTAAGGATAGCAATGAAAAAAGAATTATTTTTGAGCAAGCTCAGTTTGTGCTTGCTGATTATATCACCCTCAGTCTGGGCGGTGGGAGCAAATTGTAAACAACCGACGTCTGAGCTGGATAAACGAATATGTCAGTCAACCACTTTAACAGCAGCCAATGAAGCGTTGAATGTGGCGTTTCATAATCAGCGAGCCTGGCTCTGTCAGGATGCTGAAATTCTGCGTCGTGAAGATGGCTGGGATTGTATGGCCGCAAAGGAAGACTTTTGGGCTGAGCAGCAGCAGTGGGATAAATCCGTGCTGGCACAGTGTAAGACGGATGACTGCTTTACCCGTGCCTATCAGGCTCGGATAGCCCAGATCAATGGTCAGGACACGCCGCTGCCCAACTTCAGGCTGACGACTTACGGCTGGGGCGATAAAGAATGCCAGGCTTACCTAAAGGTGCTTAACCGCACGCCGAAGGAAGATTTTCGCGGCTGTAAACTCCCTAATCTGACCGACTCTGGATTTAAGACGCTGCCCTTTAAAGCGGTTGAGGGAGAGCTGCTTAAGCAACTGGATAGGCAAATAGCGCAGCTCAACCATAAAGAACAAACCAACTGGCAGGGACAACTAAAAAGATATCAAAGTGGTTATATAAAAATGGAAATGGCTTATTTAGATATTGATGGGGATGGAAAGAAAGAACGGTTGGTAAGGTATTCTAGGCCAGACGTATTTTGTGAGGGGCTTGGTTATGACGAGGATGTGGATGATAAATCAAAAAGGTGGCGTGAGCTGGGTCAGGAAGTGGTTCTTAAAAAAGCTTTAGAGCACGGTTATCACAGGGATTACTATATTGTTGGTGATGATGGAAAATTAAAGTCTGTTGGAAAAAGAAGTAAGAACAGGTTGGCTTTTTTTGAAGATAAAGTGTTCAGTTTTACAAAAAACGGGGTCGTAGCCACATTAAAGCCCGCTGATTTGGGGGCTAAGGTATATGTTAAAATGGATTATATAAAATCAATTGATAAAGGGCGTGCAGAAGAGAGTTGGTGCGGTTTTTGGTATAACTACTAGTCTGAACTGCTTTAATTAAACAGGACACTTTAATAATGGAATATAATCCAATTATTGAGGTGTAAAATGACAAAACGAACAAACAGAAGTTGTAGCTCAACCCAATCACTGTTAATGCGCTATCTGGAGCCGGAATTAATAGATGTCATACATATCTTTCAAAATTTTTAGGCTTTGAATTTACTGTTGTAGGCATAAAAGATGATTGGGATTTCCTGCAACGTTTGAATAAATTAAGAAACTCCTTAGCACATGAGGAAGGGTACATCTCTGATAAATCAAAAATTAAGAAAAAGACTATAAATGGTACTCCAAGGCTTTCGATGTATTCTAGTACGATATTAATATCTCATTAATATGTTTTGAACGCTTTTGATACTGTGGAAAGATTTCTTATTAATCTTTGTAATAAAAAAATATAACAAGAAATTAAGGTGCTAAACGACATCGTTTGGTATAAATAGATTTAAAGGTAATTTTTTAAGTCAGTCGTTTTTTGCAGACTTATGATTCAATTTTATGCTAACTTACACTTCAAATTTTCTGCTAAGTGATTGAATTAAGATTGATGTTTATGTCAAGTTATGCTTCAAACACCAATTGATGTTTGAAGCATAAGCTGTCATATCTGAACTAATTCTTGTCATAATCTGAACAACAACCTGTCATAGTCTATTTTCTAGTCATAAGCCGTTTAGGTTTTGATTATGATCAGACGTAAAATAAAGTACTCGCGAGTTAAAAACCAATTTAAATTTGCTAGTCAAAAAAAGCCAAACGCTTTTAGTTGAAAGCTCTTTAGAGTTTGATGCCTGTTTTCATTTCGAATATTCTCCCAAGATAAAAGCCTTTGAAGCCCAACCTATTGGTTTTATGTATGACTTTGAGGGTAAATCAAATAGGTATACGCCCGATTTTCTACTCAGTAACATTTAAATAAACAGCAGTTCGGTGAGATAAAGCCTCAAAAGAAAGTAATAAACCCTGACTTTAGGGCTAGATTAACAGAAAGTTGCTAAATATGAGTTTGGCTATGAGAATCCAGTCAAAAAAGTTATAAAACTATTTTTAAAGAGTTTTAACTATTTTCATCAAGGTTTATAGAGCCTTTACGGAAGTTGTTGATCTTAGAAATCAGTGAAATGTGTTGTTTGAATGAACTTGTACTTCAGTGGTTTCTCAGAAGGTTTAATAGACTTTGCTAGCTAAAGAGCTACGCCACATAAATAAAGGTTATTAAAGGTCTTATAAAGACTAATTTGATAAAACAATTTAAGGATAGCAATGAAAAAAGAATTATTTTTGAGCAAGCTCAGTTTGTGCTTGCTGATCATACCACCCTCAGTTTGGGCGGTGGGAGCAAATTGTAAAGAACCGACGTCTGAGCTGGATAAACGAATATGTCAGTCGGCAATGCTCAAAATAGAAAACAACGCGTTGCAAGTTGCTTATTACAACCAACGAGCATGGCTGTGTGAGTTAGCGAGTGAGTTACAGCATGACGATGACTGGGACTGTGTAGAAGCTAAAAAGACATTAGAGGTTGAGCAACATCAGTGGGATAAATCCGTGCTGGCACAGTGCAAGACAGACGACTGTTTCACACGCGTTTATAAAGCTCGAATATCCCAGATCAACGGCCAGGACACTCCGCTACCCAACTTCAGGCTGACGACCTACGGCTGGGGAGATAAAGAATGTCAGGCTTACCTCAAGGTGCTTAACCGCACACCCAGGGAAGATTTTCGAAGCTGTAAGCTTCCAGATTTGACCGGTTCTGGTTTTACGACACTGCCCTTTAAACCGGTTGAGGGAGAGCTGCTCAAGCAGCTGGATCAGCAAATAGCACTGAGTTACCACAGGAAACAGATCAACTGGCAGGATCAATTGCGAAAATATCAAAGTGGGTATTTAAAGCTTGAGATTGCTGACGTTGATCTTAATAAAGATGGAAAGAACGAACGTATCGTTAAATATTCTTACCCTAACTACCATTGTGAAATGTGGGAATATGATGCAAGCCCGTTGGATAAAGCAGCTGAATGGGAACTTCTTCCTGATGAAGAAGTTTTAAATAAGACCAGGAACAATGGTTACAATAATGCGTATTTTACACTGGGTGTGGATGGAGTTATTAGTTATTTTAACATTAAAGGTAGGAACGAGATTATTAGAATAAATAATGATTTCTATGCTGTTTCAAAAGGTTACTTCATGAACAGTGTTAACCCAGGCCCTGTAGGAAGTAAGCAAGACATTAAAGTTTCAAAGTTTGATTTCAGTAAATCACGTCTTGAACTGAGTTCATGGTGTGGTTTTTGGTATAATTACTAGTTTTTTAATTGCGAAAGGAGAGTGTGTTTTGACTAGTGGAAATAATATTTTTGACTTTATATCAGAGCATGAGGGTATTAGAAAAGATACCTATCCAAATCGATGGCCGCGTTGTGCCGCTTAGTGCAGGTATGAGTGTGTCTGCTGAAGTAAAAAACTGGTCAGCGTAGGATCATTGAATTTCTGTTATCGCCTGTTGTTCAACACCTGGACGAAGGTGCCCGAGAGCGTTAAGACACAACACTTAATTTAAAAAAGGAAATATTATGTCTGGTTTCACTAAAACGGCTGTACTCGGCAGTACCATGCTGCTACTGAGCCCCTGCGTCTGGGCGGTAGGAGCGGATTGTAAAAAACCGACGTCTGAGCTGGATAAACGAATATGTCAGTCGGCAATGCTCAAAATAGAAAACAACGCGTTGCAAGTTGCTTATTACAACCAACGAGCATGGCTGTGTGAGTTAGCGAGCGAGTTACAGCATGACGATGACTGGGACTGTGTAGAAGCTAAAAAGACATTAGAGGTTGAGCAACATCAGTGGGATAAATCCGTGCTGGCACAGTGCAAGACAGACGACTGTTTCACACGCGTTTATAAAGCTAGAATATCCCAGATCAATGGTCAGGACACGCCGCTGCCCAACTTCAGGCTGACGACTTACGGCTGGGGCGATAAAGAATGTCAGGCTTACCTCGAGGTCCTCAACCGCACGCCCAGAGAAGAGTTCCGGGGTTGCAAACTTCCGGACTTATCCGGTTCGGGGTTTACAACGTTGCCGTTTAAACCAGTTACGGGGGAGTTGCTGAGAAAACTAGACCCTCAAATCATAAAGAGCGTGCATTCAAAAGCATTTACTTGGAAGGAAAGGCTTAACAAATATCAAAATGGTCACATTAGATTGGAAGTGGCGAATATTGATTTAAATAAGGAAGGAAAAAAAGAGAAAGTCATAAAATACTCTATGCCAAGTTATTTTTGTGATACATGGGATGATGGTATAGAAATGCAGGGTAAAGAAGCACAGTGGGAAGCGCTAACAGAACATCAAGTTTTAGATAAAAGTATAGAGAATGGTTTTGTTAATTTTTATTATAAACTGGATGGGAATGGAAATCTCAAAGCGCTTAATGTTAAAGGTAGAAATGATATTGTCACATTCGGTAATGAGTTTTATGCCGTTTCAGAAAATAAGTTTTTAACCAACTTAGACCCGCGGAGATGGGGTGGCAAGCAAGAGGTTACAATTTTAAAGATTGAACTTGGTAATGTAAACACCACCTCAGAGAGGTGGTGTGGTTTTTGGTATAATTACTAGTTTTTTAATTGCGAAAGGAGAGTGAGTTTTGACTAGTGAAAATAATATTTTTGACTTCATATCAGATCATGAAGGTATTAGAAAAGATATCTATCCAAATCGATGGCCGCGTTGTGCCGCTTAGTGCAGGTATGAGTGTCTCTGCAGAAGCAAAAACTGGCCAGCGTCGGATCATCGAATTTCTGCTATCGCCCGTTGTACAGCACCTGGACGAAGGTGCACGCGAGCGTTAAGGCGCAACACTTAATCCAAAATAAGGAAGCATTATGTCTAGTTTCACAAAACTGGCTTTACTCAGTAGTACCTTGTTGCTACTGCCCCACTATGTCTGGGCGGTGGGAGCAAATTGTAAACAACCGACGTCTGAGCTGGATAAACGAATATGTCAGTCAACCACTTTAACAGCAGCCAATGAAGCGTTGAATGTGGCGTTTCATAATCAGCGAGCTTGGCTCTGTCAGGATGCTGAAATTCTGCGTCGTGAAGATGGCTGGGATTGTATGGCCGCCAAGGAAGATTTTTGGGCTGAGCAGCAGCAGTGGGATAAATCCGTGCTGGCACAGTGTAAGACGGATGACTGCTTTACCCGTGCCTATCAGGCTCGGATAGCCCAGATCAATGGTCAGGACACGCCGCTGCCCAACTTCAGGCTGACAACTTACGGCTGGGGCGATAAAGAATGCCAGGCTTACCTGAAGGTGCTTAACCGCACGCCCAGAGAAGAGTTCCGGGGTTGCAAACTTCCGGACTTATCCGGTTCAGGGTTTACAACGCTGCCGTTTAAACCAGTTACGGGGGAGTTGCTTAAGCAGCTGGATAAGCAAATAGCGCAGCTTAACCATAAAGAACAAACCAACTGGCAGGCACAACTAAAAAAATATCAAAGTGGTTATATAAAGATGGAAATGACTTATTTAGATCTTGATGAAGATGGCAATAAGGAAAGGTTGATAAGGTATTCTAGGCCAGATGTATTTTGTGAGGGGCTTGGTTATGAAGAGAGTGTGGACGATAAGTTAAAAGTTTGGCGTGAGCTAGGTCAAGAAGGGGTTTTTAAAAAAGCTTTAGAGCACGGCTATCATAGGAATTATTACACTATTGGTAATGATGGGGAATTAAAGTCTATTGGAAAAAGAAGTAAGAACAGGTTGATTGTTTTTGAAGATAAAGTTTTTAGTTTTACAAAAAATGGGCTTGTAACTAAACGAAGTTACGAAACATGGGGTGGAAAGTCTTATGTTGAACTTGATTATATTAAAACAGGTAATGATGGGTATGTAGAAGAGAATTGGTGTGGATTTTGGTATAACTATTAATTTAAATTTGAATTCTTAAAAGGAGTTTTTGTTTTGTCTGGTGAGATGAGTGTATTTGACTTTATAGCTAAGTATGAAGGTGTTGAGAAAGATATCTATCTTGAGCACAAAGGGAATACCGACGATTGGTGTTGGGTATAATCTTAGAAATAGTGATGTTTTAAATTTGGTTCTCGATGTGATTTGCTGTAATCAAACAGGACACTTTAATAATGGAATATAATCCAATTATTGAGGTGTAAAATGACAAAACGAACAAACAGAAGTTGTAACTCCACCCAATCACTGTTAATGCGCTATCTGGAGCCGGAATTAATAGGTGTCATACGTATCTTTCAAAATTTTTAGGCTTTGAATTTACTGTTGTAGGCATAAAAGATGATTGGGATTTCCTGCAACTTTTGAATAAATTAAGAAACTCCTTAGCACATGAGGAAGGGTACATCTCTGATAAATAAAAAATTAAGAAAAAGATTATAAAAGCTGCCGCAACTAATGTGTAAGAGCTAAACGATTCTGCTTATTATTTTTCTCTATTTACTACTGTATTCAATTCTATAAGCGGTGAGCCAAGCCAATATAGGTAAATTTTCAAGTTCTTAACAATTGGATAAGCTGAGCATATCTTTTTTCGCTAAAAAAGTTATGCATCACAACACTGCCATTCAAGATCTTACAAGTGAGTAGGACGAATTGAAATACAACGACAGCGAACATTAAGCAGTTTCTAGCTTTCTTAATGTTCAAAATACGGTTCTTTATCCTGTAGAGTCTATGTTGAACTATGGAGCTAATCATTTATTGGTTTAGTCAACAGAGCGTAAAGTGTTTCTGAGAGTAATTTAGCAATGTTTTCTCTATCAACAGGCAAAGCTTTGTGCTGAATAGAGTAACCCTCAATATAAGGTAGAAATAATGAGGCTGCTTTTTCAGCATTTTCTTTGCCATAATCTTCCCAAAAGGTACAGGCTCTGCTTACTGAAGACGAGTAGAATTGATTGAGTTTATCCTCAAGTTCATCATTTCGAGTAGAAACAGCCCAAAGCTCTCTAAAAACAAGGCACGCATCACTTATGTCTTCAGATTGCCCTAATATAAAAAGGATAAACTCATAAAGTTCTTGTTTGGGATCGTTGACCTGTTTGCTAGGTGTATATTGTTCAACAACGTCATAGCATTGAGCAAAGTAAAATTCAGCTAAGCAATTCAAAAGCATGTCTTTATTCTTGAAGTGATGTTGGACATTATTGAGACTTTTCCCCGCCATTGAAGCAACCTTTCTCATGGTAAGTCCTTCCATACCGGAGGTCTTTAAGATAGCAAGAGCTGCTTCCATAATCCGGTTTCTTGTTTCAATACTGCGACTATTCAAATTTACATACCCCTATGTCGAGATTTATAACAGAAGCTCTAATTGTATCAGTAGTTATTAATGGGTCAATCGACCCATTAAAGCATTGACAGGTTGGTTTTTTAACTTTAGCATGGTTTATTTGGGTCACTTGACCCACAAAGTAACGTAATGTGTGAGTAATTTATGAAAAATGTACTTGTGATTAATGCCAACCCTAAGACTGATAGCTTAACTAAGTCTTTAGCAGATAAATACAGTGAGACCGTTGGTAGCAAACATGATGTCAAAGCAATTCATGTCGGGGATTTAGATTTTGAGCTGGATTTACGTGAAGGTTATGACAAGATCCAAGAGTTGGAGCCGGATTTAGTTCATGCACAAGAACTAATTTCTTGGGCCGACCACATCGTTATTCTCTCTCCTGTTTGGTGGGGAACGGTACCTGCTAAGTTTAAAGGTCTAATTGATAGAGTCTTCCTGCCGGGGTTTGCCTTTAAGTACGAGGAGGGTGAGGCGCTCCCAAAAAAACTGCTAAAGGGAAAAACATCAGAGATTATTGTTATGCTTGATACCCCATTATTTTGGTATAAGTATTTTCAAGGCAACGTTATCTACAAACATTTAAAGAAAACGATACTGGATTTTTCTGGAATTCAAAACAAACGAACTACTTACTTTGGACCTGTGATCTCTTCTAAGGAGAAGGATGTCGATAAGTGGCATAAAAAAGTCAGCCAGTTGGCTGTGAACATTTAATCGCCGTTCTCTGGTAACTTGCATTCAAAGATCGAGGTTACTGATTCTGGCTCATAGTGCCTTTTCGAGAAGTATGTTTTTCAGTTAACCTGGGTAACCATATAGTCGAACACTATTGGTCAGTAATATCTTCTGTGCACATTTTGGGAGGTTTTCTTTCTCAGTGTTCTTGACCTGAACATTGTGACGGTCGTAAGTATTGTGGCCGAAATCTCTCTGCTCCAAACCTTACTGGAAAGCGCAAGGAAAGTATGCGCAAAGTTTCGACATTGGTAGAAATGTCAATAAGTATAATATTGCTTCAAGGCCAAAGATGATGATAGCGTAGAGAAAGCCGTTTCGATATTCATTCCACCTGATGAAGGTTGCTCCATGATAGCAAAGGCGTTATCGTTTGGGCTGGTTAGTATTTTGAATCAATCAGTTAGGTGGTTTTTAAACAATTAGCTTTTTAACTAAGAACATGACGTTTAAAAGGTTAGGAAGTTCGCTACCTTAT
Organism: Pseudoalteromonas sp. BZB3; assembly: GCF_040104455.1. NCBI lineage: Bacteria > Pseudomonadati > Pseudomonadota > Gammaproteobacteria > Alteromonadales > Pseudoalteromonadaceae > Pseudoalteromonas > Pseudoalteromonas sp. BZB3. The sequence goes on along the minus strand of NZ_JBECOS010000010.1, from coordinate 312,410 downwards.
ATTCTCATTTAAAAGTTGTTTTTCATGAGCTACATGTTATGTGTAGCTTATACTGTTTTGGACAAATACAGCATAAAAACACTTGTCTGCGTAAACCTTCAATCGGCTTCTTTCGCCATTTTAATGATGTATTCAAGCTCCATTCCTATATCTTATGGTTTTATCAATGCATTTATGACTAAGTATTAACTGAATGACACGTATATTTTTGGTTTTCCGCATGGATTGAGCTCCAATTAGAGCTTCGGCTTATCTACTGACATAAACGCTTTTTTATAACCGCTGCCGTAAAAACGATTTTATGCCTTTCCTATAGGTAAACTAATTTAATTACTCGCTTGTTTAAAATAAAGCTGATTAGCTATATCGCACTCGTTATTCCAATATCATCCAAGATGATAGTTACATCTCTAGTCGGTGCAAAAATAAAGACAAGCTCTAATTCGCTTTCGGCACTGATTAGCTTATTCAATTCAATAGGGAGTGTGAAGGTTTGCAAAACTGGCTCCGTTGGCGCATATCTCACACCACCTTTTTCCAATTCAGAGAAGTCAGAAATTAATAAAGGCGAGACACTGCCGGATGCGGCCAAACTTTTTTTAAACACGACATCAGACTTATTAAGTAGCTCTACCTTAGTATCAGATAACAAATTGTATGATCCACATTCTTCGCTTTCTCCTGAATCAGCTCTAGCCAGTGAGAAACTTAGGTAGGGTTTTTCTTTGTGATTTTGCTGAAGCAACTCAGCACCTGTGAACTTAATGCTCAGCCGTGTTTCAACTTGTTTCTTAAGTTGAACCTTTAATACATTATTAGAGGTTTTAGTGCCGTTTCTTAAACGCTCTGAATCTATGCTGATTTGCACTTCTTCTAATGTTTTATCGGATAGGGCTTTAACGGTGCTTTCTTTTTCAGCGTCACCCTCAAAATCTTCTATAGTTTTGAAGTCAGATGTCATATGGCGACTGATATAAATATCGTCTGGAAGACCAAACTCATTAGCCACAGGTTGTCTAAAAATTTTTCGATACGCTTTTTTGTTCGCCAATGTAGCTTCTAAAAAAGCAGAAACATACACTTTAGTTAACTTCTCTTGTTGTTTGGCGGTTAATAGCTTTGAATAAAAGTCTTTGCTGCTTCCCCAATGGTAATCATCAGACATATCTTGATTAAAGTTTATGTGGTTAGCACGATAAATATAAATGGACTGCTTTAAGAAGTCTTTATCAGCATCGAAGTGAGTGCGATGCCATTGTTGGCTACCAAGAAACTGATAAACATCTGCATCATGGCCGCCTTGTAACACTAAATAGTTAACATTTTTCAGGATATTTCTGCCATCGGCATGTTGATATTGCCCGTCCATAGGGGCTAATGCGACAACGGACTTAATGTTAAAACCAAACCCTGTTGATTCAGTACTATCTGGTAAAGTTTTCCATTGATTAAATGATGCAGCTAAAGCAACAGCCTCACCCCCTCTAGACATGCCAATTAAAGCGATATTCTCTAAATCTAGGTTGTTATAAAAAGCATGACCTTGCTCAGCATTCCATTTTTTCAGCAGTTTGATATGTTCAAGTAGTATCCAACCACGGGCACCATTTTCACCCCATAAACCATTCAAATACGTTTGATCTACTTGCACAACAAAGTGCCCACGGCTGGCGAGTAACTCACCCAGATAGTCAAACCCAGGCGCAGAATTTCCATGGACTAATAATACTAACGGCAGAGGTTGGGCTGCTAACGGAAGCCAAACTTTAGCCTGCAAAGGTAAATTACCACTTTTAAATTCGTGGTAAGCATTGTTTTCATATCCTTGGTTGCGAGAATAGTCTGAAAGAAAGCTCGGCAAGCTCACATTTGGAGCAATGACATCAGGTTTTGAGATAGCAAATAAAAAGGGTTGTTCGCCATAGTTCATTACTTTGTATTTATGTTCGCCCAGTTCAGCAGGATTAGGTAAACCTGTAAACGAACTATTTGGCTGACTATATCTTTCAATAACACACTCTAAAACATCTGAAGCGAATGTTGAAAAAGAGGCGGTAACTATGGATAGGATGGCAAAAAAACACGAAAAACGAGTGAGCATCAAAATTGTCCCTAATATCAAAATTTAGCACGTGGTATTTATATCAAATTGATCTTGCTATAAAAAAATACAATTTTTTATAATTATGCTCTCTGAGACGCAAGTTGCTCAAAAAAGGTTTAAATCAGTGTTTGAATAAAAGCCTGAAGGTTGCACTCAAAGTAAAACACTAATTCAGCGCTTATAACCAACAATTTCCGCTTCTGACATGATGCCAATTCAGATAAAACCCCTTAAATAAGTCACTTTTAGCTTCAAACACTATTGGTAATAAACCCTTAAAAAACTTACATAGCCTACTCGTAGAATTGTCTCAAACACTGGGTGTTTGTTTTCATTTTGACCCAAAAAATAGCGTTTAAGGTTAATTTTAAAATTATCTTGGCAGGAAAAATAATAAGTGCAGATAACTTTTACTGCTCAAGCCTGGACAAATATTTACTCGTGTAGATAAGGCTAGAGTGTTACGTATGGTTTAACAGTTCATAGCTTCAGTAAAATGGAGCTTTGATAAAAATCCAAGTTTTTACTATTCCTGATCTTCGATATTTACAATGCCTGACTATTTCAAGTGGAGTCTACAAGATGTTGATTCTTATAGATTAGCAATGTAAGGTTAGCGAAATAAATAGGAAGCATTCCCGATTTTGTTCAGATAAAATCAGGCATTTTTCCTTTGAAAAAGCTTTATGTTTTAAGGGAACTAAGTGAATATCGAAGAAAAAATTGGACAAATTAAAGCGGATTACTGCAAGGCTTTTTCAAATTTTTCTGCTGAGGTAGGAGAATGTACTAACTGGTACTATGATCTTGATGACTTGTTTATCGAGTTAACAAGCGAAGACAATACAAAAAGGTTTAATGTCATTCCGGTTGGTTCATATTCCACTGAGTTCAATTCTTTTCTGTGGTCATGGGCAAACGAGGATTTATCTGAACATACGCGTTCTAAAGCAGCTAAGTTAAAGTCACTTTATTCGGAATTTCCATTTAAGGCATTTCAAGTTAAGGGCTTCAATTGCAAACAAGAAGAGCTAGACGAAATCTTATCTTTAAGCTTGTATCATCTAAATGGGAAAGTAATCTTCAAAATTAAAGATGAAAGCCCTTGGTTATTCCTTTGTGTACTTTAAAACATAATAAATTAATTAAACAATGGGCGCAAAACAGCAGGCTTGCGCTCATTCTTCGCTAAGTTTAGCCTGCTATTTTGCGCCGGTTAGTCAAGCGTTAGCACTACAAGGATAGTTTAGCAATTATGTTGATAATTCAGACACGCGTACAAGGTTTATTCAACAGGTTGTATACAATGTCCATTCAATACTTTTGGTTTATTGCAGTAGGGTTAATCTTTGCCATGTTCACAGGAATTTATCCGAAAGACATGGTTTTGCTTTTTTTCATTTTGATAATCTCCATAGTGCTTTTCACCATTTGGCTATTCGTTTTTAACTCTGGTAGAAGTAAGGTTATTGAATACGGCTTAGAGCTTAATGAACAAGGGATAACATTCATTGATTTTGGCGTTAAAGTCACTTTGGAGTGGAAGCATTTTGAAGGCTTTAAAATTGTTAATAGGTTACCTAGGTTAATAGTTCTAAAAAGCTCGAAAAGTAACGATATAAAGTTTAGCTATTATTTGTTTTCATCTGCTCAAAGAAAGAAATTATTCGATTATTTAGAGTCAAAATAGTGCTAACAAGCAATTCAACAGGGATTAAAAACAGCGGTCTCTTCGCTTCGCTCAATTTTAGCACACTATTTTTAACTCGTTAATCGAGCGTTATATGCCTATGATATTTTTGAACCGTTCTATAGCTTTGGTGTCTCTTCTTATAAGCTTTATCATGCTATACGGTGTAGGTGAGCGATTTTTAAGTGCGCTATGGATGCTCTATAAATTTTATGGGAGCAATGGAGAAGGGATTTCGCTTGGTGTTTCAATGACACTTATTACCTATCTCGTCTCATTTGGCTTAATAGCTGTTTCAAGGGTTATGTACACTAAATCTGGTGATAATGTTGCTTTATCACTATCCAAAGTTACGAGCTACATATTGTGGTTTGGGCTAATGCTTTTAACTATTTTGCTTGTTACACCACTAGCTCACCTTTATTCGAGATAGCGGCATATAACAAATTAATTAAATAGTGGGCGCAAAACAGCAGGCTTGCGCTCATTCTTCGCTTAGTTTAGCCTGCTATTTTTCGCCGTTTATTATAGCGTTATAAGTACTAGGAGAAATCGTGCATCCAAATAGAAATGCAATTGCATTTGGCGGTCTTATTGCCACAGTTTTATTTTTTGTAATCCTAATTGTCCTAGCGCTTTGGGCGTGGCCAAAGTACAAAGTTTATAAGCTCGAAATGAATGGTATTGCTGCTCTGAAAGAAGCGGAATGGAGTAAGCAAATTCTAATTGAAGAAGCTAAAGCTAAAGAGCAGGCAGCTTTAATGCAAGCTAAGGCTCGAGTTACTCTGGCTCAAGCGGAAGGTGAAGCGAAAATAGTCCAAGCCAAAGCTGAAGGTCAAGCTGATATCGAACGTGCAAAAGCTGCAGCTGAAGCTAATAAAATTATTGGCGAATCGCTTAAAGGTAACGAAGCTTATCTGCGTTATGTTTGGATAAAAGGGCTACAAGATGGTAATGGAGAGCGTATTTACATTCCAACAGAGGCTGGACTCCCAATTTTAGAGGCAGGAAAAGCTGGAAAATAAAGTACTAATAACAAGGCCGTTAAACCAAGGGCATAAACAGCAGGCTGTGCTCCTTCGTTGCAAATTTTAGCCTGCTATTTAGTACCGTTTACGGCAAGCGTTATGTGTAAAGGAGTCCGATGCAATTTTCAAAGTTTGAGAGTTCACTATATTTTCAGCTAGCAAAAATAATGGAGTCTGAATGCTCACTTAGAGCATCTGAATATGAAACGGGAATTAGAGCTGGATATTTTGTGGTTGGTTCTGACGACGATCCTATAAACTTAGTCTTTTCCTTTCCCTTGAAGAATGACGATTGCTATTTTACTTTTACAGATGGCGATGTTTCGGAAATAACTAAAGAAATAGCTTCAATACAAGAGTTTAACGAAACTAATGCTCATCTTTGTGATGGACATACGGTACCAACTAAAAATAAGTACTTTAATGATTCAGGTTGGGTATCACATTTAATAACTATTCCTGCTATTGCCTATGAAGACTTACCAAACACTCTGGAAATCGACGGCAGAACAATAAGGCTTCATTTAGTTATACCGCTTTCCGCGAATGAATATAACGTTAAATTGAAAAATGGTTATGATGAGTTACTTGATTATTTTGAAGAAAACCAAAGAGATATAGTTTGTTTTAATTACGCATAACAAAGTGCCTAAAGGGCGGACATAAAAAGCTTGGCTGTGTTCGTTCCTCGCAAACTGTAGCCGAGCATTTTGTGCAGTTTAGCACGGCGTTAGAAGGAGTTTAAAATGTCATTTGAACCTGACTACGATAGTTATTCATATGAGGACCTTTTGGATGTTTTTGAAAACATCGATCGAGAAAACTATCCAGAACGATTCAACAAAGTAGCAAGGTTGCTTGGAAAAGACATTAGCTCGGAGGCTTTAGCCGATGAAACTGGTGACGTCGGAGAAGAGAAAACGTCAGCTTGCTCCGAATTAGCTAAAGCAGCAAGAGCAAAATGTATAAATGATTACTTTGATTCGTTGAGTGACTCAGGTTCAGAGCTTAATGCTGGGGGTTATGATGCAGGGTCATATTCAGATGGTGGCACCGGTGACTGATTCATTCAAACAAGAGCCTAAACCAAAAGACGAAAAACAGCAGGTTTGTACTCCTTCGTCACTGGTTTTAGCCTGCTAGGCAAGTGTTATGCACATAGAGGAGAGTTTCCATGGGAACATGGAGTGAAGACAACTTTAGCAACGACGATGCCGGAGATTGGATTTGGGATTTAGAAAAGTCTAAAGGTTTAGATACTCTTTTAGCCCCCATTCAATTGGTAATAGCCGAAGAAGATTACTTGGAAGGTCCTATTTGTTCTGAGGCACTGGCGGCTTCTGAAATTATTGCTGCTTCTGTTTCAGGCGACTATTCACGTATTCCCGAAGAAGCAAAAAATTGGTTAAGTAAGAAACAAGGTCTTATCTTTGGAAGTAAACCAAAAATAAAGGCTCTTCACGCTAAGCAAGCACTAGAGGCTGTGAAAAAAATCACTGCTAACTCTGAGTTGCAAGAACTCTGGGAAGAAAATGGGGAAAACAAAGCTTGGCGAGCGGTGCAAAATTCACTCATGACCAAATTAGAAAATGCATAACAAGCTTGTAAACGCAGAAAAATAACAGTTGGCTTTGTTCGGGCCTTACGAATTTTAGCCAACTATCATTCATGGTTACAACGGCGTTAGGTGCAAGAAAAGCTCGCATAATTGAAAAGGGCACTATTAACTTGAAAATCAAAATATTCATGATCATTTCTCTATTGCTCCTAGCTTCTTGCTCATCTTTACCGCAACGAAATGAAAACGAAAGCATAGAAATTAGAACTCAGTCTTGGGTGTTACCCATCACACATGATTACTACATGCGAAAAGTAGATGGAGTTCATAACTTCTATAAAGAGAATGCTAAAGGTACTTTGCAGCTAAGCTCAATGGTTAGTCAAACCCCAATACTAGATCAACAACTGCTCGAAATCGCTCAATCACAAATTAATAGTTCAGGTGAGTTAACGGATATATCCGATGACAGTAAGAGGGGCTATAAATCAGTATTTACTTCACAGGGAGTTTATTGGATGTATTGGTTCATAATCATAGACCGATCTTTAATATTCATAACTTATAACACCGACTTTGATAAGATAGATGCTAACGAAATAAAAAATGTCGAGGCTTTGGTTAATGGAATCTCAAGTACCTAACAAGGCCGTAAAACCAATGACACAAATCAGTAGGTTTGTGCTCCTTCGTCGCTAATTTTAGCCTGCTATTTTGTGCCGTTTGCAATAGGCGTTCCACTGCCATAAAGGAGCAGTTCCCTTTGAAGAAGCTTACTTCCATTACTTTACTTTTTATTTCACTCCTACTTTGGTCTGGGGCAAGTGCGGCTATCGAGAAAGATAAAGATGAGCTCGTTTCTTCTCTAATTGAGTTATTTAAATCCAATGATAGAAAAGCCATCGCTCAAAAAGTTCGGTTTCCTCTTGCTAGGAAGAAACCTTTGTCTCCTATTAGAAATCAACTTGAATTCATTGAGCGCTACGATGAAATCTTCGATTCAAATCTCATTGAGTTCATTGTTTCATCAAACCCCATGACGGATTGGAGTGAAATGGGGTGGCGAGGAATAATGTTTAAAAGCGGTACAATGTGGTTAGATATTGATGGCACTATTTGGTCAGTCAACTATGAGTCGGAAATTGAGAAGGAAACAAGAATAAAGCTCATCAATGACCAAAAAAATAAACTGCACCCTAGTTTAAATCAATTTGAAAAACCGATTTTAGAATGGCAAACAGACAGTTCTCACATACGAATTGACGATCTAGGTAAATATAATTATCGATATGCCTCTTGGTCTATTGATAAAAGTACTAATGAAAAGCCAAACCTAATATTAACGAATGGAGAAATCGTGTTTGATGGAAGTGGTGGGAATCATTACTATGTGTTTAAAAATGGTCATTATAAGTACCGCTGTTACGTTAGTGTCATCGGGAACTCAGAATCTCCATCAGGCACTATTGAAGTGTTTAAAGCTGGCACGCTGCTACTAAAAAAAGCTGTTAAACCTAATAAGATCTAGTTATGGCACTATGACAAGGCAAATCAAAAAGTGCGGACAAAAATCAGTTGGCTGGTTTCACGCCGCTTTACATTATAGCCAACCTAATTTTGCCTTTTAATTGAGGCGTCATATAACAATGGATAGCCCTGAATATGCCCAATCCTTTTATTCCTGAAACATTTGAAGCGCCTACGCTTTTTGAAAGTGAATACTTTCATTTTAGAGTTCTAGAAGATTCAGTTGCAGAATTAGACTTTGAAGCTGTGATGTCTAGCCAAAAAAGACTGCAGGGTATTTTTGGTCCAGAGTCTGACTGGCCTAAGATTGATATGACTCTAGAAGAAAATATAAAAAGTTTGAAGATTCATAAACGAGAGTTTGAATTACGAGAGGCATTTGCTTATTCAGTATTTACGAACTCAAAAGACAAATGTCTTGGTTCTGTTTACATAGATCCAAGCCAATCACACAACTATGACTGTGAGGTCTATTTATGGGTTAGGGATGATAGTATCAGTTTGGATGAGACTCTTTACCAAACAGTTTCAAATTGGCTTCAGCAAGATTGGCCGTTTGCTAAAGTCGCATTCCCTGGCAGGTGCATTTCATGGAAAGATTGGGCAAATGAGTTAATAGTTATATAAGCAGGCAGTAAAGGCGAATTTGTAACAGTTAAGTCAGTGCCGCTTTGCAGCACATTTAGCTAAACGTTTATTTGCCCGTTAACAGGGCATTTCGGTATCTAATCTAGCAGGGAGGAAGAGTATTATTATGGATTACACGTTTCGTAAAGCAGAAGAAAGTGACTTCGATTATTTATTGCAATTACGCCGCTTAACTATGGACGATTATCTATTAAAGAATGGCCTCGATATTAGTGATAAAGAGCATACTTTTCGCATCAAATACAACTTTGATGATGCCAAGATCATACTTGTAGATGGCGTTGAGGCGGGTTTATTTAAGGCAAGCTACACAGCCCAAAATTCTCAATGGTACATCTATCAAATTCAGATACACCCTGATTACCAAGGTTTAGGTATTGGAAGAAAGTTAATCATTAATCTGTGTGAACAAGCGCTAAAAGATAATTCTTCTGTCGGCTTAAGTGTCTTAAAAAGTAATCCTGCAAAACGACTCTATGACCGACTAGGTTTTACTGTTATAGATTCTAATAGCAGCGAATTTGAAATGATATTTAATGCCTAACAACCTCTTCAAACGGTACTGCTAAAGCTTGGCTTAGTTCCGCTTTTCTAAGCATTGTAGTTGAACATTGAAAGCTGTAGAGCATGATTGCAAAATCTTAACTATATGATTATCAATATTTGCCGATAACTAAGCATGTCGTATGATGAAAATGGAATTCTATGAAAATACACAACTCGTTCAGTATAAACTCACCTAATGTTGAAGGTCATTTCGGTAAAAAAAGCGTAAATGAAGGTAACAGTCATTTAGGTACTAACCAAAAGAGTCAGGGTATCGAATCAAAGACTTTAATTTCATTTGCTGGTGAATATGAAGCATTTGACCCAACTCTGATTGAAGAGGGTAAGTATAAAGATCTTTTCAGTGAAAATGGTCATAACTTTTCTGAAATGAGCATTAATGAACTTTATGATCTTGTAAAGAAATTTAACGAACTGGATAGGGAATATTCGCAAGAGTTTTCTGATAAAGAAGAGGTTAGATATGGGAAATCTGGAAACCAGATAATATCAGAGCAAAGATCTGATATGCTCGATTTAATGATAACACTTGAAATTCTTTCTTATGGTGAAGGGGACGTAGACCCAAATGAAAAGATTAACCTTGTAGAGTACTTTAATGAAAGATCAGATAAATTAGAAAAATCTGCAGTTGCTCACCCTGAACGCGATACCTATCAAACTAGGTCGGCACATTCGAAGAAGTTAATTGATATTTTTGAGAAATTTACATCTGATGACAGTTTGAATACCTACAAAGAAAAAACTTTTTCATTACTAAAAGCACAAAAGAAAGTAGATATTACGATTTAGAAGTGTAATTTCTATAATACCCGAAAGTTAATGCTGTGCTTTCGGGCGTATATATTTACTCTCTGTACAGCAAAGTAACCTTCTTAAATAGATTCTATTTTCTGAATGATTTTCGAAATATCTTCTGTACTTATAAAGCCAGGTACTATTTCTCCGTTGGCAAATAAAATAGTAGGGGTAGCACTAAAACCAAATTTTTTTGCCAAAGCTTTTTGAATGTTGAGGTTGTTGATACATTCTGAAGTGGCTTTATTGTTCGTTTCAAAATATCCCCTGTGCATTGCAGAGTCCATCGCGGCTTGCGGATTTGTGGCGCAAAGCGCATTCACGGTTTTATTGAACGCTTTGCTACCAGCATTTCCTCTCGGCAACATGACATAATTGACACTGATACCTAGTTGGTTTAAATCTTTTATTTGAGTGTGGAGTTTTCTGCAAAATGGGCAGTCAATATCGGTAAAAATAGTTATTTGATGTCTTTCTTCTTTTGCTGAGTAGGTGAGTAGTTTCTCTCGAGGAATAGATTTGAATAATGTTTGTCTATGTTGTTGGTTTGCTTGTTCAATTAGGTCTTGGCTTGTAGAGGTGTCGATCACTTTACCCCAAAACAAATGCTGCCCATCTTTGCTAGCAAGTAAGATTTGATTGTCGATATTGACGCGCTCGAAATAGTCATTAAATGATGTGATTTCAAAGCTTGCTTTAGGACCTAGCAATCGATGTAGTTTCGCACTTAGAACTGAGTTTGAATAACTGGGTGATTGATTGGCAGGTACCTCTTCAGATAGGGCGTTATGGCTGATAAAGGATAAAGTGGCAATTGCTAAAATTGATAATTTATTAATTGCTTTCATTGGCTGCTCACAGAATTAGATAAGTGAACTCCTTTATAAAGTGAGCTGCGCATTTTATGTCAGTATAAATGCCTCTAAGTTTCTATAATTATATATATTAACTTTATTATCATTAACTTATGTCTAGGTTGTGAATTGCCTAAAGCCTATTAATTGGGCTGTATATTCAACATTTTCACACTCTCGTTTTGACGTCACAGAGTCTCTTAGTTCTTTACAAAGTTGCGCATGTTCGCTTTTTTCTATTTTGTTTTCTGAGCTATTTGAAAGTACCTGTTCACCGTCGATTTGCAGTCGTGCCTTTGAGTTAAGCGGTGTATCTTGTTGTTTATTGACTAAGGCGGCGATTTGCTGTTCGAACATGTGTGCACTGCAGCTTGCAAAACCAGCTTCAGCGGATTCTTTGCCTTGGATTGCAAAATCTAGCGCATCATTAAAGTTATTCTGAATTGCGGCGATCCTACTCAACAACGAAAACGCTTGTCCTCGATAATAGCTTTGTGATTCATTTTCTAGCACGAGTTCATGTGCTAATTGCTTAGCATGGGCTAGTTGCTGTTGACTGTATTTTATTTCAGCTAACAGCAGCTTGGCTTCTTGAGAATATGGGTTTTCTTTTAGGCTGAATTCCAGCCATTTTTGAGCTGTCGCATAGTCTTGTGAACGATAAGCATCTACTGCATTTGTATAGCTGCTAAAAGTGGGTGGTAAAGCAGGCTCAAACGTATTGTTTTCTTTAATTAACAAGCTTGCTGCAGTGATACAACTAATGGCTAGGCATGCAGCAATGGAATAGTGTGTCACTTTGTTTGACTTTTTTACTGCTAATTTGTCAGTAGGAGCTAGCCAGTAATAGCCGCGGTTTGGCTGAGTGCGAATAAGGTTGTTATTGGGCGCAAGCTTGCGTATCTCACTGATCACCTGAAAAAGGCGATAATCTTGGTGTTGTGGAGTGCCCCATAGAGCAGTGTGCAATTCATCTTTGGTGATTAGAGTCTGAGGGTTATTAACAAACAGCTCTATTGCTTGCGCTGTCTTAGGTCGGATATTAATGAGTTTACCTGAGTGGCGTAACTGGTAGCTTTGATCACAAAAGGTGAATTTTAAGAATTTAAATGTAGCCACGGATTATCCTTTTTTCGCAAGTTAGATGACCTTTATAATGCTTAATTTATGTGTGAGCAAGTTGGTAGAGCTTCTAAAAGTCATTTAAATTGGGCTTTGTATTTACCATATGTAATTATGCGCAGGTTCTCTTTTATGTATTTCAATTACAATGAAATACATCTATTGTGCTTTGAGATTATCTGTTCAATTTAACGAACCCGACAGTAAGAATAATAACAGTATGAAAGATGTTTTAAATAAAGGATTAGAAACGCTTAAGTCCGCCTCTGCAAAAATTTCAGATGACATAGCTTCAGGTTTTTCGATAGTTAAAGACAAAATTAATGGTCTGCCGATTTGGGTCTCATTAGAAAGAACAGACAGTGATGTTCACGTTGATTACGACGAAAAGCACTATTTTGTTATTCCATTTAAATTGTCAGAGCATCAGTTTGCACTTCACACCATGAGATGTTTACCGAAGGGTGTGCCTGAAGTGAATAATTTACCAAAAAGGCGGGTATTTCACTTTCCAAATGAACATGCAGAGCATCAGTTACGTGAATATATGTTAAGCAGTGTAGGTGATATTGTTCGAGCGCGCAGCTTAGAAACCCCGCATTCTTTAGAATCTCTCGCAAATGAAATTGATGCGTTAGACAAAAAGCTAACTTATGGCATGTTATTGGTTGGTGGGCTTGCTGCTTTAGTGAATCCACTTGTTGGCGCTGGTATTGCTGCCAAAGCAATGCTACCTAGCGTGACAGGGCTGCTAAGCAAATATGGATTACGTTTAACGGGTGAAAAATTATCGGCTTATCAACTGAATAAAGAGATTGAAGAAGCGCAAAAAAATGTGATTAAACAATTTGAAGAATCGAGTGCAATTCAAGTTATTAACCCTATTTTGCAAGAGCTGGAACTTGCGCTTGAGACAACTGAAAGTGAGCATGATCCTCTTTTAGATTTTGACTTATCGACCTTATCGATCCCAGCTTTAAAGAATGAGCATTGGCGTGAACTCACTCAAGTTGCCATTACGCATGTTTACAAAGAGGTTGTGGCGGCACCACATTTACATAAACAAGCAGAGCTTGGACCTGAAGACATAAGATGGTTGAAGCTTATGTTTGAAGCAAGCCAAGATTAAGTAAGTTAGTTTTTCAATAGAATATAATTAAGAATAAAGATGGCTGATGCAAAAATAGAGATAGTTGAGTTTAGTCCACACTGGTTCGAGATGTTTGAAGCTGAAAAAGCGTTGTTACAATCAGTTATTTCACCTTGGCTACATGGCTCAATAGAGCATGTTGGTAGCACGTCTGTTGAAGGGTTAGCGGCTAAACCCATTATTGATATTATGGTTGGAGTTAAATCGTTAGACGCTTCGCAGCCGGCGATAAAAGAATTAGAGCAATCTGGTTACTGCTATTACCCTTATAAAGCTGATGTGATGCATTGGTTTTGCAAACCTACGCCCGAAGTGCGCACTCATCACTTACATTTGATCCCATTTCAAAGCCCTCTTTGGAAAGAGCGTATTCAATTTCGAGATAGTTTGCGAAATAACCCTGACATCGCAAAAGCCTACCAAGCGTTAAAGTTTAAGCTCGCAGAAGCTCACCATGAAGACAGAGAGCGTTACACAAGAGAAAAGTGGCCGTTTATCAAAGAAGTATTGCGTAAATGCACTTAGCAAGCAGCTAAGTGCATTAATGTTTTAAAACTCGTCCCAATAAGGTTTTTCACCAAAAAACTCACTGAGTTCGTCAATAAAGACCCTTACTTTTGAAGAGAGCAGTTTACGGTGCGGATAAACCGCATATAACGCAATGGGCTCAGGTTCATAGTCTTCTAAGAATATTTGCAAATCTCCTTTTCTGAGCGCATGACCTGCAATGAATGTGGGCTGCACCAAATAGCCTTCTCCCGCGATGGCGGCGGCCATCAGCAGCTCACCGTTATTCGAGATAATAGTGGGGTGTTTATTTTGGCTTATTGATTTTAGGGTGTTCAACAGTAGGTTGTCGGTTTTGTCATAACTAGAATAACTGTAATGCAAAAAGTGCTTAGGGTTGAGCTCGCTCGGGTGCGAAGGCTTGCCATTATGTATTAAGTATTCAGGAGAAGCGCATAAGACCAAACGTACAGGCGCGATTTTTTTTGCAACCAAAGAAGAGCTTTGCAATTGACCAATTCGTAGCGCAACGTCAAAACCTTCTTCGATCACATCGACTTTACGGTCGTTAAGCTGAATGTTGAGCTCTATTTCAGGGTACTTTTTTCTAAATACACTGATGAATTTCGATAGGTGTAAAGTCGAAAATGAAACAGGCGCACTGATATTCAAAGTACCTGTGACCGTTGTTTGCAGCTCACCAAATTGTGCTTCTAAGTTATCTACATTTTCTAGTATTTGTTTTGCGTGTTGGCGGCACTTTTCGCCCGCTTCCGTGAGGCTCACTTTACGGGTCGTGCGATTGAACATGCGGGCATTAAGATGAGTCTCTAGTTGCGAAATGTATTTACTAACCAGTTGATTCGACATCTCTAATTTTTCTGCTGCTTTGGTAAAGCTGCCTTCATCAGCAACGCTTAAAAACACTTTGAGCAATTCAATTTTAATCATTACCACAACCCTCAATTAACAACCTACTATCAACGTAACGTTGTAAATAATACAACATAGCGCTACTTAATCATAAAAAATCGTAATAGTAATATAGCGAGCATTGAAAGAGAGGTTTGTTGATTAAGTTAACAAACGAATGAGGTTTATATGAAAAACACAACACAGAACTATGGCTGGGTGGCGAAAAGCCTGCACTGGGTGTCAGCAGTGGTCGTCATAGGTATGTTTGCGTCCGGCTGGTGGATGGTAGAGCTGAATTATTACAGTGAGTGGTACAGAACCGCACCATTTATTCATAAAAGTGTCGGTGTACTTTTACTGCTATTGACTCTTGCAAGGCTATGTTGGAAGGCAAGTAACATGAGTCCAGATGCTGTGGGTAACGCATTTGAGCAATTTGTGGCAAAAGCTGCGCATACCGTTTTATACCTGCTGATTGTTGTAATTTGTGTCAGTGGCTACTTAATTTCAACGGCCGATGGTCGCGGTATTGAAGTGTTTAACTGGTTTGTGTTGCCAAGCTTTGGGGAGCTTTTTTCACAACAAGCCGATACTGCAGGACTTATTCATAAATTCAGTGCTTATGGTTTGATGGGGTTAGTTCTATTACACGCACTGGCTGCTCTCAAACATCATTTCATAGATAAAGACAATACATTGAAGCGCATGCTTTAAAACACTTCACAAAGGTAAGTGTTTTAAAAACAAGTAGGTGCATTCATCTTCACTTATTAAATATTTTGGCTTCTAAATAGGAGATTACAATGAAAAAGCTTATTTTAACTGCAGCATTTCTAGGTGCGTTATCAACAGCGGCAAGTGCTGCTGAATATGTGATTGATACCAAAGGGGCACATGCGTTTATTAATTTTAAAACATCGCATTTAGGTGTGTCTTGGTTAACGGGTCGTTTTAACACATTTGAAGGTTCTTTTAACTACGATGGTAAAAGTTATGACAATGCACAAATTGAAGTGAATATTGATACTACGAGTATCGATTCAAATCATGCAGAGCGTGATAAACACCTTCGTGGTGGTGACTTTTTAAATGTTGGGAAATTTCCAACTGCGAAGTTTGTAAGTAGCAAAATTATCGATAAAGGCGATGGCAAACTTGAAGTGAAGGGCGCATTCACACTGCATGGAACAACTAAGAATATTGTCATTGATGCGCAAAAAATTGGTGAAGGTAAAGATCCTTGGGGCGGTTACCGAGCTGGTTTCTCAGGTACCACTGAAATTCGTTTAGCAGACTATGGTATGAAAGAAGTGCTAGGTCCAACAACGGTGATGCTCGACTTGCATGTTGAAGGTATTAGAAAGTAATACGCACTTTACTGTTAGTGCTTAGCTATTAATCTTTGTGGTGTGCTATGACAACAAAATACAATGTATTTTTTATCTCTCACGGCGGGGGACCGATGCCTTTATTGGGCGACCCCAGCCATACAGAAATGGTCAATACACTAGAGAAATTGGCGAAATGTATTGAAAAGCCAAGTGCTATTTTGTTGATAAGCGCCCACTGGGAAGAAGCTGTGCCGACAATTACCTCTTCAGAGTTACCAGATCTCATTTATGACTATTATGGTTTTCCTGAAGCGGCATATAACATCCAATATCCTTGTATTGGTTCGCCAAAGTTGGCATCTCAAGTGGCAACAGCGTTAGCGCAAGCGGGCATTGAACATCAGCTCGATGCGCAGCGCGGCTTTGACCATGGCATGTTTATTCCCTTGAAAATCATGTTTCCGGAGGCTGACATTCCCTGTGTGCAGCTATCATTGGCGAAGAGTTTAGAGCCAAACTTACACCTCAATATAGGTAAAGCTTTACAGTCACTAGAGTATGACAATTTATTAGTGATTGGTTCTGGGTTCTCTTTTCATAATATGCGTGCTTTTTTCTCGCAAAGTGACAGAGAAGTTGATGAAAAAAATTTGGCATTTGAGACTTGGCTCAGAGACACAGTAAGTAATAAAACACTTGGTGAAAATATGCGAGCAAGCCAACTCTTCGATTGGGCAAATGCGCCCCATGCAAGGTTTTGTCATCCTCGAGAAGAGCATTTGATGCCACTGCATGTGTGTTATGGGTTAGCAAACTCAGCTGCTGATGAGCAGTTAGACGTTAAGATTTTGAATCGAAACTCGACCATGTTTGCATGGTACAAATGAACGCATTACCCGAATTGACTTTATATCGAGTAATGCGTTACCTATTGATTAAGCATTAGTGAAAGCTGGTATTAATGCCCAAATTGAATTCGTACACCGGCATTGACGGTAAAGCCATCATTTCGAGACCAAATATCTGTTGTCCAGCGTCCACTTGCTGATTGCTCAGGTAAAACCAAAGCGTCGTCTTTTGTTTGACGAACATTCAGCAGGTTTTCAGCATTTACAAACCAGCTTATATTGCCAAATGTAATCTGCCCTAATAGCCCCAAGTGCCAGTAGGCATCACTTTGAGTTCGATATGGGTTGTTTTCGAGTTGTTGCGTGCCCGTGTAGTAAGCTTCAAAACCGAGTAGATGACTACCATGTTCTTCCCACATGATCACTGCGCCCGCAGAATGTTTGGGTGTTAGCGCGATAGGTAAGATTGAACCGGTTGTATCATCTTGTGTACTCGCATCTGTGTATAAATAGCTGGTAGTGAATTTAATATCATGCCAACGGAAACGAAGGAGTAGTTCGGCACCTCTGATTTCACTTTGGCCTGCTGCGTTGACAATGCGTACTGTTTTGTCACAGCCGATACAGTTCATTTCTTCTAATTCAGTGACATTATCTATGTCAGACGCAAACAGTGTCAGGCTTGTTTCAATGCTATCGACGGTATAGCTAAAATCAACAGACGCGGTGGTGGCTGTTTCTTCTTCTAGGTTGTCTAGTGGTGCTAATCGTGACAGACCTGCGTCTTCAATGTCCTCGATGAAAGGTGTTGGCGCATAGTAACCTTTACCAAAAGAGCCACGCACGGACCAATTTTCTGGTTTATATAGTGCTGAGACTCTCGGACTAAATTGAGTACCATATTCGCTGTGCCAATCTGTTCTGGCGCTTAGAGACAGCGCCAATTCGTCAGTCGCGTCATAATCAAGCTGTGAGAATAAACCGGGTACTTCGAATTTATAATCGAATTCATTGTACTGTTCTGACTCGAATTGCTCTTGTTGATATGCAAGACCTACAATCCAGGCTGTCTTATTGCTGAAGCCTGTGACTGAAGATTCAACTAAGTAGCTGTTATGCTTGTCGTCTTCTATTACACGTCCATATTGGTGTTCATGCCCTTGTTGCATCAATGAACCACGGACATTTAAGCTCAATGTGTCATTTAAAGGTTGTTCGAATATCAAACCGCCATCGAGACGCAAAGAATCCTGATTTTGCACAAATGCTTGCCCGTCTGGCATAAGTGCTCCTTCAGCGGTCCCCCCGTTTCTGCGCTCTTTCATGGCGCCCATGGTCATATACAAATTAGCGCCATTTTCACCTGACCAATATATACGGGGTCGCACTGTTGCTCTTTCGTAATAGGCCATATCGAGCCAGCCGTCATCGTCTAAGTCTTGTTCTTCTTGATGGTGTGCACCAGCGGTAATGGAAGCGCCCATTGAGTCAGAAACTGGTGCAGCCAAATAAGCGGTGACATCTTGACCATTTTTTGATGTGGCATTTAATAATACTTCACCCTCGAATTCATCCGAAGGCGTACGAGAGATCAGATTAATTACACCACCCAGTGCAGAACCGCCATACATAGATGAGGCTGAACCTTTGATAATCTCAACACTGGCTAAGTCGGTCGGGGGGATCTGCAGTAGCCCGATAGAGGCGGTTTGTCCGCCATAAAGTGGTAAGCCATCACTCAGTAACTGAGTATAACGACCATATAAACCTTGCAAGCGAATGTTAGCACTGCCCAGTGCTGGAGAGGTATTTTGTACTCGTACACCACCGGTTTCAGCAACGAGCATAGAAATATTACCAGGGCGCATTAAAGCCTTTTCTTGAACTTCTTCACCAATAA
This sequence comes from Pseudoalteromonas sp. BZB3, assembly GCF_040104455.1. Classification (NCBI taxonomy): domain Bacteria; kingdom Pseudomonadati; phylum Pseudomonadota; class Gammaproteobacteria; order Alteromonadales; family Pseudoalteromonadaceae; genus Pseudoalteromonas; species Pseudoalteromonas sp. BZB3. The sequence continues at coordinate 293,863 of NZ_JBECOS010000010.1, read as the reverse complement.
TGACTTCGGTACGAGTTGCCGACTCTGTGACTATGCGACCTAGTCTTGATGCAGTGACCTGAATTTTTTCTATGGCTTTTTTTTCATGACCATGATGGTCGTGCTCATGTTCTTCATGCCCGCCAGCATATGAAGAAAGGGGGACAAATAGAAATACAGACAAAGCCAGTTTAGAAAGTTTAAATTGCATTTTTACCTCAAAGTGTACACATGACAGTATGTTCAGCTGTCATTGATAAATTGTTTTTTAATTTATTCTGAATAGGAGTGTTTTGGGCGGATCTGCCCTAAGAGGTAAAAATGGGGGGGCGGTATAACGACTCGACAATATTATTTGGCATATTTAAATGCGAGTTCACAATAGACTCTGTAAAACGCATCATTGGCTGTGAGTAGCCAAGGCTACTGACAAAGATAAAGGCAGCACAGGCATTTGCAGGGCAAATACATTCGGATTCGCAGCAGTCCACTTCGCAGCAATCATCTTCAGCGTCACTGTTTGAGCTTGAAGATAAATTCGAGACGCTATCAATTGAATTGCTTGATTGTGTTTGTGCTGAATGTGTTGATGAGATCTCAAATGAGGGCATAAAGCTATAAGCCGATGCTTGCCCAACAAAGGCAATCAAAATAACAAGTGTCACGAAGACTTTTGAAAGTGGCTTAAACATACAGTTCTCAATGATTAGACAGGGCTACTTTAATTGAATTTGATATGGATGTGAATATTTAAGTGTTGAGCGGTAGGGCACTTATATCGAAAGTAACCCATTAAATAGGGCCCTTATAAAAACTGATAGCCAAGCTTAAATTTAAAACCCCAAAGTTGAGCGAAAGCTATCGCGCTAACTTTGGGGCTTTAAAGTAATAAATTTACTTCGCTATGCTCACTAGGCCAGTATTAGAGTCATAGTTTAGTTTAAGACTGTCGTTGTCATTCAGAGTATAAGTACATACCCCTTTTTTGGCTTTAGATACCTTGAAAGCGCCATCTGCAGTAGAGTGATACCATTTAGTATCGCCATTAGATTTCTTACGGCCTGCGCCAGAGCGGTTCAGGGTATATTGATGGTCAAGTAAGTTATTCCAAAGTCTGGCACAGCGGTTTGAGTTCGGCTTTTTGGTATTTTTGTTGTGTTTGTTAAGCTTATCTTTACTCTCAACTAAATAGCCGCTTTCGTTAAAGTTAAAAGAGCCGTCCTTAAATGAGGTGACGTTTGCAGCCGCACCGCCAATATTTTGTTCTTCCCAGAATGCTTTTGCTGCATCTACTTCTTGTTGAAACTCATCGGCAATAGTAAGCAGTGGGTTTCCGCATTCAGACACATAAGTTAGATCCGCAATATGTTTTGGTCCTTCCATCACAAGCTCTGCTTCAGCAGTTTGTGGGTCTATTTTGTAGATTTTGGCATTTTCGCCACTATTTCTTGCAGAAACGTATAGTTGACCATCGTTTGCTGTCGCAATGCCAGATGGCCAATTTAAGTTATGTTCACCAATTTTATCTAGTTGCATGTTGCTTTCATCAAGGATGTAAAGTGACTTGGCATTTAGAACATAGACGGTATTACCATCAATTGAATAAGTGATGTCACCATGGGCGAAATCATCCCAACTTGCATCGTTTGTTTGCATTTTACCTAGTACAGTTTTGTCGCCCGTTTCTAAGTCAAATTGATACATATAAGTTTGGCTGGTGGCGAGTAAAAAACTGCCATCAGGTGAAACAACAGAACGCTTTATTGGATAGCTTGTTGTGTCTGCTATTTCAGTCGTCTCGCCAGAAGATAAGTCATACTGATAAATTTTTGACGCATTCGTTTCTTTACTTAATCGCTGCATCATAATCAATTGATTGTTTGTTGCAGCTAGGTTGCTAACAGGAAGAGAAGCGCCTGACATTCTGCTATATGATTTATTTTCTAAGTCTATGTGATATAGCGAATTTTTTCCTTGTTCTGCGTATCTGTCGACCGCAAATAACCCTTCTAAACAAGCATCATTTGCACTAACGTGAGAGGAAGTTAAAGTGAATGCTAAAGCAATGAGCTTATTGGTTCTGAACAAAGATCTTAAAGTCATAATGATTACCTTGATTAATCCATTATGATTTATGCAAAAATTAAACCGGTATTTTAAATTTTTATCTAAAATACTTAAGTAGGCTTAATCAACTCAGAAATTTTTAAGTAGCTTGGATTTTAAAACTGTAAATCAATAAAACACTTAAAGAAAAAACGAACTATGGTTTCGATGTGACACTAAAAGTCAAAATACAGCTATCAGGCGACCTAATTTAGGTTGTTTTATAAGTTGTTATCATTTTAGATGTCGCCAATAACACATATTCATTTGGTTATAAAAAGGGCGCTTGTTGTGCTTATTTATTGTAAAAAGCTGTCTATTTTTTCTTCCTTTTTTAAATGTTCTTCGCTAAGTTGACATAACTTAAACCATAGCGCTTTGTTGCGTTTCGGTTAGTAAATAATTTTTACTTTAAACACATTATCTTTTTAATCGAGGGTAAGTATATGGATAGAGTAGAGAAACTAATGGTTCGAATGGTGTTAAGTGATGTAAGCCAACATTTTCCTGAACCGGTAGATTTACTGTCTGCAGATAGTCTCAACACTTATGGTGATGGTTTATACCAAGTACTCAGTGAACTTGAAGCACAACAATTAGTAAAACGATTGGAAAGCGGTCATTTTACTGTGGGTGCTGCTTATAGCCACTTCAAAGGATAAATGCGGTTCAGTTGAACTATCTATTTAATCTGCGCCAAGGAAGTGTCTGTTATGAGACTAATGGCGTCAATTCATTTAAACTCCTTCCTGTTTTAATCTAACTTAATAATATTATGCTAAATAAAGGGCTTTTATATTTAACACTTTCTATCTGTGCTATGTCTTTAAATGCAAATGAATTAAAGCCATTTAAAAGTGATGGATGCAGTTTATTTCCCGACGGTACCTCTAACCAGCAAAAATTGTGGTTAGCTTGTTGTGTCGCTCATGACCTTGACTATTGGCAGGGTGGTACAGCAATGCAACGAGAACAATCTGACGCGCGTTTAAAGCAATGTGTTAAAGAGGTTGGAGAGCCTATTATCGCTAGCATGATGTTGGCAGGTGTTAGAGTCGGCGGGAGCCCTTATTTACCAACACCTTTTCGCTGGGGCTATGGTTGGCCATATCCGCGAGGGTATAAAGTGTTGTCAGAAAATGAGCGTCAACAAGTCGAGCATGCAGTTCGAAACGTAAAACTAGAGCAGTATTTTATGCCTAAAACAATAAAGCAGTAAGTTAATCTACTGCTTTATTGTTGCAAGTATTTATTCGACTAAAAAAACTTACTAAATAACAATCTCATACTTAAATTATTATCGCGGTCAACTAACGGGCTGTCAGTGACACTACTGTCATACATGGTGTAATCAATGGCTAACTGCGTGAAACCGCCAAAGAATATTGGGGTCGATACTGAAAAGCCGATTGATTGGTTTATCGCGCTATCACCTTTATAAAATGCTCTGTCTTGAGTGACTTCGAAGTCTCTTACGCCATAGTAATAATCGACATGGTTTTTATCTAAATGGCTTATTGATAAGTTTGGTTCAAAGAAGACAGGACCAAATCGATACGCTTTTCCAATTTTGGCTTTTACTTCATAGCCGTCAGATTTATTGAAGATATCGTGTAAAAAGCCAATGCTTAATTTCCAGTTATCTCGTTCATATTTAAAATTTGCGCCTAAATCCATTGCAAAGTCTCTTTCTTCCATACCGATAAAGACATCACTGTCAGACTCATCGAAGCCTTGAAAACGGGGAGAAGCTTGCACCTCAAATTCGATATCACCTAACTCTAACACCTCGTAGCTCACGAATGGCCCATATACTGATAATTTGTCACCGCGATAGCCTAATATAGGTAAAGGCGTAACTCGGTTGCCATAACCCTTATAAATTTCTTGGCTCAAGCCAAGACCAATGCCATACAAGTAACCTTTTGGTTCAAGTTGAGCACGTACATCACCTCGTTCATCAGCGGAGACATTTGAAGAAAAAATTACGGGCAATGAAGCAAGTACTAAGGCTTTTATAATTCTGAGCATTTTGAGGTCCTTTTATTGTCAGAGTATCAGTATGGATGAAAAATCACTTTAGATCAGTGTTATGACATTTTTTATACTTGTACCTTTTTAGGTTTTATGTATTATCGCGCAGTTGTTACAAAAGAGAATTATAAGGAAGTAACGTATGCAGTGTTACCAATGTAATGTAAAACTTGAATATGACTTAACCGAAATTCATACAGGTTATGGTTGTTCAGAATGTCATGGAGCTTGGTTACCTGCAAAATTTTTAAAAGCAATTGGCACCGTCAAAGAGTTCGATTACATGGCATTTGTCGGGCAAGTTCAAAGCCAAGTGAAAGAAACGACAGAATTAACTTGCCCATCTGGCTGTGGTCAATTGCATCGTCATTTTTTCGAAAATAGTCATTTTAGTTACTGTCATAGCTGCTTTGGTGCTTGGTTTAAGCAAGGTGAGTTAAAAGGTTTCTTACATAATTTCAGAGATGCGAAAGATATTCGAGTTCTAGATACCGCAGATAGAATTAATGGTCTCGATTTATTGTTTGATCTTTTAAAATGAAAGCGTAAAAAAGGCCGCATAAATGCGACCTTAGGTTACTTCTAGGGAGTTAATCTAAAACAATAGAGTTTGAGTGTTATTCCATCAACCACATTCTTGCTGTTCTCGCTGGTAGGTAAAACTTATGCCACTGACTCGAGATATTTTGCACATCGTTGCTTAATGTATCTCGGTAGTTGCGGTGCCACCATAAATTATCGGCTTGTGTATCTACCCAGATATCTTGGCCAATGCCACACTTATTGATACCAACCACGCCTTTGTGCTCACGTTTAAATAATAAAATACAGCTATTGTGGCTTAGCACCTGCATGCTACTGCCTTGGGTGGCATTGTGGAATTTAAGCATGCCTTTAATGTCTTCACGACTATAGAGATTATTCCAGCGGTTATCACCACTTTCGTTATTATCCGAATACACTAGTGGTACACCTCCATCTCTGCCCAAAACATATGCGTTCGCAAGTTTTTCGTCGGTGGCATCCATAATTTGATATCTAAAGCCATCATTCAATGGGATATCATGAGTAACGCTAAACGTAATGGCTTTGTTACCGGCCAATGCTTGACCATAGGCTGTAGGGTCAACAAGTTGACTCATTGAACCACCAAAACTAAATGCGCCTCTGATCTGTGCAAACAGTGGAAAGTCATAAGCTGAGTGGCCTGTTTGTGCCAAATAAGGCACTAAAAAGTTATCGTAATCACCGCTACCTGAACCACCTGTCGTTATAATTTCACCAAATACATGCGTATCTTTTTTAATGTTGGCATCGAACACGGCATTAATATGGTAGTTGGTCATGTGTTTTGCGGCATCAACTCTAAAGCCCGTTACGCCAATTTGTTTTAACGCATTTAAATACGCTTTTTGTTGAGTGATAACCCAATTGTTAGGGTCTAAATCGGGGAGGCCGGGATCGGGGGCAGCGCCACACAGCCGGTTATATTGTACATCGCCAACGTCATTGTAATTACTGATACATTTTGGACCACCTTGGTCGTATGTACCGTGAAAATCACCCGCGCCGAATAAACCATCTTTAATATCACCGAATAGTGTAATGTCGTTGTAATAGTTAATATCAGCGGCGTAATCGGCTAAAACTTCGCTTCCTGGGTAGTTAAGATCAGCGCGTTTCCATTGCTCGTTTGCCATATGATTAAAAACAATGTCGGCATAAGTCTCTACACCTTGTGATTTAAGCGCTTGCACCATGGCCTTAAAATCATTGGTATCGCCCAAAGGGTTATCGATGACACGAAGATCTTGTGGCTGATAACGAGACCACCATGCATCTCCAGTCGATTTATAAGCAGGAGAGACGAGTACTTTTTTATACCCAAGTTCAGCAATCTCTTGAGCCTTGTTCGCAACGTCATCATAGCGCCAATTAAATGCATGCAAAATAACATCTGCGCTACTTTGGAAGCTAACAGCACCAAGTACAAGCGCTGCAATTTTAAGTTGTTTATTTGATTTCATATGTGTTGTCATGTGTTTACCTTTTATCGCATTCCTTGCGTGTTGAAATAGGAAACATAAAACTCACATATAAACTAAGTTAATGAAATGTTATGCATACGTATTCATTAAAAGTCTTTTCTCAATAATCAAAACTCCAGGAGAGTTTGAACAGATTTTATTCAATAAAATCAATGTATATACAAAGTTTAAATTCGTTATTACAAAATGTAGGAGAGGCACAAGTAATTGCGCTTTTTTCATGATCAACCCAATGAGCGCCTTTCATAAGAGCAATGTCACCATCTTGTAATTGAGAAATATGATGAGGTAAAGGCGCTTTAATTTCGGGCTTTAATTGGTTTGGCGCTAATGGCAAAAACTTCACTTCATCGGGAGCAATCCACCTCTCACCAAGGCCACCTAATGTAGAAGCCATTCTTACAAGGTTTTGCGGTTGATGGAAATGAGGGCTTAAAGAGGTATCACAAGCAATCAGTCTTAACCCAATTTCTTTGGGCTCAAATAACACCTCAAACATTTCTAGCATGAGTTCAATATGTTGTGCTAATAACGATGAATGTGTACTACCCTCAAGCTTAAATAGAATCTCTTCAAATAAGTCTTTATTTATCTCACCCTGATATTGGATCACAGTACCTAGGTTTTGCTTGGCAAATAACTGTGCTGCATGTGATATAGCCCAACTAGATTTCTTTGAGAAGCAAGTCAGTGTGACTTCCTTTTTGTAAATTTTGCTTAAAACATCCGCAGAGGCGCTTATTTGGCAACTAGCTGTTTGGTTTAGTTCAGAGTATTCAAGTGGGGCCGCAGTGTTATGACTCATGTTAATTTTATTTGATTGATACAATATAACAAAACTAACATTAAATAATTCTCATTTAAAGTTTTGATAGTTAAAAAATGAGAATTGCTTTTATTAGACAGTCGGTCTAATATCGTTTCATGATCGAAAAAACAGCAAAACCTCGACGAGGTCGCCCACCCAAAGTGGCGCGTGAAAATCAAGATACAAGAGCCGAGCTAATTCGAGCTGGACTTGAGCAGTTAACAGAATCAGGCTTTGCCGCTTCAGGTATTGAACAAATATTAAAACGAGTGGGTGTACCAAAGGGCTCGTTTTATCATTATTTCAGTAGCAAAGAGGCCTTTGGTTTGGCCGTACTTGAAAGTTATGCCGTGTATTTTTTGAAAAAGCTAAACAGGCATTTAGCGCAAAGTGATGAAGCGCCTCTGTCAAGACTGAGTAATTTTGTCGAAGATGCCAAGTCAGGTATGCAAAAGCATAGTTTTAAACGCGGTTGCTTGGTCGGTAATTTGGGGCAAGAGGTAGATTTATTACCCATCAGTTTCAGAAAAGAGTTGGTGGCAATATTTAAAACTTGGCAATGTGAAGTCGCGGTATGTTTAGAAGAAGCCAAAAAACAAGGTCAAATTGCACAAAACGCAGATTGCACGCTGCTTGCTGAGTATTTCTGGATTGGCTGGGAAGGCGCTGTCAGCCGTGCTCGTTTAGAGGCTTCGGTCAAACCACTCGATAATTATTTTAAGTGTTTTGTTATGGGGGTTTCAGTGACCCCAGATGGGTAATACCAACCCTCAATAATATTTAATCATTTTTAGGGATTAAAGTTACCGCTAACTGCTTTAAAAATTTCTCATTTAGAACAACTAAATAGAAAAATTTTTGCCTTGTTATCGACAAACTTTCCTATCCTAAAAATAGCCCACTTAGTTAAGAGAATGGGTATAAGTAGGTAAAGTAAGTTTAAGAAAATTTTTTTAACCATTAATAGACGACCGGTCTAAATTAGGAGCGAACGATGTTTAAAGGTATTTTGATCAATAAAGATGAACAAGGTTATCAGGCGTCAGTTACTGATATTGATGATAAGGTCTTACCTGAAGGAGATGTCACTGTAAGCGTGTCTCACAGTACGATAAACTACAAAGATGCATTGGCAATAACAGGTAAAGCGCCCGTCGTTCGTACTTTTCCGATGATCCCTGGTATCGATTTAGTTGGCGAAGTTGAGCAATCTGATTCTGATAAATTCAAAATCGGTGACAAAGTATTATTAAATGGCTTTGGTGTTGGTGAAGTACACTGCGGTGGGTTAGCTGAAAAAGCTAGACTAAAAAGTGAGTGGTTGATCCCTTTGCCTGAGTCTTTATCTGCGAAACAAGCTACGGCAATTGGCACAGCGGGTTACACCGCTATGTTATGTGTTTTGGCACTTGAAAAGCAGGGTGTTACGCCTGAAAAAGGCGATATTCTTGTTACGGGAGCAAATGGTGGTGTAGGCAGTTTTGCCATCGTTATATTAGCTAAGCTGGGCTACAAAGTGGTTGCTTCAACTGGTCGCATGGAAGAATCTGATTACTTGACCAAATTAGGCGCAAGTGACGTGATTGATCGCAATACGTTATCTGAGCCTGGCAGGCCACTTGGCAAAGAGCGATGGGCAGCAGCAATTGATTCTGTGGGAGGCCATACTTTAGCCAATGTGTGTGCGGGTATTAAATATGGTGGTGTTGTAGCTGCATGTGGTTTGGCGCAAAGCATAGAGTTTCCTGCAACTGTGGCGCCTTTCATTTTAAGAGGTGTGACGCTTGCAGGTATCGATAGTGTAATGCGTCCGCTTGAAGACAGAATAGAAGCTTGGTCACGTTTAGCAGATATTATTGAACCTGACATGTTTGAGGCCGTTGCGGCTGATATTGGTTTAAACGAAGTCGTTGAAACCGCTTCTAAACTATTAGAAGGCAAAGTGAGAGGGCGCGTGGTGGTTACCCTTTAATTGTTTTTATCGACTAAAAAAAGGAGAGCGAATGTGATGCTCTCCTTTTTGTTGGGAATTAAACGGCTATTAAGACACGGTTTTACGATAACTTAATCGATAAAACAGACTGTAAAACACAGGGACTGCAATCAAGGTCAAAATGGTTGCAAATGCTAAACCGCCCATGATGGTCACAGACATATCCGCAAAGAACGCATCGCTCAATAGTGGGGCCATACCTAAAATGGTAGTGATAGCAGCCAGTGCAACAGGGCGTAAACGCGAACTACTCGCTGAAACAATCGCTTCTCTAGGTTCGGTGCCTTCGGCAATTTGCAGGTCAATTTCTTCAAGTAAGACAATGGCGTTCTTGATCAACATGCCAAATAGACTTAAAAATCCGAGCAGTGACATAAAGCCAAACGGCATATCAGTGACGAGCAGGCCTGTTACCACACCTACTGCGGCCATAGGCACCACAAGCCAGATTATGAGCGGCTGACGCACGCGACCAAATAGCAAAATAGACACTAATAACATTACTAAGAAACCAGCAGGTAGGCCTGTGCCTAGGGCTTCTTGCGCGTCTCTTGATGATTCGTACTCGCCACCCCATTCAATTTTGTAGCCATCAGGTAGTGGTAGGGCTTCAATTTGTGGCTTAATGCGGGCAAACGCTTTACCTGCGGTTTCGTTAAAGCCAGGCTCTGCCGAAATGGTAATGGTTCTAACACGATCTCGACGATGAATAAGAGTTTCTTCATTTTCTAATTCAACCCCCTTTGAAACCTGTTTAAAAGGAATATAAGTGCGCTGTGATGAACTCCAAACTTGGCTGTTCTCAATGGCTTCGATATCGTTTTGTTCAACTCCTGCCACTTTGGCTTTGATTGAGTAGCTGTAATCACCATTTTGTAACTTACCTAACTCAAGTCCATTTGAGGCATATTGAATGGCTTGTGCGAAATCGTTACGAGATACAGCAGCAATACCTGCGCTGACAGAGTCATAGTGGGCATTCAGCACAAGCCCTTTTTCGCGCCAGTTGTGACGAATATCTCGAATTTGCCCATCATTTATCATCAGCAACTCGGCTTGTTCGGCAAGTTCTCGCAGTACCTCGGCATCTGGACCTGAGAATCTAACCGCGAGCTTTGCGCTTCCTCCCGGGCCAAATTGCATACGCTCAGTATAAAAATCGGCGTTTAAATCGAGTGCAGGCATACTCCTATTAAGCTTTTGGATCAGACCATCGATTTCATCACGATTGTGCGTGCGCACCAAGAAGTAGCCATAGCTTTCATTTGGTTGCTGTGGTGCATAAGTTAGGGTAAATCTATCTGCCCCACGACCAACAAAACTGGTGACAGACTCGACTTCATCATGCTCTAAAATAAGTGCTTCGGTAAGCGCGACTTTACGGGTGGTCTCGCGAATATCTTGGCCTTGCGGGCCCCAATAATGCACAAAGAACAATGGCGCATTTGATGGCGGAAAGAAACCTTGTTTGACTAAGCCAAAACTGCCATATGCCACAACTGTGATTGCGAATAAGCCAGCAACCGTGAGCCAGCGGAGCTTAAGCGCACCACGAAGTACTTTTTCATAGCCACGGTAAAATGCACTATGCTGTTGTTGGTCAGCTTGGCTTTGTTCAACTTTGTAAAAGTACTTTCCAAATAGCGGCACGACTGTGATTGCAAGAACCCAGCTCAGCATTAAAGACACCAAAACAACGGCGAATAAAGAATACAGAAATTCACCTGTTGCATCGTCAGATAAACCAATACCAGAAAAGGCTGCGATCCCTATAATGGTAGCGCCCAACAATGGCCATTGTGTTCTTTTGACAATAAAGCTTGCAGCTTCAGCGGCTTTTTTACCTTGCTTCATGCGCAGCATCATACCTTCTGCAACCACGATGGCATTGTCGACCAGCATACCCATCGCGATAACCATCGCGCCTAACGAGATACGCTCTAACTGTAATCCCATTAACCACATGATTAACACCGTGCCCATGACGGTTACTAATAGTACAGAGCCAACCACCACGCCTGAGCGCCAGCCCATGAATAGCATCAAGGTCAGTGTTACAACCACAACCGATAGCACCAAGTTATTAATAAAGCCTTTTACTGACTCATCGACGATGGCTGCTTGATCATAAATAGGCGTGAGGGTGATCCCTGCGGGTAATTTTGTCAGTAATTCATTGGCTTTATCGTTAACACGTTGGCCCACTTCAACAATGTTCACATCATTAATGGCAGAAACAGCCAGAGTAATGGCATCGTGACCTTGATATCGAATAAGCACAGGTTGAATGTCGACTGGCTCAAACTTAAGAGTGGCGATATCACGAACTTTGATTGACTGATTCGTCCCTGGTACGACTAAGGTGAGATTATAAATTTCTTCAATGTGATCAACTGGATTTTCAACAACTAAACGAAGCTGGCGACCTTCCACTTCAACACGACCGCCGTTAAATGGCTGCAGGTTTTCTTGCAATAGTCTGGTTAGATCAGGAAAAGAGATCCCTAAGCCAGATAGTTGATAGGGGTTGATATAAGCCACTAATTGCTCTTGCTGAATACCGCTCACTTGCACTTTTGCAACGCCTTCTGTTACTAACAGTTCGCGACGAATAACGCGGGCAAATTCACGTAACTCATGTAGAGAAAAGTCAGGGGCACTGAGTGCGTAATACATGCCGTATACATCACCAAAGTCATCATACACATTGGGGGCGTGGCTGCCCGTAGGCAATTGTTTTGCTGCATCTCTTAAGCGTTTTCTGAGTTCATCCCATATTTGGGGGAGTACATCAGAATCAAAATGTGATTGCACTTCGACTGAAATTTCAGAAATGCCTGGCTTAGAAATTGAGGTTAACCGCTTTAATTGCGGCATTTGCTGTAATGCAATTTCTAAAGGCTCGGTGATCTCGCGCTCTACTTTCTCGGCACTGGCACCGGGAAACTGCGTGACTACTTGCACTTGTTTAATAGTAAAGGCGGGATCTTCTAAGCGACCAATTTTACCAAGGGCAACGGCACCACCGACTAAAAATACGATCACCAGCAACCAGATGTTGACTGGATTTTTTATGGCATAACGTGCGATATCCATGGTTATAGCTCCGCTTTATACGGTTTTACTGCTAAACCTTCACGCATTTTCGGTGCGCCGGCTGCAACCACTAAATCATCTCTACTTAAACCTTGAGCAATGGCAGCCATATTGTTATCAATTTTAAGTACCTCGACGTTGCGTTTTTGCACGGTTGAATTGGCTTTGTCGTATGCCCAAACATGAAAGCCGTCAGCGTTACTACCTTGTAATGCATTGAAAGGTACTAACATCACATCATCGTTTGCATTGTCTTCGAGACTGACTTTAACAATGGCGCGAGCACCGGGTGTTAAACTGTTGTCGCTGACTTGTGCAGCAAATACGACTTTGTATGTTTGTGTGATGGGATCAGGCTGTGTGGCATGCTCTATGTAAGTAAGTTCATACTTCTTTTCTGGAGTAGAAATAATATGGGCTTCAGTTTTGAGTAAACTACCTTGTTGGTAGCTACTAAGCAGGCGCTCAGGCACATTCACGTTGAAGTAAAATAGTGAAACATCTTGCAATTTGGCGATGATGTCGCCAGCTTTTACATAGTTACCGTTTTCAACAAAGCGTTCAGATACTTGTGCATTAAATGGCGCCGAAAGCGTAGTGTAACTCAAGTCTTGCTCGGCTTTACTCAGGGCTATTTCAGCTAATTCAAAGTTCGTTTTCGCATTGTCTAATTGACTTTGTGAGGCCAAACCATTTTTAGCTGTCGCTTCAATACGTTTTAAATCTCTTGCGGCTTGATTCAATCGCGTTTGTGCTTCTTGTACTCTTTGTTTGAAAAGCGTTGGGTCGATTTTCGCCAAAATCTCACCTTCATTCGCCACAGATCCGGTTTGCAGCTTGGTATTGATAAGACGGCCTGACACTTCAAAACTTAAATCTATGGTTTTTACTGCCGCAACTTCAGCAGGAAAAGTTCGGGTATATTGCTTCGCGTTGGTTATAACAGGTGAAAGTTTTACTGTTTGAACAACTTGCGTTTCTGTTTGCTGCTCGTTGGCAGGCGCGCAAGCGGTGAGGGCAGACGACATAGCGATTGTCATAATAAATGCAGTCGTGACCTTGAGGGTTGTTAAATTAACTAAAGCATTAAGTTTCATACTGTATAGGCTCGCCAAAAAGTGAAATTAATTTTTTGACTTGCTGCTGCTGGAATATTAAACGAACTTGGCAGTCTAGCAAGTAAACTATACGGTGTAGTTTACTGGTGAAAATTGAAAAGTAAACTAATTAGTGTAAAAATAACCTAGTCAGATATCTGAGAGTGAGTTATGAGCGAAGTTAAAAAAACACGTAGTGAGCTTAAGCGTGAAGCCATAGTGAATGGCGCAGTAGAGGCGTTTCAAAAATATGGTGTAAGTGATACCAGCATGGATAAAGTGGCCGAAACTGCTGGCGTGTCGAAGCGTACCGTGTACAATCACTTCCAAAATAAAGAGACTTTAGTTACAGAAATAATTAAAGATATTTGGAGTCAAAACTTCGTAAACCACGACTTTCCTTACGATGCCACGACCCCTGTAAAAGCGCAACTTCATGAGCTGGTGGTGAAAGAAATTCAGTTCATGAATGACAAAAAGATGCATGAACTTATTCGCGTTGCGATGGGGGTGTGTTTATTCAACCCAGACAAATTTGTCGATAACATTGGTGAGTTTTTCGAACAAGAAACGACAACAATCCGATGGTTAAAGTCGGCCATGCAGGATGGAAAAATCAAAGAGGCTGAGCCACGTTTAGCGCATGAGCAGTTGGTGAGCTTATTAAAAGGCCAAGCATTTTGGCCGCAAATTTTGCATCAAGCAGAGTCATTGACTGAGCAAGAGATCACTAAATTGGCTGAAGATACCATCGACTTCTTCTTGGCCTACTACGAAGTTTAAGCTAACAAATATTAAAACACCTTTTAGTTAATATACTAAAAGGCGTTTTTGTTATGGTATTCAATTTGTTGCCTAAAATCACATCTTAGTTAGTCTGCTTTGACTCCACAATAATCGCAATAATTTCGGTGTCGCCAACATTACTCACTTGATGTACCCATTGATCGTGCCACATAGTGTGGCCATCAGGGATATCTATGTTGAGTGAAGCTTTTTCAGTTTTTATAACAGCATGGCCACCTTGTTGAAAATACACAGTTTCGGCATTGTGCTTATGAAAACGGTCACTCTCACCGGGTTTAAGTACCATTTTGAGTACCAGTACCTGTTCGTTTTCAAGCAACACGCTGTAGTGCTCAGGTGAAGCAAGATGCGCATGTTCATAAACAGGCTTGGTTTGTACATTGAACACCAACAATAAACAAAGAAAGCAAAATCCGGTTAATTTATTAAACATAAACTTACCTGTGCATACCACGAATAGGGTAGTTATTGTCTGGGTTTCTGATCCATGCTAAGCCATTTACAAGTGCTTGAAGTTCAGGACGCACAAATGGATTGTTTGAAATATCGACCACCTGAATATGACCTTCAGCGTTTATTACGAACAAGCCAGGCTCAGCAAATGGGTGATCAGTTTCTTGTTCTGAGCGCGGATCTGAGATGTATAAGCCAAGCGTTTTCATTTGCTCAATACTCAAGCCATAACTTATGTCATAGCTTATCTCTAATTGCTCACGGTGTGCCTCTAGCTGCGCTTTACTGTCGCCAGAGACGGCAATGATGTCGACGCCAATGTCGGTTAGGGCGCCTTTAAACTGCTCTAGCTGGTTGAGATAGCGAGTACATAAAGGGCAATGCTTACCACGATACACCAGCACAAGTTTCCAATCAAAACCAGTCTTTGGCTTTGCAAGATTGACTGACTCACCACTTCGTAAAGTGGCAGTGGTGTCAGGAAAAACAGCGCCCGCATGAAGTTTAGTCGTGTAATCTGAGTTCATTTTATTATCCTAGAGTGAATTTTAAAAATGTGCGTTTAAATGTGCTTCAAAGCGTTTTAAATCGTTCTCAATATCGGCGTTTTTCATCACATCAAAGCAGGCAAATGTGGCCATAGGTTGCATATCAAAAAACTTAAAATTCATATGCATAGGGAACATTAAGTCATCAACTGACTTACCTTCAAAAAAGTCATTAGTGTCGTTAAATGATTCTTCAGGTGCATTAAATGTCAGTGAAAGCATGTATTTAGTGCCTGTCATTGTACCGCCTTTGCCATAGTTGGCTTTAGGTGCTTGTTCATTTCGACCGTCACCTAAGCACAGTGCACCGCCCATACCTGCTGTGTAAACTTCATCCATATACTTTTTGAAAGACCAAGTTACGCCCATCCAATTGACCGGTGTTTGTAAGAATACATAGTCAGCCCATTGGTGGTTTTCAAGCTCTTTTTCGACGTCGATGTTGTCTTGCATCGTCACAACGCGAGTTGAATGACCCTTGCTTTGAAAAATGCTGACAGCTTTGTCTACCAAGGTTGCGTTTAACTTACCTTCAGAGAACGGGTAATACTGATGACCATTGATGATTAAAATATTGCTCATGTTTTGCTCCAGTGTGTTTGCAATTAACTTGTGGTATATTTTAGAAACCTATCAACCTTAATCAATTAGTATACTTTTAGTAACCTATTAAAAATGAGCGTCAAAAAATGAAAAGTCGAGTAGAAACAGATAGTAAAGGGCGAAAAAAAGTTTTAGATGCCTGTACTGAACCCTGTGCTATAGAAAAAGGCATGCGTTTAATTGGTGGTAAGTGGAAGGGCTCGATTATTTATCACTTAAAAGATGAGCCAGTGAGATTCAATGATTTGTCACGTATGTTAGGCGGCGCCACCAAGAAAATGGTCGACCAAAGACTTAAAGAGTTAGAGCAAGAAGGCATGGTGTTGCGCAAAGTAATCAGTGAACGCCCTGTTGCTGTGACCTATGAGCTCACAGAGTTCGGGCGCTCAGCCTTGAGTATTTTAGAAGCATTGCGACAGTGGTCAGAATCGCATGATATTGAATTGAGCTAACATGCAAAAAGGCGACACCTTAATCCAACTCTACAGGCAAGGCAGTGGTGTGTTTAACCTGATCTAACACAAATAAGGTTTGTGCTTCTTTAATTTCAGGAAAACTTCTTAATTCTTTGAGTATAAAACGAGAAAGTTCTTTATTTGAACGCGCAACGACTTTCATTAAGTGGTCATAGGCACCAGAGAGCGAATAGCATTCTAAAATAAGTGGGTGCTCAATCACAGCCAGTTTGAATTTATCAAATGCCGCTTCATTTTTCTGGTCAATGCTCACCTGCACAAAGGCTAATACTCCAAACCCTGCTTCTTCGGCATCGAGTACGGCACTGTAACCTTTAATGACGCCTTTCTCTTCAAGCGTTTTGGTGCGACGTAAACAAGTCGATTCAGACATATGGGTTTCTTTGGCCAAATCAACCATAGACATGCGGCCGTTACTCTGTAGCTGTGAAAGTATTTTTTTGTCTTGCTTCTCAAGCATGGTGGTTTCCGTCATATTTTACCTTTAAGATAAAGGATAACATCAAACTAGATTCAATTTTAGGCTATTTTGACGGCACCCTGCAGACAAAATGGCATAAGCTATTTTTAAACAAAAACACGTTTAAAGAGAGCATCATGACAGAACAAAAGTTTTATCACGTAGGTGAGAGAAGCCCTGAGCAACCCGCAACAACTCAATACCAACCTTCAAAATTTGCTAAAGCAAAGCACCCAGAGCCGTACCGCTTTGAAGTCAACTTAAGTGCAGAAGCAGGCAATATGCAAAGTAAAACCGGTGTGGTTTCGGTGAATATTCCGGGCTTTAGCCCAGTGAAATTATATTGTGACGAACAACCTCCTGTAGGTGAAGATACTGCGCCGCCGCCACTGGCATTTTTCTCGGCAGGCATTGGTTTTTGCTTGATGACACATTTAACCGATATTTTGACGGCACGAAAAATTCAGGTAGATAGCTTAAAGTTAGAGCAGCGCATTGTATTTCGTACAAACTTGGGACACATGCGTGAGCATGGTTACATGACAGATGGCGGCTGTGATGTAGTCGAGACTCATGTGCTCATCGAAAGCCCAGAGCCTGAAGAGAAAATCAAAGATCTATTGGATGAAGCTGAAAATGGCTGTATGGCACACTTTGCGCTTCGAAATCCTATTCCTTGGTCGACACGCTTAGTTTATAACGGTAAAGAAGCGATCAGTCGTTCAGGTGAATAATCTTGATTTACGACAGAACATCAGCCAATGAATAGGCTAGTGAATTAAGAGGCTAACCTCGATTAGCCTCTATGCATTTACTAACTTAATTCTGCCGCTGTATCTTGAAAGATCCCTTGAATGTTATGTGCTTCGCGTTCAGTTTGGCCATCATGTTTTAAAAATGCTTTGATGATAGTTTGCGTTTTTTGTTCTTTGGCGCGGTCTAAAAAGTATCTCAATTCTAATTCTGCACCCGCATTCATGGCAATATCTCGCAACTCCCAGTGACTAAC
The DNA here is from genome assembly GCF_040104455.1 of Pseudoalteromonas sp. BZB3. NCBI lineage: Bacteria > Pseudomonadati > Pseudomonadota > Gammaproteobacteria > Alteromonadales > Pseudoalteromonadaceae > Pseudoalteromonas > Pseudoalteromonas sp. BZB3. Next base: position 276,346 of record NZ_JBECOS010000010.1, on the reverse strand, counting down.
TAGTGCGAGTAAAGGTGCTAAAAATTCATCGAGATCACACTTTGGTACAAATTGAGTAATGATATTCAGCGTTTCCGCTTGTTGAGCAGTAAAATCAGCACCTGTGAGTAACGCTTGCAGTGCTTTGCCTTTACCTAAACGCCTTGCGAATTGAACCGCACCTTGACCACCTGTAGGTATGTTAATGTAAAGCTCTGGTTGCGCAAATGCCGCACTTTCAGTGCCATAGGCCAAGTCACAAGCCATTACAAACTCATTGCCACCTCCTCTAGCCACGCCATCAACTACTGCAATAGACAACTGCTTCATCGCTTTGATGTTTTCAATCATATGATTAAATTCGATTGATGCCGTTTGGCCACCTTGCGTGCCATTAATGACATGTAAATCTAAATGAGCGATAAAAAAAGTGTCATGAAAAGACGTAAAAACCACCACTTTGGTATCTCTGTCATCTTTTAAAGACAGCATGAATGCATTGATTTCGTTTATTAAATCACTGGTTAATATATTGATTGTCGGATTCTAAATTAAAACAGTTGCGACACCAGCTTGTTTTGTAATTGCGAGTTTAGACATGAGATGACTCTTTTACGTGTATTAAGTGGCAATTTGCCGTGTTGTTGAGCACACTTTAAGGTTTAATTTGTTATCTAAAAAAAAGCCAAATTGAATTATAGTGATTCCAATTAGGAACCAATTGGGTGGGTTATGGATCTGGCAAGTCGATTATTATTCCTGTTGGAAGTGTCTGAGTTGGGCAGTTTTGCTAAAGTCGCGGAATACCGTAATGTCAATCGTTCCGCGATTTCAAAGCAAATAACGAAGCTTGAAGAAGAGCTTGAGGTATACCTATTAAATCGCTCAACAAGGGCTATTTCTTTTACCGCTGCAGGGGTTGAGATGCTAAATCAAGCGAAGCAACATCGCACTGTATTAAGTGACTCGAAACGTTTAGCACAGAATTATCATACCGAGCCAAGAGGGGAGTTAAAAATAGCCAGCCCAACCTTGTTTGGACGCCAATATGTTCAGCAAGCCGTAACAATTTACCAAGAGAAATATCCTGATGTCACGATTGAGCTTTTGCTTGAAGACAGGCTAGTTGATGTGATCGGTGAAGGGTTTGATTTGGGTATTCGGATGGGAGAGCCTTTAGAGTCAAATCTGATCGCTAGAAAAATTGCAAGAAATCGCTTACTGTTGCTGTCTTCTCCCGCGTACTTAGCAAAATTCGGTGAGCCAAAAAGCATTGCAGAATTAGAGCAACTACCTGCAGTGGTTTATTGTGCCCCGGCTTCGTCATAGACAAAATCAAGTATATAGATGAAAGCGGTAAGCAAGCGTTTCTTCATTTGAATACGGCTTATAAAGTGAATGAAGCCGAGTTACTGATTAAAACAGCTTTGAATGGTCGTATGCTGACAGCTGCAACCGCGCAAATGCTCGGGGACGAAGTTAAAAACGGTGAACTTACCCCAATAATGACAGGTATAGAGCTCAGTAATTACGGTAACTTCTTTGCTGTTTATCCACATAGAGATTTGGCATTAAAAACTCAGCTATTTTTAGACATACTCACTGATATTGTTGGAGCGCCAACACCGGTTTGGGCAAGTAAAATTCCAGGCTTTAATAAAATGTATGGTTTTGATGAGCTTTAAAACAGAAAAAGCGCACTGTAGGGTAGTGCGCTTAATTTCTGCGAATGGTGAAGGGGTTTACTAAATGCAAGGACTAGTTATTGGTGAATGCAACACCGTTTCGACCCTTCAATATGTTAAACGCAGCTGCTATTAGAAAAGATCAGTTAATTTAAAAAAATCTTTAAGATTCTTGCTTAGCACTATGCTTTTCCATTTTATAGCTTAGGTGCGACTCGCCCCTGAGTTAATTGCTCAAGCAGCTTTGCGATTTCAAGCACTTTCATATCTTGGTCTAAGTCACCAATAATACTTACAGCAAACGGCATCCCGTCTTTTAACCCCATAGGGATAGTGATGCTTGGTGAGCCAGTTACGGCGGCAAGTGTTGAGCTGCTACCTGTAAATTTGTCTCCATTGATCGGATCTATTTTCCATGCAGAGCCAACACTCGGTGCAATAATGGCATCGAGTTTATGTTGTTTAAATATTTCCTTTAATTGTTGCTTAGCGTATTTGTTTATCGCAGCGACAGCTTGTTTGTATTTAGCTTCGTCATTTGCTTGAAGTGAGGCAAGTAAGAGCTCTTGTTTTTGATCGTTCAATTTTTTGTTGTATTCAATTAGTTCAGGCAGTGATTTAACACTGACACCATCGCCAGTATTTGCTAAATAAGCAGTGACGCCATGATTAAACTCGTACAACAGTACATCAAATTCAGCTGGAAATATTTTATCCATATGGTTGAACTGGATATCGTTAACGATAGTTGCACCCGCTGAACCCAAGCGTTTTAAGGTGTCTTCAAATTCAGCTTTATAAGCTTGATTAAACTGGTTTATGCCTGGAATAACTCCAATGCGTTTACCCTGCAATGAATTAGTTGAAGGTGACTCTTTGTGAGCATACTCCGAGATTGCTAAATAAGTAAGCTCAGCATCAGTCACGGTTCTTGTAATAGGGCCTGCTGTATCTTGAGAATGCGCAATCGGGATGATCCCTGTTTGGGAAATATGATGAATACTCGGCTTAAAACCAACAACGCCATTGAGCGCGCTTGGGCAGTGAATTGAACCATCGGTTTCTGTACCAATACTGACTAATGCTAGGTTACTAGATACTGCCACAGCAGAGCCAGAGCTAGAGCCGCAAGGAGTCATAGTTAGGTCGTAAGGATTCTTTACTTGACCACCGACATGGCTATAACCACTCGAGCTAGGTGAAGATTTAAAGTTTGCCCATTCACTTAAATTTGCTTTTCCTAAAATGATTGCGCCTTCTGAAAGCAACATCTCAACAATAGGTGCATTTTTGCTTGGGTAATGATTTCGCAACGCGAGCGCCCCGGCAGTGGTTGCCATTAACTTGGTATCTATGTTGTCTTTTAGTAAAACGGGTACACCAAATAAAATGCCTTGTTTTCCATTTTCTTTGTAGTGTTTGTCTTTGCTCAAAGCTTGCTGGTAGGCGTCGGGATTGACAGTTATCACTGCGTTTAGTTGAGGGTTATGTTTTTGTATGTTGCTTAAGTAATACTGGGTAACTTCGGCAAAAGTAAACTGACCTGCTTTTACCCCTTGATGAAGCTGGTTTATTGTCAGCTCAGAAAAGTCTTTTGGTTGTGATAGCGCTGAGGTTGAAATTAATAAAGACAGCACGACCATGCAGTTTTTTATCATGAATGTATTCCTTTTAGGTATTTATTCGATGGTATCTGATGGATTTTTAAACTGCAATTGTTCTAGAAAATTTAATAAATGTATTAGACCAATATATTTTGTAAATAACTTTGGATAACAGTAAAAGCTAAGTAATAGGTTTTTAGCTACTGTTTTGCGTTAAGCCGAGTTTTTATTTTACAAATACACGCTGAGACTTAGTACTTTTAAAGCCTTGCTGTTCATAAAATAGATGGCTTTCTAGTCGAGTTTCATTGCACCGAACACGAACTACCTCAGTGACTTGAGATGTCGCAAACTTAACTAAGTTTTTACCAATGCCCTGACCTCTATACTCAGGATTTACGACCAATCCACCAATTTCATAAAAGTCATTTGATGCTAGTCGGCGTGCATAAAATAGATGTATCCAACCGATTATTTTACCTTTTAGTTCGGCGACAAAAATCTGATCAGCTTCAGAATTCAGTAGTGACAGCAACTTTTCTGAGGCCTGATTTTCAGATAATCTTTGATACCCTAGATGTGTTGATACAGAGTTTATCTCTTCTGCATCATCAATTACTGCAAGTCTGAAAATGGCTTTATTCATATATTAAACTCTTCGCTAAAATTCTGGCTACTTTTGGCAAACTCACGACATAGTTGATCAGCACGTTTCAATAACGTTGGAATTCGGTGTTTACCATGCATATGTAAAATATGCTGTTTTGCGACTTGTGTTGAGTCAGTGCTGGTCACATAGAGGGGTTTATTACTTTCTCCTCGATATATCGCATGTTCATCACCAATATCTGAAAAGGTTTTTTTCGCAACTCCTACAACAGACGATTCACCACGAAGGGCATCAAACACATGTTTACCTAAACCGGGCTTTTGATTAGCATCTAAATAAACATACCCGTCAACAACAATGGTATCTGGTTTAAGAGCATGGTCAGACAGCACTTTTAGGATACAAGGCAACTCTCTTTTGTAAAAAGCGCCTGGTTCGTACTCTTCGACATGGTTTACAACTGTTGTGTATTCCTTGAGTGGAGACTCCGCATGCCAATTTTCAAAGGCCACACAAGCAACAAATGCTTTATCGTTAGTGTATTGCACATCAATGGCGACGATCATGAAGGTATCCTACATTTAAAGCTTTTAAATAGGTATACCTCTGAGCAATTTCAAGAATCAATAGCAGGAATATATGCTTTAGGTTCAAAGGTAATGGTTTAAAAGAGCTATGCTTATGATGTTATGGAGTCACATACTTAAGTAAATCCTCCCATCACCCGTTCATAAGATGAATCATTCTAGCGGTTAAGGAAGAGCCTAGAGAAGCAACGCTAGGCTTTTATTCCTCACAAGGCACTGCAAAATCCACATGATAGTGCTCATCATGTCTTACCCATGAGCGTTTTGTTGAAAACTGTATGTGTGTTTTAAGGTAATTCCCATATTTGGTTTTGAACAAATTGGGCTGTAAATTTGGATCAAAAATAACTCGCCATAAGTCTACGCCATGTTTTTTTGACGACTTGTGTAATGCAACTAGATGTGCAGAAAACGCGACATAATCTATTTGATACTCATCAAATTTACCTTCATTACCAAATTCAATGTTATAACCAAATTTGTTAAAAGGGTGGGTAGGAAGGTGAACTGATTTACCATTCTCATTTAATACGGGAGTCATGAAATCTACAGATAAACCATTTTGATGTGTTTTATGAGGTCGAAACTTTCCACCGTCAACAAAGCCTGTTTCTGCATACTTAAATACTTTGTCAGGTTCGGATTTTTCTAAACGAGAATAAGCATCAAGGATGATATCTTTGACTTTTGAGTGCACGTATGTGCGCCCAGCTAATCTTGCTATTTCACTATAACCAACAAAGTTACTGCCTGCTTTTGGTAGCTGAACACCATTTTGTAAACTACCGTTTGATGTCGTGCCATAGCAAACGCTTGAACTGGCCAAAGGCGAAAAGGTGCTCAAGAGAAAAATAGAGCATACTGATAGCGTTTTGAGTTTATGTAAAGCGGTTAAAAAGAGAGTGTATAAATCCATTTGTATGTCGTTGTTTGAAAACGTACTAATAGTCTAAACACCTAATCTGAATGCAGTTTTAATTTACCACTTTGCAAACCGCTCCAATAAAAAGTCTATGGCTAGGCGTGCCCTGAGCGGCATAAATTGCTTGTTCTGATAAACAATCCAGCTGGTTGCGCCTTTAATGCAATATGAGTCTAAAAGCGGTACCAGCTTTTGCTGTTCGATTGATTCTGTGAAGGTGCTTTCGGGCATATAGGCGATACCCAGACCTTGCTCGCAGGCTTCGCGTACCACATTGGCGTTATTGCTGCGCCAGTTACCAGTGACTTTCACACTTTGTTTGGTACCGTTGATATTAAACGCCCATTGGTCGTTATTGGCGATAATACAGCGATGGCTTTTTAGTTGGTTGGGATGGTTTGGTATGCCATAGGTTTTGAGATATTCAGGGTTGGCAACCACCATCATAGAGCGGCTAATTAACTTACGGGCGATGAGGTTTGAATCATTCAATTCGCCATAGCGAATAGCAAAGTCGATACCGTCTTCAACAAAATTAACCAGTCGAGAATTGAAGTCTATTTCAATATTGAGCTCGGGGTGCTGTTTGGCAAATTCCATCAGAGCAGGGGCGATGTAACTTTCGGCAAACCCACCTGCAGCACTGACTCTAAGCGTGCCAGATAACTGATATTGCTGCTGGCTTAATTGTTCGTTGGCTTGTTGTAAGCCAGTGACGAGTTGCTTGCACTGTTGGTAGTAAAACTCGCCATTTTCAGTAAGGCTAATTTGGCGTGTGGTACGTGCTAAAAGACGCGAGCCTAAGCGTTCTTCTAAGCGAGAAACTTGTCGGCTGACATGGCTGGTGGAGCAGTTTAACTTTTTTGCAGCCGCTGAAAAGCCACCGCTTTCGGAAACAGCCAGAAACTCAAAAATACCTTCAAAACTGTCCATCACTACTTTGCCTATTTCGTAAATATTTGCAGGTGTTATTTAACAATCACTTATCGTCAGCTTTGTATTTGCTAGTGCAGTGGAAAGGCTAGGCATCTCATTTTTTAATACAAACATAAGTGGCTGTTAGAAGATGAAGCAATTGATGCTCCTTTAGAGCTTAATATCCACTTATGATGCTCAGCTCAAATCAAAAAAATGGTCAAAACTCTGAATAAGCCCATAATGAAAACGGCAATCATAAAGTAACGAACACCTTTATGTCCTTTAAATGTGGGAATTATAACTGATGTTTGCATCAACCTCGGGCAAAAACCATATGTAATACTTATAATGAATCCACTAGTTAACATAATTAATAAACCTGTTATAACTAGCTCCATCATTACTCCTGCGCTTCAACTTTTTCTATTATATCACTCATTGTATCTGTGCTTTAGATATTGTGTTAGCTTTTTCTAAAGCACCACCTACTACTTTAACATAAACAACTTTAAGTAGTTGTTTAAAGGCTAAGCAATAGGTTTGCATGAAACGGATTAAATCAATTTTAGGTTTTTAAAGAAAGAAATAGAAAAGCGATCTTCCTGTGGGCAGCGCCGTATCTTATTAGCTTGAATCAATTACTTGTATTGGTTGTTGCTAAATGGCAAAAGAGTTTCACAGATTTAGCTAATTATCATTTGCTGGGGAACAATATACAGTATCCATATCGTCTTTTTAGCAGTTTGCACAAAAGCATCAAACAACTTTATGACAACACTGAGTTAAGGTAATCATCATGAAAAAAGTACTTATTCCAGTCACTAATCACGCAACACTAGGCAGTACAGATCAAGCTAATGGTACCTATGCACCAGAGCTAACGCATGTTGTTGATGTATTAAATGCGAATAACATTGGGTTTGATATTGTCTCTATTCAAGGTGGTAAAGCGCCACTTTATGGCACCGATATTGAGGGTGACGAGGTAAATAATAAGGTATTAGGTGACGCGTCATTCCAAACGCAGATCAACAATACCGTGCCTATCTCTCAGGTCAACGTAGACGACTATGATGCTATTTTCTACCCAGGTGGCTTTGGTTTACTGTCAGATTTAGCAAGCAATGAAGAAGTCGCAGCAATGGCAGCCAAGCATTATGAAGCGGGTGGGATCATTGCGGCAGTGTGCCACGGCCCAGCTGCATTATTGCCAATTACACTCAGCAATGGCGAATTATTAATTGCTGATAAAGAAGTCACTGCATTTACCCGAGAAGAAGAAGTCGACTTTGGCACCATCAATGATATTCCTTTCTTATTAGAAGAAGCGTTAACGCGAAAAGCGGCTCAATATAGCAAGGTGCAACCTTGGAATGAGTTTGTCATTCAAGACGACCGTTTAGTGACAGGTCAAAACCCAGCAAGTGCCCATGCGGTAGGTGAGTTTTTGGTGAAATTGTTAGCTGAGTCATTGGCTAGCAACATCTGTAAAATAAGGAATGATTTATGATTAAAGTACATCATCTTAATCAATCGCGTTCAACCCGCGTGTTATGGCTGCTAGAAGAGTTAGGTATGGCATATGAAATTGAGAAACACGAACGCGATGCGGCAACGCGTTTAGCGCCCGCAAGTCTAGGTAAAGTACATCCATTAAATAAAGCGCCGATCATTGAGCACAATGACATAGTGATCTGTGAGTCAGGTGCAATTATGGAATACATTCTTGACCAAGACACAGAACAGCGTTTACGCCCAGAAAAAGGCAGCAAGGCCTACTATCAATATGTAGAGTGGTCGCACTTTGCAGAAGGCTCTTTGGGCTTACCTGTGATCACAAGCTTGCTGATGCAAATGGAAGAGCGCAGTGGCACAAACCCGATGGACGGGTATATTGCCAAAGAACTAAATCTAGACTTTTCATACATAGATTCGGTACTTGCTCAGCAAGTCTACTTTGCTGGTGATGAGTTCTCAGCAGCCGACATCATGATGACAGTTACACTTGAAATTGCAGGTAGTCTAAACTTGCTAGAAGGCCGCGAAAATATTGCCCGTTATCTGACAAACGTACAAAGTCGTGAAGCGTATTTGAAAGCGCGTTCATTCGGTTAAATCGCAGTCAGTTAATTTTTAAAGCGTGCGTTACATTGTTTGTCTCGCACGTTTTTATTTGAGTGGACTGCTTCAGCATTTATTCATTCTAAGTAGTGACAATAAGTAATGGGTGTCTGTTGTTATAATAGGTACTTTGACGGTGCATAAACCGTTATTAATCAATGAATGGATTGAATTACTTTATGAATGCCCTAAAAGCGGTTTTTCTCGCCTTTCTTACCCTTAGTTTTAATGCACTTACGCTAGATAAAGCGCTGCAAGCACAAACTCAAGTTGTAAAAAAAGCTTTTCAACAAAACGATGTTGAAGCAATCTCTAAGTTGGTCGCTTATCCCCTTAATAGAGAACACCCGATCCCAGCAATCAAAAACGAAGCTGAATTTATCAAACGATACAAAGAAGTTTTTGATGACGCACTTATAAACTTAATTATTAACTCAGATACTGAAAAAGACTGGAGTCATATGGGGTGGAGAGGCATCATGCTGTCACATGGCGTTGTTTGGATTGATGCTTCAGGGTTTATATCAGCTATAAATCACCAATCAGCAACAGAGGCAGTGATGAAAAAGGAGTTAATCAACCGCTCTAAACAAAAAGTACACGCTAGCCTCCAAGGCTACAAAAAATCAATACTGGCCGGTAAAACTAAAAACAGAATTTTGCGAATTGATGAACTCGATGATGGCAGTTACAGGCTGGTATTGTGGGCGCCAGATAAAACGCAAAAAGATGCACCTTCTTTAGTGCTTGGGGCCGGAGAAATGAACATGGAAGGCAGTGGCGGAGGTTATTCTTTTATGTTTGAAAAAGGCAAGGAGCAGTACCTGTGCTATGTATTTATGGATCATACGCCGGATTCTCCAAGTATTGCTTTTGAGATTCATGAAGGCAACGACATTAAAGTCATGGAAGGTGTTAAAGAGAAGATAAAAGCAAATTAAATTGAGATTGGATTAATAATGATAAACGCTGAATATGATGCCATTAACGCTTCGGGCGAGAGAATTAAACTGAATATTGAAGTCCGCGCTCCTGAACTTGACCCTTTACCCGGAGGCGATTTTCGCTGTAAGGTGCGCATTCAAGCTCTGAATATCGATGAATTTGCATATGGTGTCGACGCACTTCAAGCTTATTGTTTAAGTGTTAAATTACTGAAAATACGACTAGACGAAAAACAACAACAAGGCTGGCGGTTTTACTTTCCAGGTTACAGTGACCAGGCTATCGACTTTAATGAAGGCTACTTTTAATGAGGTCATTTTTATCTTTTTGAATTTCGACATCATGCACAAAGATGTGCTGACAAAGCGATTTGTGAGCATTTAAGTGGTTGTTTATTAGACTATCCTGAAGTATAAATATAGGTACTATTGATATGGCTTATTTATCTACATCAACAGTCAAGTTATTTAGATAAGGACAATTATATTTAGCTTCAAAAATTAGTACTTTTACAGCTTCAATAGCATGTTCTTTGTTTGCTGCATCTTTACTTTACCATGAACACCTCTTTAGTTTATGTGGTATTGAACAAAGCAACTCTGCACTTTTTTCGGTCGAAGAATGGCAATACTGTTTTTGGGTTTAGTTATACTGTTGCGGGTTTGTAGAAATGCTGAGCATTCAGAGTTAAGAAAGGCAATAAGCATAAGTATGCGATTTCAATGTGTGTTCTTGCGTGGACGTTTTTGAGTTTCAACAGAGGCAGGCTGGACCGGGCATTTTGCTGGCGGTCATGATTAGATTAGCAGTCTCATTTTTATATCTAAAGGTATTGCTGAGCCATAAACCAATAGTAGTTGATTTATTAAAGGGAGCTTAAATGACAGTCTTAAAATTAATTTTTACTTTATTTGTATGTACTTTTTTTTCGAGCACTTTTGCTACTAGTGCACTCGCAACGGAAGTGACTCGAACAGAGCAAGAGCAAAATAATTTAGATAAAGCTTTATATTGTATGGAGATACTTGAGAACCGAAATGATCTCAAGCCCGCTAAACGCCTTGAAATTTTGAAAGCAGATTGCATTGTTGAAAACTATATTCAACACTCGCCCCATGTGCAAGATGGTCGAGAAGCATTATTAGCCATTTTTGCTAAGCGATATAAAAAATTTCCGCAGTTATCAATGTCAGTAAAGCGTGCCGCATCAGAGGGCGATTTAGTTTGGTTGCATCTTCATGTAAAACGCACTCCTGATTCACTTGGCTCAGCAGTTATGCATGTGTTTCGCATGGAAAATGGCAAATTTGCAGAGCATTGGGGGGTAAGCCAACGAGTACCCGAAACTTCCAAAAATAATAATACGATGTTCTAGCTTCAATTAAGGCTTGTCATTAATTGAAAAGTACGGCTAGATAAAGTGTGGGCTTAAATAATAATTTGATAAAACTAATAAGGAAACGGTATGTGGGACCTAGTTTCATTTATGTTGGGTCTTGTGGTCTTCATGTTCATTATAAATTACATGTTTGAACCGCAAAAGATAATTGAAGACTTGAAGTCGATGAAAGGCTCAAATGCAAAAATTGAAGCGCTAGAAAAAAGAGTCGAAGAGTTGGAACGTACAGTTAAAACAATAAAAAATAAAGAGTTATAATAGTAAGAATCAAGCTTAGTAAATTCGGTACATAACAGATTGAGCCTGATTGAGACGTTCCATAACAAAAATATAGAGGTAAAATGGCTGTTTTAGAAATTCTAAAAACTCCAAATGAAAAGTTAAAAGTAGTTGCAGAGAAAGTAACTGACGTTGAGTGTGTACAAACTTTGATTGATGACATGCTGGATACTATGTACGACACCGACGATGGTATTGGTCTGGCGGCGACTCAAGTTGGCCGTAAAGAAGCCATCATCATCATAGACATTTCTGAGGGAAGAAACGAACCGTTAATTCTGATTAATCCAGAAGTGCTGGGGGGATCTAACAGAAAAATGGGGCAAGAAGGCTGTTTGTCTGTCCCAGGATATTATGCTGATATAGAGCGTTTTGCCTCTGTTCAAGTAAAGGGCTTAGATCGAACGGGGGAAGAAGTTGTTGTTGAGAGTGATGACTTTTTAGCGATCGTGCTACAACACGAAATTGACCATCTAAAAGGTAAGTTATTTATTGATTACTTGTCGCCTTTAAAGCAAAAAATGGCAATGAAAAAAGTAAAGAAAGCGATTAAAGCGGCTTAACAGCTTTGAGTAAACTTGCGATTATATAGCCTGTTAAGCGAGTAATCTTGAATATCTGAAGCCTAGATGTTGTTTGAACATCAAGGCTTTCTTCTTAGTAAGCTACACCCATTATTTTGTTGGTGCGTGTAGTTTTTCCAATTTACATTTCGAATGCGACGGCATAATCGCTGGCTGAAATACGGCTGTTAACTTGTTCATCAGTAATAAGTTGCTCTGCACTGCTACGATATTAGCTTATCACCCGGGAAAATCTAAGTAGGAAACTCAGCGGTATCAATTACAGAGATCAAGCTCATGCCACTTTCGCAAGATTTTAAAACAGAGAATAATCAATTTTGGTGGTGTACTTATCAAGAAGTTTTCAATCGCCTGTTGTGCGCGCTTTTATCGATTTTGTGGCTGACCTTTGGCAAGAAGACATAATGCCTTGTTAGTAATCATTATTTCTCAAGACTGGTAAACTGATTGTAAAACACGTGCCTTTGTCAATTTCACTCGAAACTGATATGTCGCCGCCATGGCTTTTAATAATTGTCAGGCAAATATGTAAGCCTAGACCGGTTCCTTTGCCAACAGGTTTAGTGGTAAAAAACGGATTGAATATGTTGTTTTGAGTTTCATCATCCATACCACAGCCATCATCTTCAATTAGAATTTTGATAATGCTATTTTCAGATAATAATGTAACGTTAATGGTGCCTTGCTTTGTAATAGCATCAGCGGCATTGAGCATTAGGTTCACTAAAACTTGTGCAAGTTTGGTGGCTGACCCATTTAATGTTTGCTCTGTGTTTAAGTTTAAGTTTAAGTTTAAGTGAATTGACACATTGCTCGGCAAACTTGGACGTACTAAATTGGTCGCTTGTTCTATTAGCTCTTTTACGACTATTTCTTCAATATGATTGGGCATATCATGGCTAAAGGCCCGTAAATCTTTGACTATGGTTTTTACTCGTTTTAATCCCGAATGAGAGCTATCGAGTAGCTCTGGCAAATCATTGAGAATGTAGTCGATATCATATTGTTCTGAATATACATTTAATTGTGGCATCTTATTTTTAAGCTCATTTGCATGCTCAATAAATGCCTTCATATCACTAATATAGTCTTCTAAGGTCTCTAGATTAGACATTACATAACCGATAGGGTTGTTAATTTCATGGGCAACGCCGGCAGCTAACTGACCTATTGAAGCCAATTTCTCATTTTCAACTAACTGTACCCGTGTTTCTTCAAGTCGTACTATGGTGTCTTGTAATTGAAGGTTTTGTTGTTCAATCTTTTGGTTTGCTAATTCAGCTTGTCTCTTCTCTTTTGCCAAATTATAAAAAGAGCTAGTGAGTTTTTGCGAAATTGTTTTGATCTCTAAGGGGGCATTATCAAAGGATAGAGAAGGGGCTGCATTGTCTGACAGACTAGAAAGAAGTTTCAGAGGTTGGATTATCCTTCTACTATTCCAAATGCCGAGTAAGGTCAAGATAGCTACTGTAAATACGGTTACCGTAATAAAGCTAAAAACTAATTGTTGTTTTTGTGCCTCAAAATCATCTCGTTTTCTGTCTGAGAGTACTTTGATTTGCTGTTTAAGAGACTCATATTCTTGAATGAGACGAATGGTTTTGCTGTCAATTTCTTCTAGTAAAGAGAGCCATCCTTCCGTTTCTTCTGGACCAACAATTGCTGCTTGATTTACTAAGGGTAGTGCACTATTCATATGGTTTTTTAATTGAGTCAAAGGCTTAGCAATATGTGTTTGACTGAATTCTAAATTTTTTAGCTTCTCCTTTATTTGTATGCCTTGACGCTCAATTCCCATAACCAAGTAGCTTTGACGGTTGTTAAAAAATAAATCTACTGTAGTGAGCCATTGGCCTAACATACTCTCTAAGTGATTGATTTGACCTTTTTCTATCTCTATTTGGCTTAGCTCAGTTTGTGTTTGTGAGCTCTGATAAAATTGTAAACCCAACACACAAAAAGATAGCAGGCTGATAATAAAGCAGCTCATAACTAACATTTGGCTTTGAACTGCTATTTTCATGGCACCTCGTTTACTAGAGATTGATTAATAGAATCTAATTCTTTCTGCCAAACAATTTGTGTGACTAACAGAGTCTTCATCGCGCATTTTAGGACACTGTCACTGAGATCTCCTTGATGCTTTACTTGTTCATAATAAGCAGTGCTTGGCCTGTTATTGTTAAAATCATACAGCAGCATTAAGCCGTTTAAAGACTTGCCTTGGAATACACTTTTAGCAATAGATGTTTCTAAATACTTTCTATCACTATGTCTGCATCGCTGAAATTGGAAATCAATTATTTTCATTTCCAGGTCTATGGCCCATGCGATTTCGACTAACCCCCATCGAGTTTGCTCAGAACGCACGTGCACAAAACCTTGGGTCATTCCTTTTGCTTCAATGACATATAAGGTATGTCTTCCTAATTCGCCAAAATGTAAGGGCATGCCCGGTAATTGCTCAGACACTTTGATACGAGTTCGAGCATCTATGGTCCTCACAATCGAGCGGTAGCTTTGATAATTCGGATATAGTTTACTGATCATTGCAACTGGATCTCTTAAGCCACAGTATGCTTCGGCCCAAAGGTATGGACTTGATAGCAATAAAATCATAAATATAAGAATACGCATACCTTCTCCTAAAAGCGCCACCTGAACTGCGCCATGAATTGGCTGTTATGCTGCTTTAATAAACGTGTGAATTGAGCACTTACACTGATTCTAGGTGTAATTGCATAGTCTGTGCCTATGATGAAATCTTGCCGAGTAACTTTTTTACTCTCTTGATATCGAATTTGCGTGTAAAGCTCTAACGTATTGCTCGGGTTGGTTCTATTAAGTTCTAAGAAGGCTTGCGAATAATGCTGTTGTTGGCGTTCTCCTGACTGTAGTTCAATTAGCATTCCCCATAGTTGATAATAATAAGCAATATCGACAGCTATGCTCTGGCGCTCTAGTAAATTAATTTTGCTTTTATTAAGAGACACGCCATATTGAAAGTTTTGGTGAGAGGGGACACCTAAATACCCTGTGAATACAAAAGAGTTGTTTTGATTGGTAAAGTCTTGGCCGCCACCAGTTGTTAATGCAAATTCATATTCATAGCCTTCATACTGTTTATTGAAACTTAGCCCCCAATCAGCTTTTGGACCTAAATTAACACCGTGGTTGTACTGTTTGAGTGTGCCGTTGGTATCAATGCGGTATTCAGAGCCATAAGGGAGCTCTAAATGACCCACTTTTATATTCGGCAAATCACGCCCTAGGCCTGTGTAATTGAAATTAAAAATACGGGTGACAATTTCGATATCGTTTTCGTCTGAGAAAAACCCTGGGTGAGGGCTGAGATTATCTATTTTTGTAGCGTAAAGCTGCATTATTAACGTACCAATATCTCCAGACTGACCGCTGATCACGTTATGGTAGTCAAAACCTAAGGGGGTCATGGACCCAACATTGTCGAGGTTATGGTTATAAACCATACGGGTGGCTAAATCGAAAGAAAATCGAGCGTTTGATTGCGCATATGTGCAAAAGCTGGCTATACACAGAAGCACGGATAAAATAATTTTGTCCATAGTCTAGCTTCTTTTCAAGCGAATATAATTTAAGCATAGTCGAATATGCAAATTTATTGGTTTTTAAAAATCTGCACAGCTAAACCTATTTAGATTTTTTGTTAAACAGTCATTTTTTATTTTAAAAATCTTCTGCAAGCATACCTGCATTTTCATTTAGTCTTTATCGCAAACTTTATTTTTTCGCAATCAATGTGTGTATAAACCTAGGTAAGCCTTATATGGGAAATTTATTTACTAAGTTGTTTTAATTTCAAAAACAAGTCGCTGATCCTGCGTGTTAATAAGCTTTGATCAGTGTTTGGCACATGATCTAAATGCAAAGATAAATAAGGCTCTGTGGGATAAAGCTTGAGTAGGGTTTTATTTATCTCTGATATTATTTTTTTAGATCTTGGCGTACTACTACAGGCGATATGTCCGGCAATAAACATGGGGTGATTACTAATGGTAACTGAAGCAATATCAGTATCATCTTTAGGATAATATTGTTTAAAAATAGTGGGGTACGCAATTAAGAAATCGATGCGATGTCGCTCAAATAACTTGATCATGGCATCATATGCATCACTGCCTGCACGAGCGAATATGTTTTCATTTTTTAACTGTTGTATTTGCTTATCTAATTCTTTTCCATAAGACCTGCCAGTTTCAATCGCAAGACTCGCCATCGAGTAGTGATTAAAAAGTCTATTTAAACTAGCCAACTCGCCGCTTTCAGTTAACATATTTTCTAGCAGAGGTGTGAGGTCTTTAAAGTAATAAAGACGATGACTGGGATACAAGTGCACAGGATAAGAATAGAGGTTGTAAAGTAGGCGCCCTTCGGTTTTGATGCGGTTTACCGCACAGATGGTTTTGTCTTGCTTGAGCAAAGAATCAATACGGGCTATAGGGGCGATTTTTAGCTCAAATTGAACGTTCTCTAAATGTTTAAATAATAAGCGGTAAGAGTCACTGGCAATATCGTTTCGGCCATCTTTGTAAAACAGCTCAAGATCCTTTATATCATCACTCAGCAATGTGACCTTATCAGCCTTGGCGATAAATGACATCAACAAGAAGATAAACAATGATAGTAAATACTTCATAAACACCACTTAAGCTTAATTTCATCAATTATAGTCAATAAATACGATAACTGATAAAGCGCTTTTAAAACACGCTAAAAATACCATGTGGTGTATTTGCACTAACGAGATATGACTATAATATCTAGACTTTTGCGCACTTAACAGGTTTTAAGTTTTTTTAACACCTTTCTATAATATCGCAGCTTGTTTCACTACAATCGCATGGCGCTTTGCCAACCTTAAATGATCTTTGTCGTAACCGCCGCCGATCACAGTGGCTACTGGCACCCCCTTATTTTTGCAGGTTTTAAGCACTAAGGCATCGCGTTTTTCTAATCCTTGCCATGAAATATTGAGCTTTCCGAGAGTATCTTGCTCCCACACATCAACGCCTGCATCGTACAATACTAAATCGGGGTTCAGATCTTCAATTAAGCCCGTTAAGGTTTCTCGCACAATATGCAAATACGCAGTGTCTTCTAAATGGTTTTCGAGACCGACATCTAAATCACTGTCGTACTTTCTAAATGGGAAGTTTTTTTCACAATGAATTGAGCAGGTAAACACATAAGGGTTGTGTGTTAACATAGCAGCGGTGCCATCACCTTGGTGCACGTCTAAATCAAAAATCAGTACATTATTTACCTTACCTTGCTGAATAAGTGTTGTCGATGTAAACGCAAGGTCATTCACCATGCAATATCCAGAGCCAAAATCATAATGGGCGTGATGGGTGCCACCGGCAAGGTGGCAGGCTATGCCATGTTCAAGAGCTAGTTCTGCGGTCTTTAATGTGCCAAGTGGTGCAGTAAAAGTACGCGCCATTAGTTGTTCAGACCACGGTAAACCAATCCGACGCATCGCTTTGACATCGAGTTGGTTACGCCACAGATCCCAAACATAGTCTTCGCAATGAACTAACTCGAGTGGCGTAGGCGAGCCAAGTTCTGGTTGAACTAAGTTCTCGCCAATTAAGCCCATGCTTTTTACTTCATTATATAAATTAGCGAATTTACTCATCACAAAGCGGTGTTTAGGATCAAAACTAAACGAGTAATTTGGATGATAAACAAGCGGTAAACGGGTGTTGAGCGGGCTATGATTTGAGAGCATTAAAGACGATACTTAGTTTAAATTGCGATAATTTTAACTGATATACGTATAAGGTAATAGTTGAGATTATTATCTGTACCTACAGGTTTTTTTACACCTTGGTTTATGCAATCATGTTGGCCTTATTTTTCAAAGTGGCAAAGATAAATGGAACTGAATTTCTCTGACTTTTCTGGCAATCAAATCTATCACTTAATGACGCAAAGCATTATTCCGCGTCCTATTGCTTGGGTGTTAACTGACTCAGGCGAGCAAAGCTACAATCTTGCGCCATTTTCTTATTTCACAGCGGTGTCGAGTGCGCCGCCTCTGATGATGTTTTCGGCTGGCAAAAAGCCAACAGGCGAGATTAAAGACACAGTTAAAAATGTGATTAATACCAAACAGTGCGTTATTCACATTGCCTCAGAGCAAGACGCTGATTTAGTCACAGCCACCGCTGCAACTCTCGAGCATGGCGAGTCTGAAATCGCCGCCAACGACATTGAGCTGGTGGAGTTCGCAGGCTATGGTCTACCTCGCATTAAAAGCTGCCATATCGCTTATGGTTGTGAGTTATATGAGGTGCAACAAATGGGCGAAGCACCGCAATCGTTGGTATTTGTAAAGGTGAAAACTTTATATGTGAACGATGAAGTAATTGAGTTGGATGCCAAGCAACGTTTAAAAATTCATGCCGATAAAATCGCTCCGCTGGCGCGTTTAGGTGGAGGGGAGTATTCGGGTATTACAGCGCCTTTTGCGATGACAAGACCGAAATAATCAAAGATTAATCTAAATAACGTCGATTGAATTGGTTATCAAAAAAACAAGCGCAGCATCACACTGCGCTTTTTTGTTGGGAGGAACTTTTATGGGGGAGAAGTTAGTTAAGCGGCTCGCGGTTTTAATGCTTTTTGTACTTTCAAGTTTGCCCATCTCTTTTCAAGGACCAAGATGGTAAATAAGTAACACAGCACCACAATGCTCGGTTGTAATACAAAGCTGTTCTCAGGACTGATGATAAAAGCGACGGTGCATAAAACGGTTCTAACAACTGCGTGCGCCACACAGACCTTAATCTTACAAATTGCACCATGTACTAACCACATTAAACCCGACTGTACAGCAATCGCAAATGGCAGGGCGTAAGGATTTTGCATTGCAAAGGTAATACTGATTGAAAAGGTCAAAAATGTCATCGCAACCGCGGCTAAAAAGATGGTATCGAATGGGTTACGCTCAGCGCCTTTTTTAAACTGTACGTCTTCACCGGTTAACTTTGCGAGACCTAAACCCAAATATACAATTGAACCTGTACCAATATAAATCGCCCAAGTTTGCATATGTAACGACAAAGTCATACCGGTAAAAATCAGCAAGCTCCACACAATCATGCCAGCCAGTGGTACAGCCAAAAAGCGGCGGTTTTTATAGTTTTGTAAATGTGTTTCTAGGTTAATGGTGTTCATGGCAATCTCCGTCTGTTGATGGAGTAAGTATGTCTAGTAGGTAGGGTGTTTATCAGTGAGGTTTGTCACGACGTTGCATGACAAATGTCATTGCTGCAATATACATATATACTTCAAAAGTAATTGACGCTCTCAAAGGAAAAGATAAGAAAAATGACAGCTCAAAATACAGCAACAGCATCTAAGTGTATGAATTGCAGTACCCCTATTTCGGGTATGTATTGCTCTCATTGCGGACAGAAGCATATTGAAGGAGGACTCACAGTTGGTTTTTTTATTAATACTTTTATTGATACGTTGACCAACACTGATACGCGTATTTTCAAAACATTCAGAGACTTATTGATTCGACCTGGACATGTCGCAAAGCTATATGTTTCAGGAAAACGTAAGCAGTACGTCAATCCGTTGAGACTATGTTTTGTGATTATTGGCCTTTACCTTGCACTATTAGCTTTGACAGGGGGTATCGCTGCTCTAAATGAACATGCAGTGAATCAACAGCATTCTGGTATCAGTGAATTCGTAAAGGTTTGGCAAGAGGTTTATATAAATCATCGCATTTTAATTTACCTTGGCGCTTTACCATTCGCGGCCTTAGTGATCAGATTTTCTTTTTATAAATCGGGTTATAACTATATTTCAACTTTAATTATGCTGTTATATACCAGCACACTCTATTGTTTGTATGGCATTGTGATGGTAGCAGTTTTTAAGGCCTTTAGCTTAGATTATTTTTCTGAGTATAGAAGACTGGTAGAAAGTGCTATTGGCTTAACCGTATTTTACCAGTCTGCAAAAGTTTTTTATGGCTGGAGTTGGTTAAAAGGAATCATCTTCGTACCATGGATCTTCTTGAGTTTGTTTTTTTCCGCTTACTTGGCAGCCTTCATGATCACTTCGATCATTACTTTGTTTTAATTTTGGGTAATTTAAGGCGTGCCGCTTTGGTTTGTTATGTTAGTATCTAGGTTGGTATAGTGCCAATTTGCGTATTACTAAGGTAAAGCCCTGTATTGAGATTTGTAACTGTGCCTGAATATTTTCTTTTATAAAATAGCAGTTTAATCGCTCGGAAGTATTATACGAACTTTTAAAGGAACTAGAATCGATGAAATTAATAAATATAATTTTTTATGTGGCGATGTTGCTTTCAACGTCAGCTTTCGCGGCTTCAACCTCTTCAGAAACAGCAAACAGTGTCACAGAAATTGTCGATATACAGCTCAAAGCCTATAACGCCCGCGACATTGACGCGTTTTTAGCAACCTATCACAAAGATGTAGAAATACACTATTTTCCAGAAGGTCTTAAATACAAAGGTATTGATAAGCTTAAAGAGGAATATGAGCTGATGTTCAGCAGATTAAGCTATTTAAATGCTGCAATCACAAACCGCGAAATTCAAGGTCGTTTTGTTGTCGATACTGAAGAAGTAACCGCAAAGTTCATGTACCAAGGCAAAGAACACGAAAACAAGTTTAAAGCGATTGCTACCTACGAAGTTGAAGATGGTTTGATAAAGCGAGTCTTGTTTTTGAAATAGCAAACTGTGTATTGCCAAGTGTTGAAGTTGTGCCACTAAAAGACAATAAAACAGCACCTCCTTAATCCAGATGTCTAACAGTCATGAATATTTATGAATTGATAACCTATAATGAAGGTGCCTGCTTTTAATACTTATGTTCTAAATCTTATTCATGACGACAAAACTGGTTTTTTCTTCGTGCCAATAAACGGCAGAGTTACAATTCATATAAAAGTATATTACCTCCTGCGGTTCAAGTATATTGATACTGTAATTTGGTTCAAATTATCGGGTTAGTGACACCTGATTTCAGATAATAAGAGCGATACTAATAGAAAGGTATAGTAGATTAAACCAATTGTCATAAGTGCTTCGATCTTCTCGCTATAAAAACAAGCAATGCCACCAAAAGTTATCAGCATTTGAACTATGCAAAACACACCAGATTTCTTTCCTTCCGGAACTGAAGTTTCAATCTCTGAAATTGCCAAAAAAATGCAATGCTGCCTTGCAATGGTATATTGTGAGTTAACAAGAAATCGAATTCATGGAGAGTACTGCCTTCAGAATGCGTATGATTTTTCAGTTCGCAGGCGCAAAGTATGCGTACCACTTCGAATGTCTTGAAGTTACATCAAAAAGGATAACTATGAAAAACATCACAAAAATAACTTTGGGTCTATTGTTCACTGTACTTTTCGGATACTTTGCTCTCTCATCAGAGCAATTATTTTATGCAGGGCAATCAATTGAACGAAAGCTTGCAGGTCTCAGTGTCAAATCAATAAAGATTGATGAGGGAGAAGTTGCTTACCTAGAAGGCGGAAAAGGCGACGTGATCGTTTTTCTTCATGGCTTTGGCGCGAATAAGGATAATTGGGTCAGGTTAGCTAAGCACCTCAAAGATGATTATTCCATAATAGCGATAGATTTACCTGGGTTTGGCGATAGCTTTAAAAAGATGGACCTGAAATATGATGTTGAGTCTCAAGTTAGACGAGTAAATGAACTCATCAATCAATTAGGTATTGATAAGTTTTATATCGCTGGAAATTCAATGGGAGGGTACATAGCTGGAAACTATGCAATCAAATACCCTGAAAGAGTAACTGGTTTATGGTTATTGAATGCGTTAGGGGTTGAATCTGCCGACGAAAGTGAAATGTTTAAAGATATTTCAAATAATAAAAAGCCAATCGTACTTGTGCAGGACAAAAATGACCTTCAAAAACTGACGTCATTTGTCTTTCAACGTCCACCTTACATACCTGAATTTGTTATTTCTGAGCTGGCTAAAAAAGCCGAGAAAGATTACCAGATTAATCAGAAAATATTTTATGAAATCCATAAACAAGACAAGAGCAAAGTAAAATTTGCTTCTCCCTTAGACCGAGGGCTAGCCAAGTTTAGTAAACCTGTGTTGATTACATGGGGAAAACAAGATCGCGTGCTTCATTACTCAGCGGCAAAGGTGCTTTCTCAAATAGCGCCCCAAGCTGAAATGGTTGTTATGGATGATATTGGACATTTACCTATGATAGAAGCGCCCAAGGCCACTGCAAAACAATTTATCTCTTTCAGTAGTCGAAATTAAATCATGTGTATTTGTACCTTCTTCTAAGTCTATGAATTAATGAGGTGTTCTATCAAACGTTCCTACTTAATTTATTTTTCGCATTTATCGAGATTTATTCGGTCTAGTGCATTCAGTAGCGTGTGCTAAGAAGGTATTAATTTGTAAATAAACTACAGTTATTAAGCGAATTAAAAAAGCCTAGATATCATTTATCTAGGCTTTTTAGTAAGGGAGATTTTTTACTGCACTAATCTATAACTTTACCAGCATGAATATTCGTAAATTTATGATCGTTAATGACAATTTCACCATTAACAAAGACATATTGCATTCCTTCAGTTAATACATTCCAATGAGCGAATGATGCGTTAACACTTATCTGCTTAGGGTCAAATACGATGATATCGGCAAAATAATCAGGCTTAATTTGACCTCGTTTTTTAATATTAAAATACTTTGCTGTGTCTGCACTGCTTCGCTGTATGAAGGTCTCAAGAGACATTAAGTTTTTATCTAAAACATAGCTTTTTAACTTTTTTGGAAAACTAGCGTATTTTCTTGGGTGCCCATCGGTACCATCTGATGAAGTAACAACCCAAGTTTGTTGCATAAAGTTTTCGACATCTTCCGCAGACATGTTAAAAGAAGCAATACGAACTTGACCCATTAACACCAGTTTTTTTGTTGCGGAGATAGCTGATAAATTCCACTCTTTGGCAACTTGCTCAAGTGTCTTACCTTCTAAGCTTTTATCATAGAATTTAGTGATTAAAATGGCTTTAGCTCCACCGCGACGACGCAAGTTTTCTGCAAGCTCTCGGTCAATTTTATCTTGTAACCTTGGATCTTTGAGTCTTGCATGAAACGCTTTTTTGCTATCTGCCATGACCCATTTAGGCATCAATGCACTATGCAGTTTAGTGCCAGATGCTAACCAAGGATATTGATCGGCTGAAATACTTAAACCTCGCTGCTGTTCAGACTCGACCAGATTAATGATTTGTTCACTTTGCCCCCAAACGTCAACGCCTAGTGCTTTTATATGTGCCAGATGCAAGTGAATATCTGCAGCTTTGGCAATATCAATCGCTTCTTGTACGGCGGGAATGAGGCCGATTGAAAACGTACTTTCATCGCGAATATGGGTGTCATAGATGCCATTGAATTTTGCAGCGACTTTAGCTAAACGAACTACTTCGTTGGTATTTGCATAGCTGCCGGGAACATAATAAAGACCACTAGATAAGCCTAGTGCGCCTTGTTCCATGGCTGCTTCTAACAAGGCTTCCATTTGCGACATTTCTTTTTCTGTGGCGTGACGCGCCACTTTTCCCATGACTTGTTTTCTAAGAGAGCCATGACCAACTAACAAACCTACATTGGTACCGATACCATTGGCATGTAAAGTATGTTTGGTGGCATTAAAGTCAACAGGACCACCGCCATCATTGCCATTGATGACAGTCGTTACTCCTTGAGTTAAATAGTTTAGGTTGCTATTTCGGGTGCTACTTTTTAAATCTGATAGTGAATGTGTATGTGGATCTATAAACCCTGGGGCTATCACCTTACCAGACACATCAATGACTTGTTTTGCTTTAATATGTGTGCTGTCAGGTGCAAATATTCCACAAATTTTATCTTCACAAATGGCAACTTTTTTAGCATTTGCGGCGGAGCCATCCCCCGAAATGAGTAAACCACCTGTCAGCAAAATATCGGCATTGAAAGTTGGTTTGCTAGCACAGCCCGTGAGCGCCATCAACATGACTAAAGCGCTCAACTTTAAAGTATTAGCTTTCATGTTAGTGACTCTACTGTTTTTGCTTGCTGAGCAGTGTTGACATGAGCGTTTCTGCAGCCTCGATCGCCGCTTTATCGATCAAAGCTCTGTCAGTGTTGTCACCCATTTCATAAGTGACCGCATGTACTTTATATTTATCAGCGATAAATTGCTTGAAAACGCCGCGATTTGGATTTTGCCCAGCTTTTCTTCGTACTTCAAATTCAGGTAATGTTTTTTCAAGTTTATCTAGCCAATCATTCGTTAATGTGTGGTTATGACTTAAATAATCTTCAGGGATGGTATAAAAAATATCTTTGTAAGTAGAATGAAAATCTACAGCGTATTTAATTTCTCCGCCATTTTCGACTAAGCCATCAAGATACTTTACGACACTCGCTACTTCAGGTTGCATAGCTGTTTTCCAATCTCGGTTGAGATCTTTTCCAGCTACATTGTGACGCCAATATCCATGGTAGACACCATCAGGGTTTATATTTGGCACAACCAGTATATTGAAGCGTTTGCGAAATGTATTTGCGATTGCTGAATCTGAAAATACATGGTCAACAAAGGTAAGCATGGCTAAGGCTCCGGTTACTTCAGGCGGATGTTGCCTGCCAACAAGGATCAACCATTGATTACTCTTAGCTCGGCTTTCAAGTTTAAAAATAGGTCTGTGTTCGATAGACCAACCGATTATGTCATGGTTGAGAAAGCTTTTTTGCGCATGTGCTTTTGCCCAGCGGTGATACTCCAGACTATTAAGAGATTCTTGAGCTGATATCCAAAGTGGCTCTGAAGAGACATTGAGTGAAAAAGAAATGTCTTTGTCATGCTTCTCAAAAGGGATTAAATGCCAAGTATTGTCTTTAAATACTTTTGGGCTGTAGCGCATTTTTCCGCCATCCGCTTTGATAGAAATCTTAACTTGCTTTTGTTCTTTTGCTGAAATCTTAAAACCGAACCAAGGGCTATTGTTGATGGGGGTGTTTTCTGGTAACAAGGTTAACTGTATATGTTTATCATTAATTTGTTCACAATGACCTATTCGTGCTGTCGCAAATTGAGTATCTATGGTTATATCACCGTTTAAACAGGCGTTTGCAATATTCGAGAATATTGATAGGGAAAGTAATAAAATTGACTTATGTATCATAATTTAATGCCGTAAAAAGTTAGGCTTACCTATGACGGTAAGCCTAAGTTTGAAAACCAACTTATTTAAAATGACTTGCTATAGCTTAAGTAAAAATAGCGCCCTTGGCTTGAATGCATGCTACTTTGATAACCGAAATGTGCATCTGCCAGTGGTGGTTGCTTATCAAAAAGGTTTCTAACCCCGAATGTTATCTTACTATTGTTCAGCCAACCTTCTTTTGTAAAGTTATGATTAACGTACGCATTAACTGTGGTCCAGCTCTCTACTGGTAAATAAATTAATTCACCTTGCTCGTCAGCATAATTCGTACTGGTGTCTACAAACTTGCCGACATATCTAGCACTTATACCTGCTGCCCAATTATTTTGTTTCCATCCCATAGAGGCATTAAAACGCCATTTAGGTCGACCATTTTTCTCGACTAAACTTCCACCGCCAGTCAGTTCAATATTTTCACCGTCAAACAAAATACTTTCGTTACCAGCTGCTTGTGCTGCACTTATTGTGGCAGTAATGGCATCTATATCTTGATAAAACTCTAATAGTCGCGCTGCGTTAACCTTGAAGTCGAACCGACCAAAATCAGATTTAATATCATAGTTAATGCTTAAGTCGACACCACTGACTTTTCTCGGATTCAAGTTGGCATAATCATTTTTAACATGGAGAATTTCAAGATTTTCATCGCGAATAACAAATTCATTTTTACTGCCCTGACTGCGTAGCAAAGCATCATAGAGCAAGTGAGTTTGACTGCTTAGTAAGCCAACTAGATTCTCCTGCTCAACTTGCCACCAATCAGCAGTTAATAGCAAGTTATCAGTGGGTTTTAAGACAATACCAAAAGACTTGTTTATATCATCTTCAGGTTTTAGTGTGTCACTGCCGCTTCTCAGTTCTAATACACCACCTCGAACGCCAGTAACAGGATCGCGTCGGGTATTAGTACGGGCAAGGTTATCGGCTACCACCTGAGGTAACCCAGGAGCTCTAAAACCTTCTGCATAAGCGGTACGGAATTGTAGCCAGTCATTTACTTCCCAAGATAATGCCAGTTTAGGTTTTAAGACGTCTCCAACATCACTGAATCTTTCATATCGAGCAGCAGCTTGTAGATTGATGTTTTTTGCAAAAGCTGCATCTTCAACTAAGGGGACATAAAACTCAGCATATGCAGACAACACATTGCGGCTACCACGACTGTCTTTCGTAGGGCTATTACCTAGTACATCACTTTCGGTGAGCAGTTTTCCGGTGTTCTGATCAATAAATGGTGAGCTGGTGTCTAGCAAGTTATCTCTATCTTCTTCATAACTTTCATGACGGTATTCAACGCCTGCAGCAAAACCCAGGTCTCCGGCAAATATAGGCATTAACTCACTATTTGAGATCTTGAAATCCCACTGTGATAAGGTCGTTTTACTTTCTCTATCAACGGTTGTGGTAAAGCTATCTATTACAGCCTGTGGATTTGCGCTGCTGTCACCTTGAGTGACATTGTTGATATCACCACCTGTGAATATATTGTAAGCTGTATTTTTATCTGTGCTGTTAATTGCAGCCTGGAATTTACTTGCTTGCACCCAGTTAAAAGTTCTATCTAGTGAGTTGGCCTCAGTATGAAATATCGCTGACTCCCAATCCCATTCATCAATGTAACCCTTTAAGCCTGTCAATAATCGATAACTGTGATCGGTTACTTCAACTTGTCTGCGACCAGCATCTACAGGACGATAATTTCTCACCGTGATCAGTTCGTCAAACGGGTTGTGATAGGCGTCGGCGGCGATACTGAAACGCTGTGATGATAAATTGTGTGCTTGAAAGCGGGTTCTTTCTGATTTGGCTTGGTAATAAAGGGCTTCACCGAATAATTCTATTTCATCAGTCAACTCTTGAGTATAAAGCGCATAGGCATTAAATCTCTCAACATCAGACGTTAAAGAGTTATCGTAGTTTCGGTTATATCTCAAATCTCGAGGCTGGCTGCCACTACTCGCGCAAACACCATTTTCTAGAATTACTTCACAGTCTCCCATCGTTTGCGGGCGAATGTGAAACTTGCCAATTTCTTTACCGCTGAACTCACCCCATGGTGAAGCCGAGTGTCGATTATCTAACTGTGTATCGCCAATAAACTCTTCTGGGAGAGTAGGGTAACTTGATAAATCAGCTGAGCGAGCATATTCTCGTTCATTGGCCATCATGCCATTTTTAAAATAAGCGTTAAAAGAGGTAGTTAAATGAGATTTTTCGTCGTTGAACGCAAAGCCTGTAATGCCGCCAATGGTAAGTTGATCTTGTGATGTGCCTTCTGAACTACCGTAATTAAAACTCAGTTCACTGCCTTCATAGTTGTCTTTTAACACATAGTTAATGACGCCAGCGACAGCATCTGAACCATATATTGCTGCCGCACCATCACGTAATACTTCGACTTGCTTTAAGCCTTTCACTGGCAAAGTGTTACTGTTGACGGTTGTAACTGGTACTAGGCCTTCTGATTGAGTACCTGGGTGCAATACTAAGCGACGGCCATTCAGTAGAGTAAGTGTATTACCAGTGCCCAGACCACGCAGATTAATAGACGATACATCGCCTCTAGCGTCATTCACTCCAGCGCCAGAACGACCTTGGTTAAATGATACTTCGCCCATTTGCGGAATTTCAGCGAGTAGTTCAGCTCCTGTCATAGCACCTGTTTTTGCGATGTCCTCGCCTGACATAACAGTAACGGGCAGCTCACCTCTGTCTTGATTCACTTTAATATTTGAGCCAACTACACTGATTTTTTCTATTTCTTTATCATTACCCTGTTGAGCAAGTGTAGTTGATGAGATGCATGCAAGAGCAACACAAACACTTAAATATGCTGGCTTCATCGCGAGATTGGCTTTGAATGTCATGTTTTCACCATTTTAGTCGTTGTTATATTTGGATTGGGCTTTTTGTCTTTCAGTTTTTTTAAAGCCCTGCCTGCTACAGGCTAAACAATAAATAATTTATTTTAGTTAACAATTTATAGTTAATAGCTCATCCATAACCTTAGGTTATAGGGTGCAAGGTTTAATGATGTAAAGTTAATCCTTGAGATGTGTTAGCGTGAAAAAGTAAACATGTAAAACAATTAATTAACTTTCAATTCAAATCTCGTTAGGAATTGTCATGATAAAGTCTAAGCCATTAGCATTGCTTATCTTCTTATTTGGAGTATGTACTGCAATTTATGTGGGGCAGGGCGCTGGTGTGCACTGGGTAGAGCAACAATATAGCTATGATATTCATAAATCAGATTCTGGGCAGCTTAGTTATTATTTTAAGGGTGAGCAACGCGATATTCCGGATTTGGTGCCATATGACAGCTCTCCTCTCAGACAAAGCAACTTAGACGAACTGCAAGCAGCGCCCAAGTTGTCGCAACAGTGGGTTCAAAAGGCGGAGCAAGTTTTATTACTCAAACCCGCTTTTCATTTTGGTGCTTGGTCGTTATTACCTGCAGTGATCACAATTGTTTTGTGTTTAATGACTCGTGAACCTCTAACAGCTTTGTTAGCTGGGGTGATTGTTGGCGCAATGATGTTAGGGCGATATGATCTGACTGACAAAGTGTTAGTGCCCAATTTGGCAAGTGAGAGTGCAGCGGCAATTTTATTGTTATACCTTTGGTTGCTCGGTGGTTTATTGGGGATTTGGTCTAAAACGGGGGCTGCTCTAGCATTTGCAAATTTTATGACTAAGCATTTTGTCAAAGGGCCGCGCAGCGCTAAATTAATTGCTTGGCTTATGGGGGTTCTATTTTTTCAAGGTGGCACGATGAGTACTGTGCTGGTAGGAACAACCGTCAGGCCTCTTGCTGATAAGGCCAAGGTCAGCCATGAAGAAATGAGTTATATTGTTGATTCTACAGCTTCACCGATTGCATCAGTAATTACCTTTAATGCCTGGCCGGCCTATGTACAGGCTTTAATATTTGTGCCAGGCGTAAGCTTTTTGGCGACAGAGGCTGACCGTATTAGTTTTTTCTTCAGCAGTGTCCCTTTCAGTTTCTACGGTATCTTGGCTGTTTTAGGCACCTTATTATTGAGCTTAAATATCACCCACTTTTCAGGAGAGCGTATTCGTGCGGCGCATATTCGAGCAGCTAGAACAGGTCAATTAGATGCAGAAAATGCCAAGCCGCTCAGCGCAAAAGAATTGCAGGGGGCAGATAGTCCTGATTATTACACTGCAAATATTTGGGAGTTTTTGCTGCCTTTGGCAAGCATTATCGGTATCGCCATTGGTACATTTTATTTTTTAGGATCACCGAAAGTAAATTGGGCGTTTGCTATAGCCTTAGT
The DNA here is from genome assembly GCF_040104455.1 of Pseudoalteromonas sp. BZB3. Taxonomy (NCBI): domain Bacteria; kingdom Pseudomonadati; phylum Pseudomonadota; class Gammaproteobacteria; order Alteromonadales; family Pseudoalteromonadaceae; genus Pseudoalteromonas; species Pseudoalteromonas sp. BZB3. The sequence goes on along the minus strand of NZ_JBECOS010000010.1, from coordinate 247,103 downwards.
GCTTGCTGCTTTCATGGCGATGGCACGAGGCATGGCACTAGAAGATATCATAGAGGGGTTTGGTAATGGACTAAAAGGGGTTGTTGTTGCCTCGGTTATTTTGATGTTGGCTATTACCATTGGTAGTATCAGTAAAGAGGTTGGTGGAGGTTTATACCTAACGCAATTGCTAGGTGAGCAAGTTCAATTTTGGATGTTACCTTGCTTTTTGATGGTATTAACTATGTTGATTGCATTTTCAACAGGCACGAGTTGGGGGACCTATGCCATTGCTTTTCCATTGGCTATGCCATTGGCTTGGTCGATTGCCGAAATGCAGCACTTAGCTGACCCTTATATGTTTATGACTTTATGTTTTGCTGCGGTATTAAATGGCAGTGTATATGGCGATCAGTGTTCTCCAATTTCTGATACGACTATACTAAGTGCAATGACAACCGGCTGTGATTTGATGGACCATGTGAAAAGTCAGCTTGTACCTGCAACATTTGCTGCGATAGCTGCGATGTTGTTGTGGACCGGTTGTGCTTTTGTATTAGTTTAACTCAGGTACTTTTTATGCGACTTAGGCACATTGAGATCTTTCATGCCATCTACACAACCGGCTCTATCACCAATGCAGCGAACTTACTCCACGTATCACAGCCCTCGGTAAGTAAAGTATTAGCGCATGCTGAGCTACAGCTGGGGTTTGACCTATTCCATCGGGTAAAGGGTCGATTGATCCCTACTGAAGAAGCGGAAAGCTTGTTTGGAGAAGTAGATAAAGTTTATCAACAAATACACTCGATTCGAAATAAAGCGAAAAACATTAAACGGGCCGAATACGGTAATATTAATTTAGGTATCTCACCGGCATTAGGTTTTACAGTTTTGCCTGAGGCGCTGGGTCGGTTCACCGCACAATATCCGAATATTAGTTTTAATATTAGTACGATACATAACGATACCGTGTTCCAGTCACTGATAGAGCATACCAGCGACATCGCGGTGTTATTCTCACCAAAAGTATTTCCTGGTGTTACAACCCTAGAATTAGCAGAGTCTGAAATGGTGGTGGTTTACCCTAAGGCCTATTTTCCTGAAACTCCGAAAACATTGAGTGTTGAGCAATTGGCTGAGTACGACTTTATTGATATCAGTGAAAGTGGACCTTTGGGTGATCTACTATGGAACCGAGTGGTAGAAAATAGCGTTGAACTTAATTGCATGGTCAAAGTACAAACATATTTTATTGCAACTCGGCTTGTTGCTCAAGGTATGGGGCTTTGCGTGGTAGATAAGTATACCGCAAATGCAATGTTGACGAGTGATACGGCGATGGCGTCATTTGAACCACCACTGACGTTTAAAGTTAATGCATTACATTTACAAAACCGTCAGTTAAGTAAAAGTTCTGAGCAGTTTATATCAGAACTAACCTATTCTTTGTCAGGGAGTTAAGAAACCCCATAACATAAGGTTATGGATGCTGAAATCCTTGTCACTTTATCTAATTGTGTTCTGAGATAAGCTCAGAATTAAGTTTCTTAAAGACGTTTAGCAAAGGACACAATTATGATTCTCTCTCCTCCTTATCTGTTATTTATTGGTGATGCAACTGACTTGTTGTCAATTAAAATGGCACGAGGTCTTGCTGATTGGCGACCAGAGCTATGCGTTGGCGAGTATCGTCTTGATGGTTGTACCGTTTCTACAGGGCTAGCACACATAGAAATTGAGCAAGCAGTTAAACAAGGCGCAAAAACCCTAGTTTTAGGGCTGGCAAATTCAGGTGGAATTATTAAAGAGGCTTGGTTGCCAGCAATTATGCAAGCTCTTGATGCGGGTATGGATATTGTGAGTGGCATGCATGATAAGCTATCTGATATCTCTTCAATTAAGCAAAGAGCAGACAAAAATGGCTGCCAATTACATGATATTCGTCATCCTACTGCTAAGTTCGTAACAGGCACAGGTGAAAAAAGATCGGGTAAACGTATCTTAACGGTTGGTACAGATTGCTCTGTAGGTAAGATGTACACCTCTTTAGCCCTAGAAAAGGCGATGGACAAAGCAGGGTTCAATGTTGACTTTAGAGCCACAGGTCAATCGGGAATTTTAATCGCAGGGCAAGGGGTGGCGATAGACTGTGTGGTATCTGACTTTATAGCTGGTGCAACAGAGAGTTTATCGCCGAATAACGAGGCTGAACATTGGGATATCATTGAAGGTCAAGGGTCACTGTCGCATCCCGCATTTGCAGGCGTGAGTTTAGGTTTACTGCATGGTTCGCAACCTGATTACCTTGTCGTATGTCATGCTTTAAATAGAGTATCTATGCGAGGTTTACCTCACTGCTCGCAACCAAGCATAGCCGATACAATTTCACTTAATATTCAGGCTGCAAAGCTAACTAATGAAAAGGTGCAGTTACTCGGTATTGCGGTGAATACTTCTGCGGTTGATACAGAAGAGGCAAAACAAATCTGTGACAAATTAGAAAGTGAATTTGGTGTCCCAGTTTTTGACCCATTGCGAGATGGTTGTGAACGTGTAGTACAAACTCTTGTTAGCGAGTCTGATCAATGATCGCGCTAGCAGTAGAGACACATTGCTTTGCCCTAAAGCAGGTATTTAAAATTTCACGTTCATCGAAAACCTCTGCTGATGTTATTGTCGTGAAGCTTAAAAGTGGTTCATACGTTGGTTTAGGAGAAGCGGTACCTTATGCAAGGTATGGTGAGTCACTTGACTCTGTAATGTCCCAAATAAATGCGATTAAAGCGTATCTTGATAGTGAGGGTATGCTCTCAAATGCAATTCAAAAGATGCCCGCAGGCGCTGCAAAAAATGCACTTGATTGCGCATATTGGGATTTGCGCGCAAAAATTGCGAATAAGCCTGTTCATGAGCTATTGGGTTTATCAAAACCTCAGTCATGTGTATCTGCGCAAACACTCAGTATCGACAGCCCAGAAAATATGGCTCAAGCAGCGGCAGATATGGGGCACCCTCCACTTATCAAAGTAAAATTAGATAGAGACAATATTGTCGATAAAATGCGAGCAATACATGAGGCCAGCCCCTTATCTAAATTTATTGTTGATGCTAACGAAGCTTGGACAATTGAAGATCTATGTGAGGTTGCGCCGACGCTTGCAGAGCTGAATGTGAGTTTAATTGAACAGCCTTTACCGGCAGACCAAGATGCTGATTTAGCAGCATATAATGGGCCTGTTGCAATTTGCGCTGATGAGTCTTGCCATACTCGTGAAGGCTTACAACAACTAAAAAGATATTACGATGCTATAAATATAAAACTAGATAAAACAGGAGGCATTACAGAAGCCGTTGCTTTAATGAGAGAAGCACAGCTTCTGGGTTTTACTATCATGGTTGGTTGTATGGTTGGGAGTTCGTTAGCCATGGCACCTGCTTTTTTACTATCTTCAGAAGCTACATTTGTTGATTTAGATGGTCCTTGGTTATTGTCTGAAGACAGGGCTAATGGCTTTGATTTTAAAGACGGGGTTATGTCGCCTGCTGAGCCTTTATTGTGGGGAGAAGTCTAAATTTTATTTCTTGTAGCCTGAGTGCTTGTTAAGCAAAAACCAATATAAACGGCATGCACGGCCGTTTATATTTTTGTTAAGGAGTATGGCAGGTTAAGTATTAAGAATATTTTTAAACGTGTTAATGACTTTTTTACAATCCTGTTTACTCACATCTTTATGCAATACAAAACGCATTTGCTCACCTGCACAAATTTTGATGCCTTTTTCTAACAGCTTATCGGCAAGCTCAGTGGGTGAAAGCGGGCCTTGGTATTCAACAAACAACATATTGGTGAATTGCTTTGTGACTGTTAGTTCATCGAGTTCATTTAGTTCTTTGGCTAAAAACTCTGCGTTTTGATGATCTTCAATCAGTCTATCAATATTGTTATCTAACGCGAATATACCGGCGGCTGCGACAATGCCAGCTTGACGCATACCACCGCCGAGCATTTTTCGCCACTTGTGAGCTTCATAAATAAAGTCTATCGGGCCACATAAAATACTGCCAAGCGGCGTACCTAGACCTTTCGATAAACAGATAGAAACCGAATCCATCTGCGACGTAATTGCCGAAACAGGCACATTGTGATGCACCGCAGCGTTAAATACCCTAGCACCATCAAGGTGTAAACTAAGTCCCGTGTCGTTACAAAAAGCGCGCGCATCATCCAAGTAAGGCATAGGCAGTGCTTGACCGCCTACGGTATTTTCGATTGATAACAAACGAGTGCGTGCAAAGTGATGGTCGTTAGGTTTTATTTTCTTTTTCGCGATATCCAGTGGAGTGGTGCCATTTGCTGCAAACTCAATTGGCTGAGGTTGAATACTGCCTAATACTGCTGCGCCACCGCCTTCGTATTTATAAGTATGGGCGTCTTGACCAACAATATATTCGTCACCGCGCTGACAATGGGCGAGTAGGGCAAGCAAGTTACTTTGTGTGCCACTAGGGGCAAATAATGCCGCTTCATGGCCGGTTAGCTCTGCGGCTTTTTGTTGTAGTGCATTCACGGTTGGATCATCACCAAATACGTCATCGCCAACAGGGGCGTTGGCCATTGCATCACGCATGGCTTTACAAGGTTGGGTGACAGTGTCACTGCGCAGGTCGATTATTTTATGGCTCATCTTGTTGTTATTGATCTTTCAAAAAAGTGATAGTCCAGTCTAGCGCGTGCAGTGCGGTGATTCAATTACCACGCTGATCTTTAAGGAAAGGTGAAAATTATTAATAATCAATTAAATAGCTACAGTTTACCCTGTTTAAATACAAAGGTTTAGCATAATGTGGGTAATTCAAAAGGTTATAAAAACAACAAAATAAACAATACCAAGGGATCGTCATGGACCGTCGACAGTTTCTCAGCTTTTCAGCCGCCTCTGTATTTTTAACTGCCTGTGGTGGGGGAGGTGGTTCAGCGCCTGAAGTCACACCGCCACTCATAGATAATCGCCCAGATACCGGTGTGGAGAGCAAACTCACAAACGCGCAATGGCAAACGCTGAAAGAAAATGTTTCTGGTCGTGTTATTCTCCCTACGGACGAGCAACCGTATTCGCTGGCACGTTTAAGCTTTAGTACACGTTTTGACCATATTTATCCGCAAGCTGTGGTGAAATGCGCGAATGCACAAGACGTGCAGACTGCGATCCGTTTTGCAAAAGAGCATGAGCTTCATATTGCCCCACGCTCTGGCAGCCATAGCTATGGTGGTTATTCGACAACCGAAGGTATGATAATAGACGTAGCAGATTTGAATGACATTTCATTACAAGGTGACATCGCCACTATAGGCTCAGGCGCAAGGCTTACAGACGTGTATGATCAATTAACACAGCAGGGCGTGTCTATTCCTGCAGGTAGTTGTTTAAGTGTCGGTATTGCAGGGTTAACCATGGGCGGCGGCTTTGGTGTAGTTGATAGAGCACATGGCCTTACGTGCGATACGCTGCAAACGGTTGAGATAGTCACTGCCGATGCTGAAATTATTAGCTGTGATGCGAACAATCATAATGAGCTATTTTGGGCACTGAGAGGTGGCGGCGGTGGTAATTTTGGCATTGTGACGCAATTTAAATTCAAAACACACGCAGCCAACGACATTACTGTATTTGAAGCGAATTTTAGTTTTGATGACTTTGAAGACGTGTTCGCGGTTTGGCAAACTCTGGCAGAGCAGTGGCCCAATGAGATGTGGGCGCAGTGCCTACCAACTTGGGTATTTGGTGGTCCGAGAGTCAATGTTCGGGCATTTTGTTTAAACCCTGCAGCAGAAGCAGAAACTCTCTGGCAAAACTTTATTGCCGAAACAGGAGCTACACCGAGTTCTAACATCCATAATACAAGTAGCTATCGCAGTGTGATGCTAGGTACTTGTGAGAGCAATGTGGCATCTTGTCATCTAAGCACGCAATTTGAGGGAGGAACGATGCAGCGCAGTGCGTTTGGCGCCAGCTCTGACTTTTTTAACTCTCTCATTCCACCAGCGGGTGTAAAAGCATTAAAAGCTGAAATTGAGCAGCAAAATAGCGATGGTCATAACGGCATGATCATTATGAATTTGCTCGGTGGCAAAATTGATGAAATAGGAAAGGGTGAAACCGCATATCCGCACCGCAAAGCCATTGTAAGTGCCGAATATTATTTACCCCTTCACCCAAGTGCCAGCAACGCACAGATAGATACCGCACAAGCTAAGCAAAACGGCTTTAGGCAAGTTATGGCACCATGGAGCACTGGTGGTGCATACGTAAATTATATCGACCCTTTAATTACTGACTGGCAACAGGCTTATTACGGTGAGCATTATCTAACACTTCAGACTGTAAAAAGTCAGTACGACCCAAACAATGTCTTTAATCATGGGCAGAGTATTTTGCCTGCTTAATTTATGAGACAATTTAAAGAGCGTGTTTAAACACGCTCTTTTGGCTGTTACTCCCATACGCCTTTTTCTGTTTTGCCCTGAATTTCAACATTGTCTAATTTAAACTCTGGAGTTTTATTGGCTTTTAGCTGACTTTGATAGTCTTTGGTAATACTAACAATGGTTGGGGTGAGCAGCACAATGGCGTAAACGTTCACTAAGGTCATTAAACCAAGGGCGGCGTCGGCCATGCTCCATACCTCTTTGAGTGATGCCGTTGCTCCCCAAAACACCATAAATAAATATAAGGCCGTATAGGCTGCGCGACCCAGTTTATTGTCGAGTTTGAACAAGTGAAGGTTACTCTCTGCGTAGGCGTAGTTTGCAACCACGGAAGTGAAGGCAAATAGGGTGATGGCCGCGGCAACAAAATAATGACCAAATTCACCAAAGTGACTGCTCATGGCGTTTTGTGTCATGCCAATGCCTTCCATTTCGCCACTGATGTTAATGTCAGACAGTAAAATGACCACGGCGGTACAGCTACATAAAACAATGGTATCGACAAATACTCCAAGCATTTGCACATAACCTTGCGCAACAGGGTGATTTGGCACAGGAGACGCACCAGCTGCAGCATGGGGCACGCTACCTGCGCCAGCTTCATTCGAATATAACCCCCGTTGAATACCATTTTTAATGGCAGCACCGAGTGCGCCGGCACCAGCTTCTGTTAAGCCAAATGCCGAGGCAAACATATCTGCAAACATAGTAGGGAGGTGATGAATATTCATTGCAGTAATTACAAGCGCAACGGCCACAAAGGCCAGTCCCATAAATGGCACTATGAGCTCGGCAAAACGGGCAATACTGCGAAGACCGCCTACCACAATGAGCCCTGCGATAACGGCAATCACCGCCCCTGAATAAGTTGGGTCGATAGCAAAAGTATTGTTCAGTGCATCAGCAATGGTGTTGGCTTGCATTGCACTAAAGCTCACCCCATAACCTAAAAACAAACACAGTGCGAACAGTACTGCAAGCCAAGGTTTGTTTAGACCTTTACGAATATAGTAGGCAGGACCGCCACGAAATTCATTGTTGCCGTCACGAATTTTATAAAGTTGACCGAGTACGCTTTCGGCGAACCCAGTCGCCATACCTAATAGCGCAATTAACCACATCCAAAATACCGCGCCACAGCCTCCTAGTGAGATGGCAATGGCAACGCCAGCTAAGTTACCTGTGCCGACCCGAGCCGATAAACCGGTACATAAAGCTTGAAACGAGCTGATACCAGATTTATCGCCTTGGGTGCTGTCTTTCATCACTTTGAACATGTATCTAAAGTGGCGAAATTGCACAAACTTGAGCTTGAATGAAAACCAGAAGCCTGCAAATAACAGCAAATAAATGAGTATTTGGCCTTGGCCCCACAGTAGATTGTTAATGGTACTAATTGCGCTATTTATCATTGTTATATGCTCTCTTTTTTATACCAAATAAAATTCTAAATTTAGCAGTGTTAGCGTTTTGACAGATTTATGCCCGCTAGCATGCAGCGAACTGAGCCGCCAGCCAGTTCAATGGCCGAAACATCGAGTGGTACTAACGTGACACTTTGCTCAAGCAATGCTTTTTGCGATTGGCTGAGCGCTGCAAATGCGGTGCTCGACAATGCCAATAGACGTTTAGAACCTGCGTGAAACTCTAGTGCATTTCCGCAAAATGCGCCTATTTGCGCTTCCGTTAAATGAATCACTTTTTTGCCAGCAAATTCAAAACGTCGAATGATCTCATCACGGCGTTTGGTATCTGTCATCATCTCAAATCCAGCTATAACAAAGTCGCTGCCAATACACATAAAGACATTGGTATGGTAAACCGCTTTGCCCTGCTGATCTTGAGCGTCAAATACCATAGGTTCAAGACTTTTGAGTTTGATAAGTTATATATTTTTACGACTATTAATGTCTAAGGTATTGATTAATTTCTACTAAAGTTAAATTCTTTTTCTGGAAATTTAAATTAATAAAAGTTACCTTTTCTAGGAATTTTTACGTTTTTGGTATAATATTTTAGGAAAATATTCTAATGGACAATATGTTAAGGGACAATATAAAGCTTATATCAACTGAGGTTTCGGTAGATTTAGCTCAAAGTATAGAAAACTTCACTGAATCCGAAATCAACTCTTTATGTGTAGACTTTTACGGCGAAAACGCGAAAGCATCGTGCTACACCCAAGTCAATTTGTTCTTAAATCATCCTCAACACTTAAGCATATGTCTTCAAAGTTTAGATAGTAATGGCTATGTGCATCAAAAAATTATTAATAACCTTAATAAAGCGGCGAGAAAATTAAACTGGCAGCAAAATTCTAAACCGCAAAGAGGTACATTAATTATTCTGGGTGTCGGCATTGGTTATCACATCATGCATTTATTAGAAAGAGTAAACTATTCAGATGTGATTATTGTTGAACCGAATGTTGAGCAATTAGCCCTTGCCTCACATCATATTTGTTTGAGTAGCATAAAAAACATTTGTGAAAAAAGGCACGGTAAACTAAGAATCTTTACCTGTAAAACTTACGAAGACTTCGTTAGGGAATTTATAAATTTAGTAAATAATCACGAACCCTCACTGGTTGCAGATGTCAGCCTTTTTCGTCATTACAGCTCTCCGGAGTTTGACAAGGTATTTACTAATTTTAAAGTTTGGCGCAATAGTGCGGCAAGTCTGTGGGGTTTTTATGAAGATGAATTAATGAGCTTAACTCATACAATAGAGAATAGTCATCATAATAAAATTAGTAGCCATTCAAATGTGTTTGAAAAGTACAAAAGCACACCAATCATAATTGCTGGTAATGGACCATCCTTGGATGATGACATATCACATTTACAATCAGTGAAGAATAATGTGCTGATTGTATCTTGTGGAACATCGCTAAACGCTCTGCTTGAAAATGGTATTACGCCTGATATTCACGTTGAAATGGAACGTTCGCCTGAAAGTTTGTACATAAAAAGAGAGCAAGTTAGGCAACTGGTAAATAAAGAGTCTATCTTCATAGGTTTAAATACTGTGTTTCCTGAATATATACAGCTTTTCGAAAACCGTATTATATTTGCAAAGGCAAATGATCTAGGAGCCTCATTGTTAAAAGAAGAGTTTACTAATCTACAGCTCCTGTATAACTGTAACCCAACGGTTACTAATATGGCTTTAAGCTCATTGCTACGCTTAGGGTTTAAGAATATTTTTCTACTAGGTTGTGATTATGGTTATACAGATCCTAAGTACCACCATAGTAAGCACTCAGCTTATTTTGATGAAGATAGTAATTTATCAAACTCAGTCTTTTTGGCAGAAATAAGTGTAAAAGGAAATTTTGAAGATACTGTCTCAACTTCGAGAATATTTAACGAATCTAGGTTAGTACAACAAAAAAACATCATTGGCGATGCATCCCTTACAGTCACTAATTGTAGTAATGGTGCGAAGATAGAAGGAACTAAGGTTGAACATTTTAAGAACCTGAAGTTCCCAAATATTCACAAAGAGAAAGTTATAAATGACATAAAACTTTACTCAAAGTTTCGTTCAAATAAAGCAATTAAATCAGATAATACACTAAACACTGCATCTTATTTAGTTGCAGCGCTCATGACTAAGTTACGAGAAGAGAAGTCTATAGAGGGTATTGTCAAGTTAATATCAAGTTTGGTTAAAGATATATCATCAAGTTCAGACTTTAAAAAAGTAAATTATCTATTAAGCGGCACCTTGAAGTATATTTTATTGGCAATTTCATCTCATATTAATCATATTCCAATATATAATAGAGGTGATTATTTAGTTGAGTTAAAGTTTTATCTTGATAAGTATTTATTGTTTTTGACAGAGAAATAGAGTTGTAACGTTCATAAGGAAGATATATGAAATTTAATGTAATGGCAGTTTTACCATTAGCAATGGCTACTATACATGTAAGTGAGTCAATAGCTGACACATTTGACAGGGTCGCTCAGCATAACTCAGGCTCTACCCAAAACGCAGCTGACAATTTCAATTCAGCTTATTTATTTGGTGCAGGCGACTCATTTGGTGCAGGCGACTCATTTGGTGCAGGCGACTCATTTGGCGCGGGCGACTCATTTGGCGCGGGCGACTCATTTGGCGCGGGCGACTCATTTGGCGCGGGCGACTCATTTGGCGCGGGCGACTCATTTGGCGCGGGCGACTCATTTGGCGCGGGCGACTCATTTGGCGCAGGCGACTCATTTGGCGCGGGCGACTCATTTGGCGCAGGCGACTCATTTGGTGCAGGTGATCGCCCAGAAGGTTTTATTTCATTCCCAACAAATGAAGCTAATTTTGATTTGCCAAGTGGAACTTCTAGTTTCATCCATTACGGTGTTCTCTATATGGAAATAAAGAGAGATGTTTATAGTGAATATGAACCATATTTTGCTACATGCGTTAGGACTGCTAATAGGCAAATTATAGGTTCTGCATCAACTTCTGATATTTTTCTACTTGATAAACAATATATGTTGTCAGGTCGTTATAAGCGACACATACCAAAGACTGATACTTATGACCAACTAAAATTAACTTTACAGGGAGCTTTATCAAAGAAAAAAGAGCGTATTGTTTTAAATAAGCATGAATATGGTCAGTATGAGTTTTATGGTTACTCTAAGATTGGAAAGGACTATTTAGGTACTGTCAGGGCTTATTACAAAGGTCGTGAAGCTTATGATGTCGAATGTAGTAATTCTTTTGGCTATGCTCCTGATTAGGTATCAAAATAGCATATATAATAAGTTGATTTTTATTCTATAGACATTATTAATGTATAATATAACCTTAATTATTAGTTTTTAGATTGTTCAATATAACCTTTTGAATAGCTTAGCTTTGAGCGCCCTTTTTTATTTTTTGTTGGGCAAATATTTTTGATGCTGAGTTCGTGCTTCTAGCTATAAAGTTAGAGCTGTTGATAATAGATAATAATACCGCATTGTAATTTGAGTAATGGCAATGCGGTATTAATTTAAACTTACCTTAAATTAAAAAGTAGCGCGGTAGCGAACACCAAACTCGCTTGCATCATTGCTCTTAATCACAAGCAGGTAATCACCAGTGTTTAAGCGTGCATCATCATAACGCTCATCAAAGATGTTACGACCGTATAGTGATACGTCCCAGTTTGCGTTTGCAGGCGCATAAGAGATATCGAAGTTCACTGTTGTGCGGCTATCAACTTGCGTCATGCGCAGTGGATCTGAACTTGGCTCACCGTACATGCTGTCACGGAAAGATACGTCAAAGCGGCTTGCTACTGTCGCGTTGTTTTCAAGTTCAAACGTATATGACGGGCTAAGTGATGCAGTCCACTCAGGTGTAAGTGGTGCAACTGGCTTCACGCCATTTTGCTCTTCAACGTCTACGTCCATAAAGCCAAAGCTTGAGTGAAGCGTGAAGTTATCAGTCACGTAATACGTGCTTTCAAATTCAACACCGCGAGAGGTTTGCTCAACGATCAGGTTATTGGTATCAAAACCTGTCTCTGTTGACGTGTTTACTTGGTAAGGTAGGTCGTCATACTCGGTGTTGAAGAATGCCACACTCATGCTGAAATCATCTGTTAACTGGCCTTTGAAACCTGTTTCGTAGTTGATAGCACTGATGTTATCACTCGCCATAAATGCGTTGTTTGCACGAACAATTGCAGCGGTTTCTGGGTTATCAAAACCACCTGCACCGAAGAATTGACCGATTAAGAAGTATGGACGCGCAGGGTACTGACCTGATTGGTAACCAGTTTGTACTGTACCGTACCAGTTTAGACCGTTTTCGAATGTGTAGTTTGCAGCGACTTCATAAGACACTTCGTCCCATTCACGGCTTGAGTGAATTGTACCTACTGGGTCAAATACGTTTGTTGAAGCTGACTTTTCATCTTCTGTATAACGCACACCGCCAGATAGACGTAAGTCGTCAGTTGCATCGTAACCCACGTTTACGAATACAGCGCGGCTTGTCGTTTCTTGGTCGAGCTCAAGTTTTGTTGGGCCGCCATTGAACTGTGCTTCAGTGTCGCTTTGACGGTTGCTACCTTCTTCGTTAAACCAGTAAACACCCGTTACGAAGTCAACAGAGCCTAAATAACCTGTTAATTGTAGTTCAACAGAGGTTTGATCTGCTGTACCACGCTCTGGGTAGTGGTCTAGTTTTACTGCCGTGCCGTCGTCATCAAGACCTGCTTTGTATTCTGATGAACGCTTAGAGAAGATGAATTTAGTACCAAGATCAGCGTTGATATCGTATTCAGCAGTTAAAGAGATGCCGTTTGCTTTGTTTGAAACGGTTGCAGTTTCGATTGTGCTGGTTGCATTGTCATATGGGTCAGCTGCAACGTCGGCGTTTGTTAAACCGCTTTGCGCTAAACGGCCGTTTGGTAGTTCGTCAATTAATGTTGTGAATGGACGCGTACCGCCTTCACCATCGTTTGCATCAGCTGTGAATACCAAACGTAAGTCTTCGCTTGCATTATATTTTACAGAAAGACGACCGTGGAATTCTTGGTTTTCGCCCACATCGTATTCAGCATTTGGCAAGTTGATGAACTCACCTAAACCACCGCGACGGTTAAAGCCCATGTTGAAGTTAAACGCTAAGTCTTCAGTCACTGCTTGGTTAGTGAAGATGCTGCCTTTTAAGCGACCACGAGTACCCACTTCAGCACTTACTTTAGTAACTGCAGCTTGATCTGGCTGTTTAGTGATGATGTTGATTGCACCACCGATTGAGTTACGTCCGTAAAGTGTGCCCTGAGGACCACGAAGTACTTCGATACGCTCGATGTTTGCTAGGTTCCAGTTTTGACCTACTTGGCGACCTAAGTAAACGCCATCAACGTAAACACTTACGCCTGGATCTGTCGTGATAAGGTGATCTTGCAGACCAATACCACGGATGAACGGGTTCGCAGATGAGTTGTGGCCCGCTGAGAAGCCAGTGATATTTAAGTTAGGAACAAACTTGCCTACATCAGTGATGTCAGAAATACCTTGTGAATCAAGGTCATCACCTGAGAATGCACTCATCGCAATTGGCACTTCATAAATAACTTGCGAACGTTTTGTTGCTGTTACTGTAATTGCTTCGATTTTTTTGTCTTCAGCTTTAGCTTCGTCAGCCATTACCGAAGTTGATGAGAAGCTGCTCAGTGCAAAGGCCATCGCCGCAGCGATAGGAGATAAATTGCGTACAGGGGTGCTCATATTTATTCCTCAAGAAACTGTGTTTTAAATCTCGTGTGTTTGTTGGTTTCTTGCGAGGTGACTCGCCAACCTAGTGGAATAGCAGAGAAATGAGATTTTAATTTATAAAACACACGCGCACAAAAACGCCATCACCTTAAAGGGGCGATCGCTTCCATGACAAGTGGTTTTTATAAAATGAAGGTCAGCATCATGCTGCTATTCGGTTGGGCAGGCATTATAGGGGAAAGTGTAATAATTCTGCAATGATAAATTAGATTTTATTCTCAAAAGTGAGAGCTTGGTTAAATAATTAAGCTGAATTATTGGTTTAATTAGAAATTTCCGTACCTTTTTTTAATATAAGTTAATGGTTTTATAAAAGTCGCAAAAGCTCGCATTAACAAATACTTTATGAATAAATAGGTTTTGTGAAAACAAAAAACACTTAAAACAACAAGGGCTCCTGATGAAACTCACCTCAATTGCAATGAGCATATTCTCTATAACAGCGAGTATGTCTGCATTAGCCGAAGACTTAATTATTCATGCCGATGCGGCACTCGATGTTAAAACTGGCAAACTGATTAAACCCGTCACGTTGGTTGTCGATGACAACAAAATCTCAGAAATTAAACGCGGTCATTCAACTGTATCGGGTGATTATAAAGTCATTGAATTACCAGGGCATACATTGTTACCAGGGTTATTCGACATGCATGTTCACTTAACCAGTGATTCTCAAGTTCATGGTTATAAACGCTTACAACGTACTTCACAACGTGCCGCTATTACGGGTGTACGTAACGCAAAACGTACTTTAGAAGCAGGCTTTACCTCAGTACGCAACTTAGGTGCTGTGGGTTATTCAGATATCGCGTTAAAGCATGCAATTTATGACGGTGATGTACCAGGGCCACGCATTTTTGCCTCGGGCCCGTCGCTGGGTGTGACTGGTGGGCATTGTGATAACAACCTATTGACTCATGAACATGCCGTAACAGCAAAAGGGGTTGCTGATGGTCCTTGGGCGGTGCGTGCCAAAGTACGTGAAAACATTAAATTTGGTGCCGATGTGATTAAGTATTGTGCGACCGGTGGTGTGCTCTCTAAAGGCACTAAAGTAGGGGCGCAGCAATATACTCAAGAAGAAATGGACGCCATTGTGTCTGAAGCACATTTACGTGGTTTGACTGTTGCTGCTCATGCTCATGGTACAGAGGGTATAAAATCAGCAATTAAAGCGGGCGTAGATTCAGTTGAGCACGTGAGCTTTTTAGATGATGAAGCCATTAAGCTTGCGAAAAAGCACGGCACTTATTTCTCAATGGATATTTACAACACCGAGTATATTTTAGGTGAAGGCGAAAAAGCTGGCATTTTAGAAGAAAGCTTAAATAAAGAGCGAGTCGTAGGTGCTAGGCAACGTGCGAGTTTTGGTAAAGCAGTAAAAGCGGGTGTAAGAATGGTATTTGGCTCAGATGCGGGTGTTTATCCTCATGGCGACAACGGCAAACAGTTCAGTCGTATGGTGAAGTTTGGTATGACCGAATTGCAAGCCTTACAAGCGGCGACCATCACACCAGCAACTTTATTAAAACAAGAGCAAAAACTAGGTTCTTTAGACGTTGGAAAATATGCTGATGTTATCGCCGTTAAAGGTAACCCGTTAGAGAATATTTCAGTGATGGAGCAGGTAAGCTTTGTAGTGAAAGATGGCGAGATTGAAGTTGATAAAAGATAAGACCTAGAATGGGTTTTAGCCCCGTAAAACAGTCACGGGGCCAAAACCATTAGATAGAAAGTTTTGAGTCTGACGTTAATTCTTCAGGCTTCTTGTTTAGTAATTTTTGACAGCTTTTAATTGGCTCTTCTTTCAATAACACAACATCCCAATTATTGATGTTGCCACTTAAAACATTTTTGTGCTGTGCTGAAACATAGTATCGAACGCAAGGTTTAAGATTCATCTCAACAGTTTTATTATTATAAGACGCGTTTTCATCAGCTTTTGTTCTTGCTGGTCTCTCAGATGAGAAGCGAAGTGTCACAAGGCCGGGTTCAAATGTTTCTCGTTTGCGATTCTCAAATTTAAGTTTTCCATCGATACCAGTTATAACTACATCAAAGTTGTTTGTATCCGTAGGGTTACTCCAATCACCATTGACTTCTGACCAAGGCTGAGAGGCACATGCTGAAGTAAGTAATGTTGCTAAAATTATTGCTGTTTTTTTCATATTTATTCCTTTCTACCTAAAAACAAAAATAATGTATTAATGACAATAGATCTAAGTGGTTAAATTTGCAACACAATTTTTAGTAGTTAACTTGAGTAAGTACGTTGATTATTTCATTAAATGAAGAGTGATTTGAACTTGATGGTGTACGCATTGCTACTTGAAATTTTTATTAAGGATATCTTTTCAATATAAAAAATTTTGAGTAAGCAAAAAGAGTGTTGAATATAAATTCTAAATTTAACATATGTTTACAATTTAACTGCTATAGTCATCATAAAGTTATTTATGATAGAGATGGTTCATCTTAGCAAGATATTATTATGACTATCACCCGCTTTGTTTTAATTCTCTTTTTGAGTGTCTTTATCTCACCTGTTTTTGCAAAAAAAGCAGTTCAAGATGATGAATATAGAATAAATGAGGCTGCTTATTTTCTTAATTCAAATCCTAAAAAAGCATCACTTTTACTTAAAAAATTACTCCGGAAAAACTAAAAAGTGATGACTTAATTATCGAGTATCATCATTTAACGATACTGGCATCTTTATTACTGCACGAACACCAATCGTCTGAGCCTGCTTTTGCATTTCTTTTTAGTCATGTAGATGAAAAAGCTTTCCAAGAAAGGCGTTTCAATATTTTTTATAACCTCGGGGTGTGGTTGAGACGAGGTGGTTTTTATTCCCAATCTGAAGGAGCGCTACTTTGTGCTTTGAGGAGTGCGAATAATGCTTCTGACAAAATGAAAACACTCAATAGCTTAGGAGGTATAGCTCGCAATTATGCGAAAAACAGCCAAGCACAAGATTATTTTCAACGTACGCTCGAATTAGCGGAACAGGTCAATAATAGAAAGGCTATTGCGATCTTAAATAATAATTTGGGTGTGATGGCACTTGAGTTTAATGAAGTTACAAAGGCGAATCGTTTTTTTAAAGCGGCGTATCGTAGTTTTCAGATCAGCCAATATGAAAGTGGAGAGTTAAATTCGGGTATAAATTTAATATTTACTTTTGCTCTTTTAGAAGATCATGACATGCATAAGCGCGCATTGCCTAGAGTGAAAGAATTAGTCGACAAATACAATAGTGATGCTAAAAATGCCTATTTTGCATGGGTAAATGCTTTCAGCGAAGTTCAACTCAGTGGGTATAAGCATACTAAAGTGCAAAAAGGTGTCTTAAAGCAAAAATTTGGCAGTATTGATGAGGCAGGACTGCAAAAGCTATTACAAAAGTATATTGTTAAGCCGCTCGAGATAGAAGTCGCGCTATCACCTGAAAAAGCTTAAGGAACACAATCATTGTCCATCGAAGCGCGACCTTGGCTAAAAAAAGCCATTGAATGTAATTTTTAGTCGTAAATTGAATTCAGCGAATTTATTCTGAAATGTAATTAACTCCCAAAATCAAGAGTAAGTGTTTGAAACTTGAAAGACAGTTGTTGAATCTTGATTTAATTTTCCCACTTAAATAACTCATATATTTATAAGTCTTATGGTTGTACCTTAAAGGTGTAAAAAAGTTAATTTATTCCTTCTAAAAATCACATCTATATACCTGAATCTTACAATGTCGGTTAAATTTTACTCGAATAAAAATATTCTATAAATGATCATTGCAATGATAATTGTTTTTATTTAGCCTGTGCGCGATTTGAAACTAGAGCACATATTCCAACATGAAAAAATTTAGCTTATCTCTCATCGCAGCCGCTTGTGCGGTCTCACCTTTCACTTCTGCGCAAGCAAAAGCAGATGCAAATAATAGCTCGGCAACCGATAACTCTGACATTGAAGTGATCAGTGTTTATGGACGCCAAAACCAAGTTGTCATGAACTCGGGTCTAGCCACTAAGTCAGACATGTCTCTGATGGAAACTCCTGCGGCAGTTGTGATTGTCGACAGCGAACTCATCAACGCACAAGGCGTTTCAAATCTGCAAGATCTTGTGCGCAATATCAGTGGTGTGACGCAAGCGGGTAACAACTATGGCATCGGTGATAACCTTGTGGTGCGAGGTTTAGGCGCCAACTATACCTATGATGGCATGTATGGTGGTGCAGGTTTAGGCAATACTTTTAACCCTACGCGCTCTTTGACCAACGTTGAGTCAATCGAAGTATTAAAAGGCCCAGCAACAGGTTTGTATGGTATGGGCAGTGCCGGCGGTGTGATCAACTTGATTGAGAAAAAGCCAGAATTTGAAGAGCAGCACGCCTTAACCGCAGAGCTTGGTCAGTGGAACACATACTCTGTAGAAATGGACTCAACTGCTGGTATTACTGACGATCTAGCTTACCGTGTGCTTGTTAAAACGGAGCGCAGTGATGGCTATCGTGATTTAAGCAATGACAGAGATGAAGCGTATGTCAGTTTCAAGTATGTGCTTAGTGATGCGCAAGACATCATGCTTTCAACGGCTTATATCAAAGATGCCATTGCGGTTGACTCAATTGGTCACCCAATTCGAATTTATAATGCTGAATCTGTTGATGGCAAAACCGCAGGTGAAGCTAGCTGGCAAGATTTAATTAATGATCCTGAAGGCAATGGTGTGCAATTATCGGATGCTCAGCGTCAACAACTTGCAAACTCATTGGCAGCCAATGATGGCTTAACGCCTTATACATTTGGTCATAACGGTATTATTTCGCCAATGGCAAAAGACAATGAAGGCGAAGAGTTACGTGTAAAACTGACGCATAACATTGCTTTCACTAATGACTTAACGTTAAACCACCAACTGCAATTCCGAAACTATGATTCTGGCTTTGCCCGACAAACTGGTGCGTATAACTATGTATACTGGAACCGTCGTGGCACCATCAATGCTGATCCGCGAGCGCCTTTAGTGGTTGATGATGTACTTTACCCTTATGCTGCGCGTCGTCAGGAATATCGTAAAGTAGAAGCCGAAGAGCAATCTTGGCAGTACTTTGCCGATATTCGCTATGACTTTACTTTAGGCAATGTTGATAATGAGTTTTTAGTCAACGCAAACTACGAAGATCGCGATATCCGCTTTAAGCAATACTCAATTTACGATGCTGATAAAGTCATTAAAAACAAAGAGGGTGACGTGATTTACCAAGGTAAATTACCTTACATTTTTGATATTCGAAACCCGAATTGGGCAACGGGCAGCTTTGAAGATCACGATCCGTTAAAAACCAGTGATTACAATAAAACAGTGAATGCGTGGGGCTTAGGCGCACAGCATGTTGCTTATTTTGAAAATGGCATTACAACGCGAGTAGGTGTGGCGTATAACCGTATTAAGCAAAGTTATGAGCACTTTGGTGTAGATGCAAGATACCGTGCAAGTGCTGCAGAGCCAACGCCAGAGCAAGATACCTCAGATAGCGGCTTAACGTTTAACTTAGGTGCGAGTTATAAGTTTACTGATGATGTATCTATGTTTGTTAACCATGCCAAAGGCCGCACGGCATATAGCGTACTGGGAACCATTTACGGTAATGAGAATGACCGTGAAGATTCAGAGTCAATCTCAAACGATATCGGCTTACGTGTTAAAGCATTTGATGATCAACTTGTCGCTTCATTCATCGTTTTTGATAGCAGCCGTACTAATTTAGAGTATGCAAACCCTGATTATGAAGAGGGAGTGTCGGCCGCGAGCGTACCAAAGAGCTACTTTGATGGAAAAGAGCAAACTAAGGGTGTAGAGCTAGACTTAAATGCAGTATTAACTGATGAGTGGAAGCTTAACTTTAATGCGGTTTATCAAGATGCACGTGATAAGAAAGATCCAAACCGCGATTCATTCGATACACGTCAAAAAGGTGTGCCTTATGTGACGGTAGGTAGTTGGGTTACTTATTCAAAAGAACTGTTTGATCTCGCTGAGCCAATTAACTTCAGTTTAGGTCACAAGTATGTTGATAACCGCAGCACACACTCGACTTCATTCGGCATTCCTGACGGATATGTACCAAGCTATAGCGTATTTGATGCCGGTGTTAGTTACAGCAACGACAACTGGAAAGTCCAAGCGAATATCTACAATTTATTCGATAAAGTGTATTACAACAAGGCTATGTTCTTAGGCGGTATGCCAGGGGACGAGCGCAATGTGAAATTAAAAGTAACGTATGCTTTCTAATTCATAAAACTGAGTACACTTAAGAGCGCTGCGGCGCTCTTTTTTGTTTTTGATTAAACCTTGAGCAAACAGTCAATTTGGATTTAAGTGGTTGAAAATCAAGCATTCAGAGCGGTGAAAGTTACAGAGAATTTACGGTTTATGATCGATTACGTAAAAGAAGATATCAAGCCCATGATTTTTAGTGTTTTTAATTGTATAACCTCGGTTTCTTACCTTCTTGTGTAGCGGTGCTAAATAACACTAATTTTCTTATCATTTACATTGTTTACGAGTTTAAACAGCCTTTAAATTCTTCGCTTACATCACTAGCAGTTTTGCAATTTTCCCTAATTTGAATACACAAAAAGAGTAGGCTAGGCTTGCGCGAATTTTATTACTCTCACCTCGGAAATTCGCTTTTATGTCTCTTTTTTCACCTCGTTTTTCGGCCTGTACGATGGCACTTTTTAGCACCACTATGGTGTCGTCATTTTTTGTATCAACTTATGTTGAGGCTGCAGGCAGTAC
This sequence comes from Pseudoalteromonas sp. BZB3, assembly GCF_040104455.1. Taxonomy (NCBI): domain Bacteria; kingdom Pseudomonadati; phylum Pseudomonadota; class Gammaproteobacteria; order Alteromonadales; family Pseudoalteromonadaceae; genus Pseudoalteromonas; species Pseudoalteromonas sp. BZB3. Next base: position 226,545 of record NZ_JBECOS010000010.1, on the reverse strand, counting down.
AGCTAATACTGAGCTTGAAAAGTTAGAGCAACAAATCGCTGTGCTAGACCAGCAAGTAAAACAGATCAAAGCGAATAACAGCAAAGAGGTGTTGGTAAATGCTGCCCCAGATATTCATGTCGGTGGTGCTATTCGATTTAACTACAACATGGTGTCGTATGACGATGATAACGAAAAGCGTGGCGGCGACATCGACTTTGATTTAGTGCGCTTGAATTTCTCAGGTGACATTGCCGATATTGGTGTAAATGCAGAGATCCGCTTTTTAGATTATATGCGTGTGGTTAAATTTGCGTATCTAGATTACGACCTCAGTGATGACTGGCATGGCCAACTGGGTTTGGCACCTGTGCCATTTGGCAATGCACCACATAGTGGCTTTCATAGTTACTTTATGAGCCCTAATTACTTCATTGGCTTGCAAGAAGATTACGATTTAGGACTGGTACTCAAACACAAGGCAACCGAAAACAGCGTATTAGACATCGCATTTTTCAAAAACGACGAACATGGTGGCGTTGATGGCGGTGCTGAAGAGCGCAAAGATCGCTATTCAGTCGATGCGTTAGGGATTAGGTTAAATGGTGAAAACATCCATGATGCACCAACAACGACTTTAGCTGAATATAACACACTGGTGGGTCGTTATACTTATCAACTTAAACATAAGTTTGGCACAAGCTATCTGGGTTTTTCAGCGCTTGATGGCGGTTTGCATGATGGCGTGAGTCGTATAGGCGACCATACTGCTTGGGCGCTTCATGCTTCGACACATATTGGTCAATGGCGCGTGCATTTACAGCATACTCAGTATCAATATCATATAGATAATGTGGCACAAATCGTTGTAGGTGCTAACTCTATGTATGACACCATCGCCAGTGAGGCGACCAGCACTAACCTTGCAGTTTCTTATGATTTATCGGTAGATATTGGGCCTATTTCCCAACTGAGTTTCTACAACGATTTTGGCACCGTTTATAACAAGTCAGATGATACTGCCAATACGTGGATGAATATTACGGGTATGTCGATATCAGCTGGGGCGTTGTTTACGTATGTTGACTTGGTGCATGCGAAAAACCAGCCCTTTGTCGGTGGCTCGATTGCTGGCAACAGTGACGATTTTGAAAGAAGGCTGAATATTAACGTGGGTTATTACTTCTAAAAACGTCTAATCTAAGAGATTTATCGCTCTTAATTGTTTTATAAGAGCGATAAGTACCACGCCAAATTTGAGAAAATTAAGCAAAAAGCCTAATCAATCAAATCAAGCGTCAGCAATAAACGTTTTTTACCTTCGGCTAAACCTGGGGAGCGGTGAACTAAGCCTTTACCTTCATTACCTGCCCAACCTTCACCTTTTAGCAAGGCAACATCGCCGGCTTCAAGTGTTTGAATGGCGTTTTGCACAGTCATAATACCTGACTGTTCGTCACCAAGGCCTTGGCTGCCCGCACCGAGCTTTGAACGTTCAACATGTTCGTTAAGGAGCCATTCTGTGGCCACTCCTTCAAAAGTGGTGACTAAACGACAAGGAATTTTGTCGACATGAAATTTAGGGCACATTGCCTTGTCTAAAACCGACAAACGCACACCAGCACGCTTGGCTTCAAACAAAGTACAGAACATATCGACTAGAACTGCGATGTGATCACATAAAGCCGGGCTTGCTTTCAATGCACGATGGCTGCTGCTTAATTGCTCAAATGCATGTTCAGGTTCAGCGGCAATCACTTCTTGAAGGCTTGGCGCGTTCTCAATGATGTTTTGCGACTCTTTTAAAATGTCAGAAGATAAAGTGTGTTGCCAAATCGCAATATTGACGTGTTCGTTATAGATGTCAGTGAGTATTTGAAACTCGTCAGACACAGAGACGCTTGATGCTACTTCAAGCTGCTCGGCGGTATTTGAGTAAGCCATGTTTATTTACAATTTAAGTGACGGTAATTTTGATTGTAATGTTATAGAGTATCAATTTCTAGTTGCGATTTGTTAAACCCATTACATAAATGCTTTTATGCATCTAAAAAGTTTTACTCTACTCGTTTTTTAGTAAATCTATCTCAGATTGTAAGTTTTCTAACTGCTCAAGAATGGCTAAAAACTTTTCGCCAAACGGGGTCACTTGATATTCAACGCGAGGAGGGAGTTCGTTGAATATTTGCTTTTCTAAAATGCCAAATTCGACATTACGTTTAAGACATTGATTAAGCACTTTGGTGGTTAGCCCCTCAACTTGACGTACCATTTCACCGGGGCGATTTATGCCTTCATCTAATAATTGATACACAGTTAAAGACCATTTACAGCCATAAATGGTTTCGACCATACGTGCGCTAGATTGAGGCGCTAATTTTCTTGGAAATATTTTTTCGTTTGCTGTCATAAAGATGTACCAAAAAGTACCTACCTAACCAAATTGTGCTTACTATTCAGAGGCTTTTCGTAAAATTAATATTATCACGACTTTTACAAACAAGAGATGTGATTATGAAATTTTCAAATGCAGGCACAGTGATGATTATTGGCGGTTCAAGTGGCATGGGCTTCGCGACGGCAAAGACACTATTAGAACTTGGACTTAATGTTGAAATATTAGCGAATAATGCAGAAAAACTCGATAAAGCCGTTAGTGAGCTGAGCCGTTTAGGTCAGGTCACCGGCACACAAATCGATTTATATGACATGGATGCTGTACAGGCACTTGCAAGCAAAATTACAGCATCGTCTACACACTATGGTTACTTAGTGAATGCGGCTGGCTATTTTTCACCATTGGCTTTTGTTGAGCACACTTTAGCTGATTACAATCAATACCATGATTTAAATAAAGCAACATTTCTACTGACTCAAGCTGTTGTCAAGAATATGCAAAAAGCGGGTAGCGGTAGCATAGTGAACATAGGGTCTATGTGGGCAAAGCAAGCCATCAAAGCCACGCCTTCGTCGGCGTATTCAATGGCAAAAGCTGGCTTGCATGCTTTTACTCAGCATTTGGCCATGGAACTCGCTGACGATAAAATCCGCGTTAATGCGGTGTCTCCGGCTGTGGTTAAAACCCCGATTTATGGCTCTTTTATTGCGCCTGAAGACATAGACTCTACCCTAAACAGTTTTAATGCATTTCACCCAATAGGACGAGTGGGTGAGCCAAATGATATTGCTAACAGTATCGTCTTTTTGTTATCAGATGATGCAAGTTGGATCACAGGCAGCACTTTAGATGTGGACGGCGGTGTGATGGCGGGTAGGAATTAGCGCAATATTTTAAAGTTGAGCCTCAAAATGCTGCGTTTAGGCTCAATGTTGAATTTTTAAAATAGCTCGTATTTTGTTTGTCGGTTTGTTGAATTAAAAGGCAAGGTTAACAAGCATTTAAGAGTGAACTCAACCTGAGCTTAAACTTTACCGTTACTTTTCTATTAACATTTAATTAAATTTTTATTGATCTTTAGTATGGCTTTGGGTAATTTTTCCCAGCCTAAACTCATTCATTTGGATTGGTTTGGCGCTAATTTTTAAATAATTTAAATTTGAAGGATACGGGATTTAAAATGAAAAAATTAAATTTAATTATGATGGGTCTACTGTCTGTAGGTATGCATTATGCACCTCATTCGAAGGCAAATACTGATACGGTTATTTCTATTGGAGGTTCTGAAACTCCCCTAAGTGCAAACTTGATGGTGGGAGTAAAAAACGACATGCATTTTAGTGCAGAGGGTTTTGAAACTCACTCAAATATCGAAAAGCATGTAGCTTCGGCATCTATCATTCATGCTAATTTGGCTGACTTTTATGGTGAAGCTAAAAAGCTTAATGGCTACATTGCAGAGGCGATGAAGCAAAATAAATTGATTATTCTCGAAAACACTCAGTTTGCTAAAAATGTCTTTCTTGACGAGATGCCTTTTACTGCTGATGCTGAGGTGATGATCTATAAACCCGACTATAACCAAAACGGCGGTATGATCCACTTGTTTGGCAGTACAGTTAGCCATGTAAGAGCAGAGAAACAACGAATTGCTTCTGGAGGAGACAATAGAGGCTTTCAAGATATTTACGATGGCCAAGTTAATACGCTTGAAGAGTCTTCTATAGCTTCGCATGGCTTTTCGTTCCCTGAAGCATTCGATCGCGAACTAAAAAATAGTTTAGTGAAAATGGAGGGGGCTAAACTAGAAGAAGCATTGAGTTCAATTAAGCAGTCTATTTCTCTATTAGAGTCTGGAAAGCCTTTTAAATCTGGTAATCATGAGCTTTTTGGTCAGCAAACTAATAATTCTTTTATATCGACTTCTAGTACACCATCTGGAGGTGCTCTAGGCTATTCATGTCCAAAAGCAGCAAAAGATGAGAGATTATGCTGGGCTTCTATTGTCGTAAATCGTCCTTATCAACATAGTAATGGTCAAGCAGACATAAATATTTTAAATCATTACTCTTTTGGAGCATTCAGAACGGATCAATATACGGCGATTGCGGTGAGCCCTAATGGCAGTGTGAATCCTAACATGAAGGTAAATTCAGAGTATGAAAAAGCCTATTTTCTAAAAAACCATTCGGTGAAGATTAATATTAATGACGCTGACGGTCTTCAATTATATCGACGTATGCCTCAAAATGCGGTTAATAGTAGCAGTGTTGCTTCTACTTCAGGCTTCGATTTTAGTATTTCAGGCGGTGTAGACAAAGATGGTCCTTCATTGGGCGCAAGTATTGGGTATTCTGAATCAAAAACCATCACTGAGAATTTAATTGATTGGGAAACAAGCACCACATCCAATGGCAGTAATGCTGTTTGGAACATGAGCTTGAATAAATATAAAAGTATCAACGACTGGGTGTACCAGGATATTTTTCGTTGGGCTAGATTAAGAGGCACACCGAGCATTTCTAAAAATGGCTTACAGTATACAACTGAAGCTATTTGGTTAGGTGATAAGTACCGTGATGGTCAATTTAGAGTGACCATGAACACTACAACTGAGAATAGTAAGCTTTGGTTCACTGACAATAGCATTTGGGGGTGGAGCGCTAAGCAAACTGGGTGGATACATAGTCTATATGTAGGATCTCAATCGTTTAATAACGCTTGGTTGAAAAAGCTATAATTTTCTGGATAGATTACTTGTTGGTAAGCGCATTTTTGGATGCGCTTTTTTGTATAGTAGGCAATAAAAATTTTATAAACTTTTCATTTCGCTTGATATAGTTTATTTATATTTGGAATGTTTCTTTCCCAAATAGGTGTTTTGTCACCAATATAGTGTCTAGCTGCGTCTAAAAATAATCGCGTTCTTACTGGCAAATCACGATGCGGGTACACGGCATACATGGCGCTGTAATCAGGTAAATTCACGTCGGTCAAAATGGGTACTAAGTCACTTTCTTCCATGGGTTTTGCAAAAAAGAAAGCGGGAGCAGTCATAAAAGCATTATGTGAAAGCACTTTTTCAACTAATGCCTCACCGTCGTTTGATTTAAATACTGGATTTATGGGTTGCTCTTGAGGTTCGCCTTTTTCATCTATGTAACTGATAGATTCAAAGCGGATATGTGAACTCGAATAGGCCGCAGCAGGTAGTTCTTCTAGGTCAGCCATGGTTTTTGGCTCACCATAAATTTCTAAAAACTGCTTAGTGGCTAAGATAAGCATACGATTACGAGCAATTTTCCGTGCTATAAGCGAAGAGTCGCGAGGCTCACCAATTCGAAACGCTAAATCAAAGCCTTCAGACACCATATCTACGACTCTATCGTCGTGTCTCAAATCTATGGTGACTTGCGGAAAGCGCTTTTGAAAGTCATTGATCACAGGCATGAGATAAAACTTACCAATGTAACTCGACGCCGTAATGCGTAGCAAACCGCGAGGCTCTTGGTGGTAGTTTTCAGCCAGAAGAACTGTATCTTGAAGCAACAATCTAAGTTCTGCGGCTTTTTTTACCATTTCAGCACCGGCAGCAGTCAAAGAAAAAGAGCGAGTTGTTCGGTTGAGCAGACGGACCCCCAAATCTTCTTCTAATTTACTCACTTGCTTTGAAATAACAGAGCGATCAATATTTCTAAGCTCGGCAGCTTTTGAAAATGAACCTTGCTCAACAACTTCAAGTAACATGATCAAACGACTGGTTGTATCCACGGTGCGATCCCAAAAATCAATATTGATGATAGTTTGGCACCAATGAAGTTGTAAAACTAGATAAATAATCTACAAATAAAGCATAAATTATAAATTTAATGGTTTCATTACCTTATGTTGACAATTGTCGCAGTGAGGTTGTTGAACTTGAATTGACGTGTTTTAATAGCAAAAAGCGACAAATTAGCAATTATTTTGCAATAATTAGCGTGTTTTGATATCACAAACTGACTCTTTTAATGACAGGAAATGTATGTCTGCAGTTAACAAATCAATGAAAGTCATAGAACTTGTTCAGGCCGGAGAGGCTTTCGACTTGCAATGTGCTATACGTCAAGCACCTAAATTGGGTCCAAATGAATTGCTGGTGGCTATCGATTATGTTGCTTTGAACCATGTTGATGCGCGATTAGCTCAGACTGGCTTTTCACAATGGCAATACCCGCATGTGTTGGGACTCGATGCCGTGGGTACTGTGGTTGATGCGCCAAAGGGCGTTTTTCCAAATAAAGGCTCACGTGTGTTATTTAACGCCTGTCTATCGCAACAGGGCATGTTAAAAGAATATGCAGTGGTGCCTAGCCACAGTGTCTCTGTGATCCCTGATGAAGTACCTAGTGACGTTGCCGTATCTTTACCTAATGCTGGTATGGCGGCACTTATCGCCTTAAACAAACTGCAGTTGCAATCAGGTGAATCTTTACTAATCAATAGTGCACAGGGTGCGGTTGCCCACTTCGCGATTCAATATGCGAAACAGCAAGGCGCGCAAGTGTATGCATTTGCACAAAAACCTCATCAGAAACGGCTTGAAAAACTCGGTGCTGATTTAGCGTTTGATTGCGAGCAAGAAGGTGTTTGCGAGCAAATTAAAAGAGAAATTGGCAATGCGGGATTTGACTGCATTATTAACACCCAAGGCGGTGAAACTTTCTTAGAAGATTTACAACATCTGCGTTTTTGTGGTCGTATTGCGTGTCTAAATGGTTTTAGCACTATCCCTGAACAGTTACTTTTTGAGAAAGCGCCGAATATTGGGGTGGTCTCAGTATCAGGCGCTTGGCTTTCAAATAGTTTATGTGCACAACAACATTTGCGTTTTATGGGCGAGCAGCTGTTACAAGACGTGGCACAAAAACGCATTCAGGCGCCAGAATTAAACATAATCGATTTCGAGGTGGCCGCAGTGCGTGACGCCTTGTCTATGTTGTTAACTCAGACTTGTACAAAGCGACCGATTATCAAAATTAGATAAGTTTAGGTCTTTATAAAAAAAGGGTTGAGCGGCTAAGCCACACAACCCTTCAACAGCTTTTGGGAAACAATATACCAATCCTCAATAATCCCCAATCATTTTGAGAGACTAAAACTGGCGCTAACTTCGTTAAAAATCTCTCATTTAGAACAACTAAATAGCAAAATTTCGCCTTGCCTACATGGAAGTAGGTACCTCAGCGATAGCAGGACGCGTGAGCGGCGTTTTCGAAGAGTTTTCTTCGCCTCAAAATAGATCGCTTAATTAAGAGGATTGCTATGAACTAAAAAAACTGGAATACGAGAGTGAAATAAAGTCGAGTCCTGGATTTGGGCTTTTGAACCCCGCATTTGAGTAATGAATATACCTCACGGCCACTTTGGCATCCCCCAAGTCATAAACCAGTCCGAGTCTGTCTTCAAATTGATAATGGGTGCTGACGTTTTTACCAGCAAAATGTGTGTCGTCTAGCACTGCAAGTCCAATACCCAGTTCTAAATAAAGGGGTTTTTCATACCAAGTTTTAAGCGGGTATTTGAATACAGGCGTAAGAGCCAGAACAAAGTTAGTATCGTGGTTGCTTTTTGAACCTCTGCCAGTAGCAGAATAGTTCCAAAAGTTAACGCTGCTCTCAAAATGTAAGTCAAAGTTTTTCCAAGCATCAGGCAGTAAATTTTCAGGATGATACTGATAAGCCAGCTTGATCCCATCTACGTCTCCTTCGCCATGAATATAGTGAATAGCATAACCGTGTTTGTTATCTGCAAATGCTGTTGAAGTAAATGTTAGTAAGAAGGCGAGCGCCAATAAACGCAGTAAATTCATAGTTAATGTGAACCTCATCATTTCAATGAGCGTATTTTCACAAAGATATTTGTGTTCATATGCAAACAAATGTGCACGATATTGATGCTGAAAATGAAACAAAAGTAAAACTAATTGAAATATATAGACTTTTTATTAGTGTGCATTTTTGGCAACAAAAGAGTGCAAAAGTGTGTCTTTTTCATCATTAAACAAACTCGTATCATGCACTCACTAACTAAACGGGGACACATCATGAAAACTGCAATACAGTATTTATTTTTTTCAGTATTAATTTTATTCAGTGCATACAGTGCTGGCGCGGGTTCTAAACAAGCAAATGCCGAGACACCTTACACATTAATTAAATCAGTCGGTGATCAGTTGTTTATCGATATTGGTAAGTTGAAAGATTTAGACGAAGACACAAAACGTACTGAACTTAAAAAGCTGGTGAGTGCGCAGCTGATGCCGCATATCGACATTAAATTTGTTTCTTTTAAGTTGCTTGGCAAACACGTCAGAGAAGTAAAACGTGAGCAAGCGGTGAGTTTTATAGATGCGGTTGAACGATATCTGACGGGCACGTATGCCAATGTGTTAATGAGTTACAAAGGCCAAGAAGTGCGCTTTATTGAACCAGTTTTAGACAGCAAAAGTAAGTTTGCCTCAGTTAAGTCTGAGATTGTAGAGCCAGGCGCCCCGAGTATCGACATTGTATTTAAGTTCAGAAAAAACAAGAAAGGTGAATGGCAGGTTTACGACCTAGTTGCTGAAAGTATTTCACTGTTGAATGCAAAGCAAAAAGAAATTGTGTCTCGTATTAGTGAAGTGGGTATAGATAAAGTAACTAATGAATTGATTGCTAAGAGCTAATTCAGTTTGCAGTCAGAAATAAGTGAGTATATTGAAGTTGATTTTACAGAGTCAGTTACCGCTCATTAAGCCAGTTACTTATAACCTTAGTAACTAAATGAATATTAACGTACTTAGTTCCATAGTTGTTATTCAACAACGCTCTTCAAGCGGGCAGTCCCCTTTAATTGCATCCCTTCGCAGTTTTGCCCGCTTATTTTTCTTTTAAACCTGCATTAGACTTATTTGCTAGAAATTGTATGCATAACACTTAATCACTTCTCTTGTTTTTTAATCTCAGTTAGTTTCTAGATAATTAAAGATAAAGTGAATGGAATTATGAAGTTAAATATCGACATTGTGGATGCTTTTACATCCACTCAGTTTGGTGGCAATTCAGCGGCAGTGATCATCACAGACACTTGGTTTACCGAAAAATTAATGCAGGCCATCGCTGCAGAAAATAACTTATCTGAAACTGCATTTTTAGTGCCTGTTGAGACGGACGTTTATGATATTCGTTGGTTTTCCCCACTGACCGAAATTGCATTTTGTGGTCATGCAACTTTAGCATCCGCGTTTGTTCTGTTTACTAAAAACCCAGCTTTTCAGCAAGTAACACTGAGCGCGCCTGCGGTAGGCGCTATGCAGATCAACAAGTTGGATAATGGTTATATTGAAATGGACTTTCCGAGTTTCGCACCAGAAGCTATTCAAGATATACCAGAAGCGCTCATTGCTGGTTTATCGATAAAGCCTCAAAAAGTACTAAAAAATCAGCAGGCCTATTTTGCTGTTTATAACACTGAGCACGAAGTTAGAGCGCTAGAACAAAGTTCTGAGCAGCTTAAACAATTGGCACCGTTGGATGTGGTTGTGACTGCACCAGGCGAAAAACATGATTTTGTGTCACGTTATTTTTGGCCGGCGAATGGCGGCGATGAAGACCCGGTAACGGGCTCTATTCACACGGGTTTAGCACCTTACTGGTCTCAAAGGCTGAATAAAACTGAGTTAAAAGCCTATCAGGCATCGAAACGAGGCGGTGAGTTATTGTGTGTGATTGAAGGCGACAGAGTGAAGCTACGAGGGCAGGCAGTGCATTACTTATCGGGTTCAATTAAAGTCAACAACAGGCAAAATTTGTCATAAGTCAAAAGATGGGTTGATCTCCCTTGTCGGAACAATCCAAGAGCTGTTAGTTTAGTTTTCGTGTCGAAAAACATGCCTCTAGAGCCATATTGGGTCCAGGGATTAATGCTTAAGGAAAATCATGGAAACAACACTGCGACAGCTCTCTGTTAAAACGCGACTGTGGGCGCAAGTTAGCGCTTGTTTTACCGTTATTCTTGTCATTACTTTCTTAATGCTTAATTCGTTGTACAGTGAATTAAAGCAGTCTAAACAGCTTGAAACACAACACATTGTTGAAACTGCTCATGGCATAGTGAGCTTGTATGCAGAGCAAGTGGCAAGTTCAAAGATGACGCTGGAAGAGGCGCAAACTGAAGCCAAGCAAGTTATTGAAGCAATGCGTTACGCTGATGACGAGTACTTGTTTATTTTAGATGCGCAGCACACCATGCTGATGCACCCGATAAAACCTAGTTTAAATGGTACTAACTCTGCGAGCTTGAAAGATCCCAATGGTGTGTACTTTATTCGAGAAATTGTGAGTGCAGCGACGCGCTTTGGGGAAGGCTCTGTGCAATACATGTGGCCAAAAACACCGAATTCGACGCCGATTGATAAAATCTCTTATGCAAAACAGTTTTCTCCATGGGGCTGGGTGATTGCAACAGGCATTTATATTGATGACGTACAAGCGACATTCTGGCAAGAAGTGTCGACCATGGTGGCGCTCATTATCATCATAGCCATCATATCAATCATTATCACCGTCAATGTATTACGCAGTATTATCAACCCATTAGACAGAGTAGGTAGCACCATTAAGCGTCTTGAAGAGACCGGTGACCTAACGCTCGCGGTGGATACCCAAGGTAAAGATGAACTCACTAAAATAGCCGTGGGGTTGAACAACATGGTGTCTAGCTTTAGGGATATTGCGTTTAGTAGTAATGCCTCTGTTGAGCAATTGAATGTTTCTACTCATAGCCTAGAAAGCGTGGCCAACGACACAAAGCAAGCGATGGCCAATCAGCAAATTGAAATAGAACAAGCCGCCACAGCCATGAACGAGATGACGGCGACCGTCTCTGAAGTGGCGCATAATGTTGTAAATACAGCCAATGCCGCCCATAAAGCACATAAAGAAGCGGGAGAGGGCATGGCGCTTTTGAATATTGCCATTGAGGCAATCAGCGGTTTGGCTAATGAAGTAGAGAAAGCAGCTGCAGTGATTCATAAACTGGGTTCTGTGAGTGAAGAAATTGGCAATGTCACCACGGTCATTAATGCCATTGCAGAGCAAACGAATTTGCTCGCACTTAATGCCGCAATTGAAGCTGCAAGAGCTGGTGAGCAAGGTCGAGGCTTTGCGGTCGTTGCTGATGAAGTTAGGGCACTTGCACAAAGAACCAAAGAATCAACAGAAAGTATTCAAGGCATGATTGAAGAGCTGCAAAAGTATTCTCACGATGCGGTTGTGGTGATGAAAGAAGGTCAGGTTTATGCAGAGCGCACTGTTGAACAAGCACAAAATGCGGATCATGCATTAAAAGAAATTGTAGAAGACATTGCGGTTATTAATGAAATGAGTACGCAAATAGCAACAGCTTCGGAAGAGCAGTCTTCAGTCGCTGAAGAAATTAATCGCAGCATAATCACAGTAAGTGACCATACCTCTTCCACTGTTGATGCAACAAAAGACATTGTTTTGGCGGGCTCAGAGCTTAAAGCCTTGGCTGTTGATTTAAAAGCGCATGTATCAAAATTTAAAGTTTAACTTCCCCTTTTCAGCCGAACTTAATAAGAAGTAGTTCGGCTACTTTCTCTTCAATAGATAATTTCATGTCAGCGCTTGGCAAAGCCTTTTTCTTGCTCTAGTATCACAAAAAAGCCTGTAAACTTTTTTAATGAAATCATTTATCTCTTTATATTTCACTAATCTATTTTTAATTAGTGGCACTGGCTTACTCACCACTTATTTAGCACTCTATTTAGGTCAAAAAGACGTTTCGACCTTTTGGATTGGTTTACTTACCTCATGTTATTACTTGGGTCTATTATTAGGCTCAAAGCTTGGTTATCACTTTATTAAATCGGTTGGTCATATTCGTACTTTCGCAGCGAGCACTGCCGCAGTTGTTGCCTGTGTTGCCGCGCATGGCGTCAGTGATAACGTTTATTTATGGCTATTTCTTCGCTTGTGTGTTGGTTTGGGCATGATGGCCAATTATATGGTGTTAGAGAGCTGGCTTAATGAACAAGCAGAACCTGAGTCACGGGGGAAAGTGTTTTCATTTTATATGATCACCTCATATATGGGCATGGTGCTTGGTCAGTTTGCATTATCAAGTTTTCCTGAATTGGGATATGCACCTTTATTCTTGGTTTGTATGGCGGTTGCAGTGGGTATTATTCCCATTGCAATTACGCGACGTATTCACCCTAAACCCATCAAACCTATTCAGGTAAGTTTGTTTGATTTCTTTAAGAAAGTGCCTCAGGCACTTACCGCTGTGCTTTTTGCTGGCATTATTAACGGAAGCTTTTATGGACTAGCCCCCACTTTTGGCAGTGGTATAGGCTTTAGCTCTGCAGACATCGCAAAATTTATGTCTTTTACCATATTTGCAGGCTTGTTAGCGCAGTGGCCAATGGGTGTGATTTCCGACAAAGTACCAAGAAGTATTTTATTAAGAAGTAATGCGATTGCTTTATGCCTCATTAGTTTGGCAATTTGCCTCTTACCATCTGAGCCGACAGTTTTGATGGCCTATAGTTTTGCTTTTGGTTTGTTTGCGTTTACGCTTTATCCGCTTTCATCAGCTCTGGCAAACTCACGAGTCATTGATGAAGACCGAGTTGGCGTATCATCTGCACTCCTTATGGTTTTTGGTACAGGCGCCGCTTTTGGTTCAGCGATCATTTCAAAATCTATGACCTTTTTCGGCCCTAAGGCTTTATATGCATCAATTGCAGTACTCACCGTATTGATGTTTGGTGTACTAACTTTCATAAATGCGCGTCAAAAAGCTGAACAGCCAGAAGCCTGTGATTATGTGGTGGGTAATTCAGATGTCACTAGCTCGCCGCTTGCAGCAGCGATGGACCCGCGGATCGAAGAAGAAATTGCCCACGAGCAATTGTTAGTTGTAGAAAGTGATGAAGAAGAAAAGGTTGATGATAGTTTAGATGACGGTTTGAAAGAGGCTGAAACTGGTCTTAGTGAACAAAGCAGTAAACAGTTAAATAAATAAGTTATTTGTCTAACTATTTGAAACAGGTGTTGTGGTTAGACTAGAATGCCGAAAATTCTTTGATAGGTAACACAATGAACGAACCGAAGTCGTTTGGTAACAAACTGGAGCATGTTTTAGAGTCAACCCTTTTTAAAGGTCGCTGGCTATTGGCGCCTTTCTTTTTAGGTTTATTGTTTGCTGTGATTTTGCTGCTTATCAAATTCTTTAAACAACTTTATACAATGACACTCACTGCATTCAATACAGCTAATAATGACTTGCTTGTTGGTATTTTAACTTTAGTCGATACCGCTCTATTGGCAGGACTGTTATTGATCATCATTTTTAGCGGTTACGAGAATTTTGTGTCTAAACTCGATATTGATAACCATAGAGATAGACCTGCTTGGATGGGTAAAGTTGGCTTCTCAGGTCTAAAAATCAAGTTGATCAGTGCCATTGTCGCCATCTCAGCCGTAGAGCTATTAAAAGTCTTTATTAGTTCAGAGTCTCTAAGTAATGAGGCGCTTGCTTGGAAAGTGGGTATTCACTTAACGTTTGTGATATCAGGCGTATTGTTTTCAATTACCGATTACATCAATAGCAAAACACACAATCACTAGTCATTAACTTAATCAGCCACTGAATGTTAAAAAGATTGAGTGGCCTTTTTAATTTTTGCCTCTCTTTTTTGTTTATAAATCATTTATACATAGCCAGTTTTTCTGGCCTTTTTAAGTTTTTGAAGTAAAAGGCTTTACTCTTTACTCGACTAAATACTAATATTATTTCATTAGGAATAATTGCTTCTGAATTGTGTTGTTATCCTCTATATTTTAAAGCAGTTAACTTTTTATAAAAAATAAGTTGTCTCTATGTTTGTAGCTGTAGCCAAAAAGATATCCAGTCATCTCACGTTAGTTGTTCTTTTACCTTGTATTTTACTTGGTGCGATAATTACTTATGACATGAGTATGGCGTTCAAAAAAATGAATAATGCTTATGATGCTGAATATAACGCTTTTCTCAGCCATGCAGTGTTGAGTATTGTACATGAGACGCAAAAAGAGCGTGAGCTATCAGGCTTTTATCTGCAAGATATGCAATCAAGACAGAGCGCTCAATTTAATAGTCAACAACGCTCAACGGATAATTTAATTCAAGAATTAGTTAAAAATAAAGAGACATGGGCCTTGAGCAGTGCCATGCAGCAAGAGTTAAATGAGTTCTTACAGTTATTAAACCGAAAAAACTCGATTAGAAATAGCGTTAATTCATCTTCAATTTCACCGTCAGATGCTGCTCAATATTACACGGATATTAGCTTGAAAGGTCTACATATTGTTATAAAGGCATCGCGACTCAGCAATGACCATCTTATTGCAAAAGAACTTGTATCAATTTATAACTTTTCTAATGCCAAAGAGTCGGCCATGCTTGAAAGAGCGGCCCTTTATGATGTGTTTCAGAAAGATAAAATGGCATACATTGATAAAGCGCTCTATATAAAGCTACTCACTAAGCAAAGCGTTTATCTTGAAGAAGCTCTGGAGGCTGCGCCTAAAGAGATGAAATCTCTGTTTGATGAAGTTCTGTCATCATCATCTTTTTCGAGTGTTAACCGCTTTAGACAGATGATTAAGAATAAAGATTCGGGCTATGAAATAAATCCACAAACTTGGTTTAATGCAGCAACAATGCGTATTGAAGCGTTGAAACAGGCTGAAGAAAATGCACTGACTTTAGTTGATAAAACCGCCATCAAGATTCAACAAGATGCAGTTACGGTGTTAGTAGTCGAAGCAATCATATTTGTTGTTGGTTTTCTGATAACTGCTGCATTATTTTTATCGATTCGATTAAGGCACCAACAGTCAGAATTAATAGCTAAAGGCATTGAGATAGCGATTAAAGAGCGTGACATGGCTGATGAAATTGAAGTCGTCAGCTCTGATGAACTTGGTGGCTCTGCAGATAAAATCAATGCACTAACTAAGCAGTTTGAAGAGGATTTAATTGAGCTTGGCTTAGTTTCTAAAAAAATCACAGTATCGATTCATGAAACAGCTGTGGCCATTAGTCAAAGCCAAGAAAATTTGGTTGAGCAACAAATGGGGATCCAAACTATTGCCTCAGCATCAGAGCAAATGAGCGCGAATATTCAAGTTATCGCAAGCTCCATGTCTGATAATTCACACGCTGCTAAAACCGTTGCCAATGAATCTTTAAATGGTCAAAAGGTTGTTAGTGAAGCTGTAGAAGTCATTCAAAGTGCATCTGATGATATGGCCCGTTCAGCGCAATCGGTTGATACCTTAAACGAGCGTGTAGGCAGTATCTCTAGCATGGTAGATATGATCCGAGAAATTGCAGAGCAAACAAATTTATTGGCGCTTAATGCGGCCATTGAGGCAGCTAGAGCGGGTGAGCAAGGGAGAGGCTTTGCGGTTGTGGCTGATGAAGTTAGAAGTCTAGCTAGTCGAACGCAAAAATCGACCGAAGAAATATCCTCTTTGGTGGCAGAGCTTCAAACAAGCTCAAAAGAAGCGTCAAGTATTATTACCCAAGGTAAAGACAATGCATTAGAAGCTGCTAATCGAGCAGAAGAGATTAAACTGGCTTTAGCGACGATCGTTGAACAGGCAAAACAAGTTGAAGCGGTGACAGAAGCGGTTTCTTCAAACACTCAGCAGCAAAGCAATGCGATTGAAGAGGTAAGTAAGAATATCGTTGATATTTATCAAAAGGCCACTGAAAACGTTGCTGGGGCAGAAGAAATAGCCAAAGCGGCAACCAATATAGCGGGCTCAGCAATCGATATGGATGAAATGATTGAACGCTATAAGGTCAGTAAAGAATGTAATTACGAGTATTAAATAAAACTTAAGCTTTTCATGATGCCCTGTTAGTGGGCATCACTTTTACTCACTTCATCGCTAAATTCATGACATTTCTTGCTGACTTTAGTATTCATAACCTAAATTTATTGATTAGGGATCACTATGGATATTGGGATCAGAAAAACACTTTCAGCACTGGCATTGTTGCCTATTTTTGCTCAAGCAACTACCACATTTAATGCCAATGATATATTTGCATTAGAGTATGCCAATGACCCGCAAATCTCGCCAAACGGCAAGCAGGTTGTTTATGTCAGAAATTCAAATGACATAATGAAAGACAGTACACGCCGTAATTTGTGGTTAGTAGATGTAAAAAGTGGCGAACAAACGCCGTTATTTTCAGATGAAAACCAATATCTTCACCCTAGATGGTCACCAGATGGAAAGAAAATCGCCTTCATCAGTAATGTTTCTGGTAGCTACCAAGTGCATGTGCATTACCTAGAGAAAAATCGCACAGCTCTATTGAGCCAGCTTCAATCAAGTGTGAGTAATTTAACCTGGTCTCCCGATGGCAAGTGGCTTGCCTTTAGTCAGCAAATTAACGAAAAGCCGTCAGTGATTGCGAAAATGCCAGCCAAGCCAAAAGGTGCGACATGGTCAGAGCCTGCAATTGTGATTGATAAAGCCTATTACCAAGCCGATGGCAGAGGGTTAGTTAAACCAGGCTATCGTCAAATATTTATCTTGCCTAGTGAAGGTGGCACGCCGCGTCAACTGACGTCAGGCAACTTTCACCATGGTGGACAGCTTACTTGGCATAGTAACTCAGAAGAAATTGTATTCTCAGCGAATAGAATTAAAGATTGGGAATATAAGCGCTTAGAAGGTGACTTATTCAGTGTTGATTTAAAAGGCAAGTTAACTCAACTTACCACTCAACCAGGCCGAGAGCATTCTCCTAGTTTTTCAAGAGACGGTAAAAAACTCGCTTTCTTAAGCGCATCTAGTGAGTTGAATCCTTATCGTAATCATAAACTGAATATCATGGATTGGTCAGATAAAGAGTTTGAAATGGTGGGCAAAGATTTTGACCGCTCTATTCAAAATCCAACTTGGATAAGCAATTCAAGATTGGCAATTGCCTACGATGACTTCGGTAAAAGAAAACTTGCAGCGATTTCTTTAAGTGGCAATATCAAAGACCTAGCCGACAGCTTATCGGGCACAACACTGGGTAGGCCTTATATTAGCGGTCAATTTAGTGCTAACTACTCTGGTAAAGTCGCCTTTACCCATGGCACAGCGCAAAGGCCCGCTGATGTAGCAATTGCATCGACTAAAGGCAATACCAAACAGCTAACTACGTTAAACGAAGATTTACTTGCTCATAAAACACTGGGTGAGGTGCATGAAGTTAACTACAAGTCTTCATTTGATGGTGAAAAAATCCAAGGTTGGTACATCACGCCACCTAATTTTGACCCTAAGAAAAAGTATCCGCTATTGATTGAAATTCATGGCGGCCCTCACTTAGCTTATGGCCCACATTTTTCGGCTGAGTTACAGCGCTATGCCGCACAAGGGTATGTGGTGTTTTACGATAACCACCGAGGCAGCAGCTCTTATGGCGAGCGTTTCGCTATGTTGTTAAAGTATAAGTACAGCTCGAAAGAAGATTTTGCTGATCACAATTCAGGCGTTGACGCCATGATAGCTAAAGGTTTTATCGATAAAGACAATCTATTTATTGCTGGTGGGTCGGCAGGGGGGATTGCTACGGCTTATGCGATTGGCCTAACAGACAGATTTAATGCAGCAGTTGTCGTAAAACCAGTAATTAACTGGCTCAGTAAAGTGCTGACTGCGGATAGTGGGTTAGTACAAATACCAACGCAATTTCCGGGTATGCCTTGGGAGCATGTTGAACATTATTGGCAACGCTCTCCGCTATCGTTAGTCGGCAATGTAACAACCCCAACCATGTTAATGACTGGCGAAGAAGACTTACGCACGCCAATAGCTGAAACAGAGCAATATTATCAAGCACTTAAACTTCGTAAAATCGATACAGTTCTGGTGAAAATTCCTGGTGCGCCTCATGGTATCGCAGGTAAGCCATCGCGAATGGTGAGTAAAATCGAGCATACTCTTGCTTGGTTTGAGAAATATAAAAAGTAAGACAATTCGATATGGTGTGGTTAGGTTGGTTTCAATTTAACCACACACAACAATGTTTCGGCCAGAACCCATTGCCTTGTAAACGGTTTGTTCGGTTCGAGCGAGTATGGTTGTGAGGTTATCGCCTATTTTAAATTGTGTTATGTAAAACCTGCCGAAAGAGGTTTTTGGCTTGTAAAAATAGTGGTGTTTAATGCTCTCTGATGCATTTAGCTAAATTGCAAGTGTCAATCAATGAATCGTTATTGAACACAAAAAGAAATTCTTCACCTCCCCAGCGACCATAGTGAGCGTAATTTGGTAAAAAATTTATCATGACGCCTGACGTTGCTATAAGTATTTCACTACCATAGTTCACTCCACAGCTTAAAGCCTCAAAGTTTTCATTATTTGGCCTGTTTCTGCTGCAGTGATATCACATTATGCACTATAACTAAGCTCGCTATCTCTAAAGACTTACTAGTATGAATAAGCTCAACATTTCTTGGTATTGAGCCTATTGTTCTTTGAAACAAACCTTTTTCCATCATGACCCCAAGAAAATAAGTAATCAAAAGTGGGCATGTATTAATGCGTGTTTAAATACCAACATTGTTAACCTGAATCTAAAGTAGTGCTTAAAAGTCTCTAATTTTCAGACGAGTTTTATATCTAGTGGTTTTTGTTGCGCTTAACACAATAATAGGAGGTGGCGATTTTTCATATGAGTTTTTTCATAATATTCAAAAATAGAGTGCGTTTTTATTAATATTTAAACATTTTCTTAACCTTGAGCTTGATTTGTAAATATTTTGCAATTAACTTTAACAAATAGATTGTTTAGTTTAAGGGATTAAAAAATGTTACATGGATTTAGAGTGATATTGTTAATTGGTGTGTTTTTAGCGATAGCGGGTTCTGTTCAATCAGGTGATTGGCAATATTCTGTCTGGATCGTTGTTGCTCTGTCCGCTGTACTCTTGATGAGCTTTAAATTACCAAAAAGCGAAAATGAAGAGTTAGGTGAGCGATCAGACACAAAAACAGACTCGTTCGTTTTATTGCTATCTCCAGCCTCATATTTTTCAGATAAATACGATTCTAAAGCAACAAATTCCTCTCTAAGTAGTAAACGCTTTAAATATTAAAATAGATTCCAACCAACAGTAAGTAAACAAAGCCTGGGTAAACGCTCAGGCTTTTTCTATTTTGCTCAACTCTATAGAGCTCAATTAGAGTTTCTTTCAATTTCGCCATTTGCATTATGATTCAGGCATCGATTTAATAAAATAGCTTTCGATAAAAATAGTATAAAGTACTAAATATCAGTAATTTGATTACCTATTTTTATTACTCCTAAAAATTAAATTTAAATATTTTTAATTTTTTCTCTTGAAAACTGTTTAGCAGACCTTATCTCTTATTGTGAAGACGCCTTACAGGGTTTTCTATAACTTAACACTATGAATTATTTAGGTATTCTTGCTCATGAGAGGAGATGCCGAGAACTTATCGCTCTAAGAGGATATTATTATGCGTACAGTAGATTTATCACCATTATATCGTTCATTCATTGGTTTTGATCATTTAGCTCAACTTATGGATAACGCTAGCCGTAATGCAAAGCAATCAAGCTTTCCTCCATACAACATAGAACTCTTAGGTGAAGATAAATATCAAATCACCATGGCTGTGGCAGGGTTTGTAGAGTCAGAGCTTCAAATTGAAACCGAGAAAAATACCTTAACAGTGAAGGGGTTAAAAGAAGCCAAATCGGTTGATGGAGAGCGTACCTTTATTCATCAGGGTATCGCTGAGAGAAATTTCGAACACAAATTCCAATTGGGCGACCATGTAAAAGTACGTGGTGCATCTTTAGAGAATGGTTTATTAAATATCGCCTTGGAGCGTGAGATCCCAGAAGCAGATAAGCCACGCACCATTGCAATAAATGGCGCTAAGCAAGAGCTGCTTAAAAGCGCATAAATCATTCAATTCATTTTAACGTCTCCCAATCAGCGGCTTATATAGGTAAGCCGCTTTTTTGTTTCTTTTGTAAAGAGGGGTGATCTGTGTGTCGCAGGTGATATCGCTTATTGAAAGTCTTTGAATTGAAAAAATCATACCTTAAGAATAAACACGGGCTAAAAGTTTTTTATAAATTGCTACACTTTGAATATAAAAGCTAAGAATCTTTTTTATACCAACCCTCTTAATTAAGCGAGCTATTTTGAGGCAAGAAAAAATTGTCGATAGCACCGCTCACGCGTCCTGCTATCGCTGAGGTACCTACATCCATGTAGGCAAGGCGAAAATTTTGCTATTTAGTTGTTCTAAATGAGAAATTTTCAACGAAACTAGCGCAAGTTATAGTCCCTCAAAATGATTGAGTATTATTGAGGGTTGGTATTAGAAAGCCTTTGACGCAACTAAAGACTTATTTTGGAGGTAGCATGGCAAGTTATGAAGGTAATGATTTTTACTGTGATTTAGCATTAAGCGGCCAAGTAGAGCTTGATGTCGTATATGAAGATCAGCATGTACTCGCTTTTCATCATACTCAGCCACATTGGCCAGTGCACATAGTGGCTATTCCTAAGCAACATATTCCGTCGTTTACTGACTTAGGTGGACATGACTCTGAACAACTTTTTCACCTTATCATGGTTGTACAACAACTGGCCGGAAAAGTTGAAAAAGAATATGGTTCAGCTAGAGTGCTTACCAATCTAGGTGGTTACCAAGATAGTAAGCACTTGCACTTCCATGTTAACTTTGGCGAGCCGAAACTTAACTGACTTGCTTGGAGACTTGTTTGAAGTTTTCTAGTTCATCAAGTAACTCGAGCACTTCGGGCTCAACATCGGTAATGTTTTGATGGCGTTTCAGACCGGTTTCAATGGTTTCTGATAACTGTTTTAGCTTTGGCACACCTGTGTAGCAACAAGCGCCATGAAACTTATGAATGACAGAAAGCAGGAGTGCGAAATCTTCATTTTCAAGTGCTTGATTTATCTGTTGGTGCGTGTCATTTAAGCTATCTAATAGCATATTCAACATTTCAATGGCCAAATCGGGTTTGCCGCCTGCATGACGAAGTGCTAAAGGCCAGTCTAGTAAATGGCTTTCAAAAGGGGCAGGGCTTGGCTCAACTTCTTCTGATTTGACCTTTGTTGTCGAGCTCACCGATGAACTGCTGTAATCACAAATAGTTTGTTTCAGCATGTCTTCATCGATAGGCTTAGTTAAGTAACCACTAAAGCCATCTTTTAGTAACTGATCTTTTTCGCCACTTAATGCGTGTGCGGTCACAGCGATAATAGGGGTATCTTCATTGAGTGATGAATCCAATATGGTTTTACATGCAGTGATGCCATCCATAATGGGCATTTGAATGTCCATGAAGATCAAATCATATTTATGTGTTTTACACAGAGCCACAGCTTGTGCACCATTATGCGCAGTATCTATGCCTTCGATTTGCTCTGATAAAAGTGTAGAAAGTAGTTTTAAGTTGGCATCATTATCATCAGCGATGAGTGCTTTCAAAGGCAATATTGTTTGGTCATGTTCATCGGTTGAGACATCTGGATGATCTAAGCGGTATGGAGCCGCTAACATTTCGCAAAGTTTACGGTAATGCAACGGTTTACTCGCACACGCATCTGCGCCACTCCCTACTAATGATTCTCGCATATTATGCGAAATGGTACTGACCATGAGGTATAAATAATCAGCCAGTGGACGCGCTTGGGAGATGTAATTCTTCAACACAGGCATCTGTTCAACATCAGCGGTATTACCAATTAAACAAATGTCATAGCTGAAATCTTTTTCAAGGGCTTGGTAAAAAGTCTCTTCAGTCAAACAAGGTGTTACTTGCATATTCCACTCATGCAATTGGGCTAATATTGCATAGTGAGTGTGCTCTTGAGGCTCAAAGAATAAAATACGCTTATTCTCAAGGCTATAAGTCGGTAAGTCGTTGTTAAATGCTCGCCGAGGTAGCTCAAAGATGGCATTAAAGGTAAAACAAGTACCTTGGCCAGGTGCAGAGTTTAAACTAATGCTACCACGCATGGCCTCAACTATATGCTTAGTAATAATGAGGCCAAGACCGGTGCCACCAAATTTACGGGTAATGCTTGAGTCAGCTTGGCCAAAAGGTGTGAAAAGCGCATCTTGCTTTTCTGCTGCAATGCCCACACCAGTATCACTTACAGACACTAGCAAAGAGGCATTAGTTTGTTTGATTACACGGTGAGTGATATCAATTTTAACCGCGCCTTTTTCTGTGAATTTAATGGCATTACTTATCAAGTTAATGAGTACTTGCTTTAATCGGGTTGGGTCTCCGACTAAATTCTCAGGTACATGCGGGTGAATAGAAATAGACAGTTCAAGTTTTTTCTCATAAGCGCTTGGTGCTAGTAATGTCATGACTTCACTTATAACTTCTCGTAACTGAAAGTGGATACTTTCTAATTCCATCGCTCCAGCTTCTAGTTTAGAGAAATCCAAGATGTCGCTGATAATGGTCATGAGGCTATTGGCTGAAAGCTCAATAGTGTCTAAGTATTCTTTTTGGTGTTTATTTAGCGGGGTTTTATAAAGCTGTCTTGTGAAACCAATCACACCGTTTAAAGGTGTTCGTAATTCATGACTCATTTTCGCTAAGAAGTCAGATTTAACTCGGTTGGCATCTTGGGCTTCTTTTTTGGCAATATTAAGCTGGATATTCTGTGTTTCGTACTGCTCTAGTGTTTCTCTATAGTCACTGGTGGCTTGGTCAATATGCTTTTGCATTTCATCACGTTGGTTAGCCATTGCGCCATTGATGGTGTGCAACCCTTGACGAAGCAGTTCAAACTCACCTTGCATCGGTGCTTGAAGACCAATGTCTTGTTTACCTTCGACAAGTTTGTCTGTTGCTAACAGTAACTTTGACAGTGGAGAAACTAATACTTTACTGATCCGCAACGACAAAATACCACTCAAAATTAATGCAATTACAATGATACTAATACTCATAATAAGCGTTTGTTGCTGCGCAATAATCGCTTTATCTTTGCTCACTTCAATAACTAATAACGCTAGCGGCGCGGCATGGGCATCTTGCCATTGCTCTGAAGGTTGAGAATTAAATTTAACTGGGGTGAAAAATATAAATGTATCGTCTTTTTTCACCATATCAGTATGGTGAAGCGCTTTAATGTCGCTAGTGAAGTTTAAATTACCAAAATGCTCATGATAATTGCTCGTCAGTAGTAGTTCTTTTTCAACATCAAAAACAGCAATAGTTTTAATAAGCGGAGAATGTTTGTTGTGTGCAGTACTGACTATGCGCTTAAGTTGTGCTCTATCTTCACGCAAAACGGGTTGCTCTAAAGCGATTGCCAATGGCTCTGAAATGCTACTTCCACGTTGGAAGAGAATTTCTTCAAGCTCAACATAACGATTTACTGTAAAATACCCCCCAAGAATTAAACCAATCAGCATGGTAGGGATTAAAGTTAGAACGAGAATGCTATCGCGCAGGCCTAATCTGGTCATGAATGAACTATTTCTTATTAATATTCTAGCTTTAAGAGTATCGACTTAGACACGGGTTGGCAAACATTAAGGGGCATTCGTATGGCACAGATATTTCGTGCTAAAAAAACGTCAAATAAAGGTAAAGTACTGACTTTGGATGTAAAGTCACTTGATCATCAAGGTCGAGGTGTTGCAAATCACAATGGCAAGGTGTGCTTTATCGATGGTGCATTATCAAACGAACAAGTAAAAGCACAAATTCTTGATGAAAAATCAAAGCTCATTGAGGCAAAACAAGTCAAAGTACTAACGCCGAGTGAAGAGCGTGTTACACCTTTTTGCCAACATTATGGCGTATGTGGCGGGTGTCAGTTGCAGCATTTAAAAGTAGACAGTCAAATCACATATAAACAACAAGCCGTCAGTAAACTATTTGAAAAGTTTGCTAAAGAAACGCACTTAGCATGGCAACCAGCTATTACCAGTGATGATAAGCACTACCGTCGCTCAGCCCGAATAGCTTGTATTGCAGATAAAAAAACGAAGCAATTTAAATTAGGCTTCAGAGCTCAAAAGAGTAAGCAAATAGTAGAAGTCGAAAGTTGCCCAGTTTTAAATGTTGCTTTTAAAGAACTATTTACGCAACTAAGACTTGCTATCACAGATAATGTAAAACTTCATTCAATTAGTCATGCCCAGCTTTGTGAAGCGGATAACGGTGTGTTTGTACTGATAAGACATACTAAAGCCATTGATGACAATACCAAACAGACATTAATAACAGCGTTAAGCGACTCAGGTGTGCAGGTTTTATGGGATGATGGTAAAGAGCCTGTTACATACGAGCAACTCCCTAACTATCGAGTTGATGGGATTGAATTTGGTTTTCAGCTCAATAACTTTATTCAAGTTAACGGCGAAGTAAATGAAAAGATGCTGATGCAATCATTAGACTGGTTAGCACTCAGTGAAAAAGACACCTTATTAGACTTGTTTTGTGGTATTGGTAACTTTTCTTTGCTTGCAGCCAAATATGCTAAACGTGTTGTTGGTGTTGAAGGCGTTGATAGTTCGGTACAAAGAGCTAAGGCTAATGCAGCACAAAATCAGCTTGAAAATGTCTCTTTTGAATGTTTTGACCTGACGGATGATATCTCAAGTGCCACGTGGTTCGATAAACAAGCGAATGTATTGATTTTAGACCCATCACGTACCGGTGCGTATGATGTATTGAAACAATTACCACTTAATCAATTTGAAAAAATTCTCTATGTATCGTGCGATCCGGTTACTTTAGCGAGAGATAGTGCTTTATTACTTGAAGCTGGCTTCACAATCAGTAAAGTGGGACTTATGAATATGTTTCCTCACACGGGGCATATAGAGACAATGGCGTTGTTCCAAAGGAGGTAATGCAGATGGTTGCAACCCGCCAATCACATCAAACTCATTTACCAGCCGATTTTTCGGCTCGGCTAGATCTTCTGAACCTGTCAGACGATAAACTCTCATATTTAGACCGAGCCCATGCTTTATGTCCTTCTGATGTGAATGCGACGACCTTGAACAAAGCCGTTGAGATGGTGGAAATCCTTGCCGAGCTCAATTTTGATCCTGAATCTTTGGCATCTGCTTATTTAACGCCTTATTTTCTTGAAGGGTTAATCAGTTTTGATGATGTAAAAGACGAGCTTGGCGATAACGTTGCTCTACTGTTGCAGGGTGTTGAGCAAATGGCGACGATCAGCACCTTAGCACATCAGGGTAAAGGCAATGTACAGATTGATAACATTCGCCGTATGTTATTGGCTATGGTTGAAGATGTACGAGCGGTAGTAATTAAATTAGCTGAACAAATTTGTCATTTACGTGAAGTAAAAAATGCCGATGAAGAAGAGCGTGTGGTGACAGCAAAAGCCACTGCGAATATCTTTGCACCATTGGCTAACCGTTTAGGTATAGGTCAGCTTAAGTGGGAGCTTGAGGACTTATCGTTCCGTTACCTTCACCCAGACACCTATAAGCGTATTGCAAAGCAGCTGTCTGATAAGCGTTTAGACCGTGAATCCTATATGGAAAACATGGTGAATCTAGTGTCTAGTAAGCTTGCCGAAGCAGGCGTTAAAGCACAGGTTTATGGGCGTCCAAAGCACATTTACAGCATTTATAAAAAGATGTCGCAAAAGAATTATGAATTTGATCAGCTTTTCGATATTCGTGCTATGCGAATTGTGGTTGATGAAATTCAAGACTGTTATGCCGCGCTAGGTATTGTGCATACCAGTTGGCGTCATCTGCCAAAAGAGTTCGACGACTACGTTGCTACACCAAAACAAAACGGTTACCAGTCTATCCATACTGTGGTGTTTGGTCCTGAAGGTAAAACAGTCGAGATCCAAATTCGTACTGAAGAAATGCACCAAGATGCTGAGCTTGGCGTTGCAGCCCACTGGATGTATAAAGAAGGCGCTTTACCTGGGCGTGGTTCAGGTTATGAACAGAAAATAAGCTGGTTGCGTAAACTACTGCAATGGCAAGAAGAAGTTGTTGATGGCAGTGACTTAGCTGATGAGCTGAAAAACCAAGTGGTTGAAGACAGAGTGTATGTCTTTACACCTAAGGGAGATATCTTTGACTTACCACTTGGTGCGACGCCACTGGACTTTGCCTATTATATTCATTCTAATGTCGGTCACCGCTGCGTGGGTGCTAAAGTGTTCGGCAAAATAGTCCCGTTTACTTATAAGCTAAAAACCGGCGATCAGGTTGAAATTTTAACCCAGAAAAATCCAGCGCCAAGTCGTGATTGGTTAAGTCCAAGCCTAGGTTATATTTTCTCATCGCGTGCTCGTAGTAAAATTCATCACTGGTTTAAGCAGCAAGACAGAGATAAAAACCTTCAAGCGGGTAAAGAGATGCTAGATTCGCATTTGTCGAAACTAGATCTTACCTATAAAGACTTAGAGCCTGCAGTTGAACGTTTTAACTTTAGAGAGCTTGACGACTTGATGGTGGCATTGGGGGCGGGCGATGTACGCATCAACCAATTCCTAAACTTTATCCAAGCGAAACCTGAGCCTGAAGATACGTTAAAAATTACTTCTCGCAAAAAGGTAAAAGGCGATAAAAATGGCATTGTGGTCGATGGGGTGGGTAGCCTATTGAGTCATGTAGCCAAATGTTGTCAGCCAGTGCCGGGCGATGAAATTGTTGGTTATATCACCCAAGGCCGTGGTATTGCAGTGCATCGTAGTGATTGTGAGTCGTTTGCGCACATTTGTGAGCAACATCCAGAGCGCGAAATTGCAGTAAGTTGGTCTGATGATATTAATTCATCTTATGCGCTGAATTTACGCATTGAGGCGCAGGACAGGCAAGGGCTTATTCGCGATATTAGCTCAGTATTGGCCAATGAAAAAGTGAATGTATTAAACATGAACTTGCAAACTAACTATGAGCAAAATATTGCAGTGTTCCTGATGCAAATAGAGGTTTCTAATCTGTCTTCAATGAATCGCTTGATCACTAAGTTGGTTCAAATTGATGGCGTATTTGAAGCAAAGCGACAGCATTAACCGCAAAAAATATCAATTTAATAAAGTCGGCATTTGCCGACTTTATTGTTTTAAAAATAAGTGTTTTAAAAATAAGTGTTTAAAAAATGAATCAAACTGAAATCGATAAATTGCTCAATATCATGCAAACACTTCGTGATCCTAAAAAAGGATGCGATTGGGATAAAGCCCAAACATTTAAAACCATTGTGCCGCATACTTTAGAAGAAGCCTATGAAGTGGCTGATGCCATAGAGCGCGATAATATGATGGACCTCAAAGATGAGTTGGGTGATTTATTGTTCCAAGTTATTTTTTATGCGCAAATGGCCAAAGAGCAAGAGCTGTTTGATTTTAACGAAGTGGTTGAAGGGTTAAACAATAAGCTAGTTCGCAGGCATCCTCATGTATTTTCAGAGCAAAAAACATTAACTGATGAAGAGCTCGAGCAACAATGGCAGGCGATTAAAGATCAAGAAAAAGCCGCAAAGCCGAATTCATCTGAGCAACCTCTATGGCATGACATTCCAAAAGTACTCCCTGCATTAACGCGCGCCAAAAAAGTACAAAAGCGCGCTGCAAACCTTGGTTTTGATTGGCCAGATTACCATGGGGCACTTGAAAAAGTATCTGAAGAAGTGGCTGAAGTGAGCGAAGCACTTGCAGAAAACCCTCAGTCCGATCACTCAGCTGAAGAAATAGGTGATCTACTGTTTGCGACAGTTAATGTGGCCCGCCATGCTAAACACGACCCCGAACAAATACTGAGAAACGCGACTGATAAATTTGTAGGCAGATTTGCCCAAGTTGAAGCCGTACTTAAACAACAAGGGAAAAGGCTAGAGTCGTCAAGCCTTGAAGAAATGGATGAGGCTTGGGAGCTTGTGAAGAAAAGCGCAAAAGAATAAGAGGGCATTAGGTAAATAATGAAGACGATTTTTTGAGGTCTTACTTGTCATTATTTAAAGCGCTAACACTAAATTTTTGTGGATTGATGTTAAGTGCTTTGCTATACTATCGCCCCGTCTTGATTCTTATTTAAAATTCCATTTTCCTGATATTCTAGGGTTCGCATGAGTACAAAATTTATCTTCGTAACGGGCGGGGTTGTTTCGTCTTTGGGTAAAGGTATTGCCGCAGCATCGTTGGCAGCAATATTAGAAGCCCGTGGCTTAAACGTAACTATTCTTAAGCTGGATCCTTATATCAACGTGGATCCGGGTACAATGAGCCCAATTCAGCACGGTGAAGTTTATGTAACTGAAGACGGTGCTGAAACTGACCTAGACTTAGGCCACTACGAGCGTTTCATTCGCACCAAAATGACAAAGCGCAACAACTTCACGCAAGGCCGTGTTTTTGAAGACGTGCTTCGTCGTGAGCGTAAAGGTGAATACCTAGGCGCGACAATTCAGGTAATTCCACATATCACTAACGACATTAAGCGCCGCGTAATTGAAGGTGCAGAAGGTTATGACATTGCGATCGTTGAGATCGGCGGTACCGTTGGTGATATCGAGTCACAACCGTTCTTAGAAGCGATTCGTCAGCTTGGTACAGAACTTGGTCGTGAACACGCATTATTCATGCACTTAACGTTAGTACCATTCCTTGGCGCTGCTGGTGAAGTTAAAACTAAGCCAACTCAGCATTCAGTAAAAGAGCTTCGTTCTATTGGTATTCAACCAGATATTCTAGTTTGTCGTTCTAACTGTAAATTGCCAGCTAACGAACGTGCAAAGATCGCACTTTTCACTAACGTTGAAGAAAAAGCGGTTATTTCACTGCAAGACGTAGACAGCATCTATAAGATCCCTGCGTTATTAAAATCACAAGATCTTGATAACTTAGTGTGCCGTCGTTTCTACATTGAAGCACCTGAAGCTGATTTAGCAGAGTGGGAACAGGTTCTTTATCAAGAGTCTAACCCAACTGGTGAAGTGACAATTGGTATGGTTGGTAAGTACATTGAACTACCAGATGCATACAAGTCAGTAAATGAAGCGTTGAAGCATGCGGGTCTTAAAAACCGTGTAACAGTAAACATTCAATACGTTGATTCACAAGATATTGAAAGCAAAGGTGTTGAGTTATTACAAGACCTAGACGCTATCTTAGTACCAGGTGGTTTCGGCGGCCGTGGTGTTGAAGGTAAAATCCTAGCAGCTAAATATGCGCGTGAGAACAAAGTACCTTACCTTGGTATCTGTTTAGGTATGCAGGTTGCGCTAATTGAATATGCGCGTAACGTTGCAGGTCTTGAAGGTGCAAACTCAACAGAATTCGACGCAGAATCTGCTCATCCAGTTGTTGGTCTAATCACTGAGTGGTTAGATTCTGAAGGTAACGTAGAAGTACGTGATGAAGCATCTGATTTAGGCGGCACAATGCGTCTAGGTGCGCAACTTTGTCACTTAAAAGAAGGTTCAAAAGTACGTGAAGTGTACGGCAATGCTGAAATCACTGAACGTCACCGTCACCGTTATGAAGTGAACAACAATTACATCGAGCGTCTTGAAAAAGCGGGCCTACACTTCACAGGCTTGTCTGAGGATAAGAAGCTAGTTGAAATCATCGAAAATAAAGATCACCCTTGGTTCATTGCTGCTCAGTTCCACCCTGAGTTCACATCGACACCTCGTGATGGTCACCCGTTATTTGAAGGTTTTGTGGGTGCAGCGTTTGCTCACCAGAAAGCTGAAAAATAATCTGAAGAAGCCGTGCGTTTGCACGGCTTTTTTGTCTCTAAACCAGCTACGTATTTTTTAATAATAGCAGGTGAGTAATAAACATTGCTGTGCAGCGTTATTTTTATTCAATTTAAACAATGCAGACCAATGGTTATTATGGGGTTAGGTAACAAGGTTATTTAATCCTATACAGGAAAATAGCTATCAATAAAACATTATCACCACTATGGGAATAAGAGGAATCAAGATGTCAAAAATCGTTAAAGTGATTGGTCGTGAGGTTATGGACTCTCGCGGTAACCCAACCGTTGAAGCTGATGTACATTTAGAGTCAGGCGCTTGGGGCCGTGCGTGTGCACCATCAGGTGCGTCTACTGGTACTCGCGAAGCACTTGAGTTACGTGATGGTGATAAGTCACGCTACCTAGGTAAAGGCGTACTTACTGCTGTTAACTACATCAATAACGACATCGCATCAGCACTAGCTGGTAAAGACGCGACAGAGCAGCGCGTTATCGATCAAATCATGATCGACTTAGACGGTACTGAAAACAAAGAAAAATTAGGTGCAAACGCGATCCTAGCTGTATCTCTAGCCGTAGCTAAAGCAGCAGCAGAAGATAAAGGCGTTGCGTTATACGAGCACATCGCTGACATCAACGGTACTTCAGGTAAGTACTCAATGCCAGTACCTATGATGAACATCATCAACGGTGGTGAGCACGCTGATAACAACGTTGATATTCAAGAGTTCATGATCCAGCCTGTTGGCGCGTCAAGCTTCCGTGAAGCACTTCGCATGGGTGCAGAAATCTTCCACAGCCTTAAGAAAGTTCTAAATGCACGTGGTCTTAACACGGCAGTAGGTGACGAAGGTGGTTTTGCACCTGACCTTAAGTCAAACGAAGAAGCACTAGAAGTAATCGCTGAAGCTGTTGCTGCTGCAGGTTACGAGCTAAACAAAGACATCACACTTGCACTAGACTGTGCGGCGTCTGAGTTCTATGTTGACGGCAAATATGACCTGAAAGGTGAAGGTAAAGCATTCGACTCTGCAGGTTTTGCTGACTTCTTAGCAGACCTTGCTGCTCGTTACCCAATCGTTTCAATCGAAGACGGTCTTGACGAAAGTGACTGGGCTGGTTGGAAAGTATTAACTGACAAGATTGGTGACAAGGTTCAGCTAGTTGGTGACGATTTATTCGTAACGAACACTAAGATCCTTAAGCGTGGTATCGATGAGAACATCGGTAACTCAATCCTAATCAAGTTTAACCAAATCGGTTCACTTACAGAAACTCTTGAAGCAATTGCAATGGCACACGAAGCTGGCTTCACTGCAGTTATCTCTCACCGTTCAGGTGAAACTGAAGATGCGACTATCGCTGATTTAGCAGTTGCAACTTCTGCCGGTCAGATCAAAACTGGTTCACTATGCCGTTCAGACCGTGTAGCTAAGTACAACCAACTTCTTCGTATTGAAGAAGCACTAGGTGACAAAGCTGTTTACAACGGTCGTAGCGAAATCAAAGGTCAGTAATTTTTAACTGATTTAAAAAAGCCGCCTAAAAAGGCGGCTTTTTTGTGCCTGTGTTTTATACATTTCGCTTTTCTGCTTGCCTATTTATTTCTATTGAATAAAGTAATTAAAGAATAACGATAAATAGAGCCTGTTTTGAACGTTTTCAATAAAGCCCATCTCACAGAAAACAGCCCATTGGAACTAGAATCTTCGGCTTTTAAAAGGTTGTCTAAGCAATTTTGGAGCTTACAGATAGGCGGCTGGCTTGGTTACATGCTTGTGGTATTTATTGCCATTATTCGCCCGCAATTTGATTCTCCCGACTTTAACTTAGTTGGTCAGATAATTAACTTAATTGTCGAAACACTCAGTGGTTTTTGCCTCTCTTTATTGCAGTGGTTGTTTATTCAAAGAGTCATTCATAATACTTTGAAGCAAACTTTAATAATGAGCTTTTCATCGGCTGCAGTGCTTGGTTTAATGTATAACATTATTAAACTAGGTAGTTACAAAGTAATAGTACATAGCCAGCAATGGAATGAAGCATGGAACATGCTTGAATTCGGTGGTTGGTTATTGTTCTCTTTAGCCACCATGTTTGTGTGGACGTCAATTTTTTTCATTATGCTTTATAACAGCAAGTTACAAAGAGAGCATGAGCAATTATTAAGAGCGCAGACTTTGGCTAAAGACGCGCAACTTGAAATGCTAAGATATCAGCTTAATCCGCATTTTATGTTTAATACAATGAATGCGATATCGACGCTGATTTTAAAAGAAGAAAATGACACAGCATCTGAGATGCTAGACAAGTTATGCGACTTTTTTCGTCATTCGTTAGAAGCGACTAAGCAAAGTAAGAGCACGCTAAAGGATGAGCTTGATTTGCTAGAACTCTATTTATCAATAGAAAAAGTCCGTTTTGGTAAACGCCTTAAAGTAAACTTTGACGTTGATAAAGACGTAATGCACTGTGTTATGCCCAATATGCTTTGTCAGCCAATTATCGAAAATGCGGTTAAGTATGCGGTAGAGCCAAGCAAAGAGGGCGCCGAGATCACTTTTAAGGCATATAAAAACGACGAGAGTTTAATAATTAAAATAATGGATACGGGTCAAGCTGTAAAAGAATTACACAGTAAAGGGTTTGGTATCGGTTTACAAAATACACGCTCAAGACTAGATGTGATGTTCAATGGCGAGTGTGAGGTGACTTTGATACCTAATCAAGAAAGAGGAAATACAGTGACCATGACGATGCCTTATGAGGTGAATAATGACTAAACAATTAACCGCTGTAATTGTTGATGATGAACCATTAGCCCTCGAGGGACTGAGCCTTCGTCTGGCGAAAATTCCTGAGATAAAAGTAATTGGGCAGGCTGAAAATGGCGATGAAGCTATCAAGCTTTGTCAAACTTTATCACCTGATGTGCTATTCCTAGATTTACAGCTTCCAGGGCTAAATGGCATTGAAGTCGTGCAGGCGATGCAAGCCGATACATTGCCTATGATCGTCTTTGTCAGTGCCTACAGTGAGTATGCCATTGAAGCATTTGAGCTTAATGCCATTGATTATGTGCTTAAGCCGGCAAATTTGGGTCGCTTGCAAAAAACGGTATCGAGAATACTTGAACGACAAAATCCCCATCAAGCCGAAAAAGAAAAATTTAAACTGCTTAATGCGCTAGGAGAGACGTCAGGTATAGAAGTGAGTGAATTAGAGGAATGGCTTGAAACCGATGAACCGCTTCCCACCGCTATCAATCAAGAGATAGTGATAAAGAACAGTGATAATGAAAAAGTGCTCGTCCCAGTTAAAGAAATCAAATGGGTAGATGCGGCAGGTGATTATATGTGTGTGCATACCGAAAAAGACACTCATGTGCTACGTATCACTATGAAGAAATTACAGTCATTATTAGATGAAAAACAGTTCGCACGAATTCATAAATCTACCATAGTTAATTTAAACCACGTCATAAGCATAAAGCCGCTTCGAAATAACGAGAGTATAGTTACTTTGAATGATGATATTGAGCTAAAAGTCAGCCGTAATTACAGCCCTGTGTTGCAAAATTTTATTGCTGAAAAACCAGTTATAAATTAAACCTGAAACAATATTGACCCTACATTTATTTCTCAGTTGTATCAGTTCAAAGCAATTCATCAAAAAAGTGCGCCAACATGGCGCACGGCCCCAATATAAAAACACCTCGTTAACTCAAGCAACAAAAGGCTTACACATTTCATCGTAAGTTTGTTTCGCTTTGTCGCGCACTATTTTGAAGCATGGCACGGGCGTCTCAGCTCTATTTCATGATACCGAATCTGCATTGTAACAATAAGGTTAATGGAAGAGGATAAAGTCAGGCGCAGTTTACATGCTTGTCTGTTTACTGCTCACCATGCGCAATTTATGAGAGATCATCAATAATAAGATATTAAAACTTATCTCATGAATTGTTATGACAACAAAGTCGCATATTTGGAACACACATTATGATAAAAGTTGCAAAGCATTTTTCACATGTTGGTGCCTTAATCGCAGTATCTACCTTAGTGGGATGCGGCGGTGGTGCTGAGACGAAAACAGATCCGACACCAATTAATCCTCAAGCTCCAGTGAGTGACTGGCAGTTGGTTTGGAGTGATGAGTTTGATGGCACATCAATCGATGGTCAAAAATGGACTCATGAGGTTAATTGTTTAGGCGGTGGTAACGCCGAGAAACAGTGCTACACAGAAGATGAAGCAAACTCTTATGTAAGTGATGGCACACTGAAAATCGTAGCATTGCCTGCCGCTGAAGGTGCACAACAGCCTTATACTTCAGCAAGAATGATTACCAAGAACAAAGCTGATTTTAAATATGGGCGCTTTGAAATGCGCGCTAAGTTACCAAGTGGCCAAGGTAGTTGGCCGGCATTTTGGTTACTACCTACTGATGAAGTGTATGGTGGTTGGCCTAAATCTGGCGAAATCGACATTGTTGAAGCGGTAAATTTAAAAGCTAAAGACGCTGAAGGTAACCCTGAGAGCCACGTATATGGGACGCTGCATTACGGTAAAGATTGGCCTGATAATGTGAATTCTGGCAAAGCGTACAAATTACCTGATGGTGCTAACCCAGCTGATGACTTCCATACGTATGCAATTGAGTGGCAAGAAGGTGAGATCCGTTGGTATGTGGATGATTATCTCTATGCAACGCAGCGACGCTCTGAAATTCGCACAAATTCAAAAGGTGAAACAGTTGGTTTAAAACATCGCGGCTGGTTTGCAGAATATTTTGACCAAGTAAGCGGTGAGTTAACGACTCACTATAGTAATGCGCCATATGACCAAGAATTCCATATGTTATTGAACTTTGCAGTAGGTGGAAATTGGCCTGAAAACGTCAACGAGACAGGTGTTGACGCAAGCGCGTTTGAGAACGGTCAAACATTCGAAATCGACTTTGTACGTGTTTATCAATGTCAGCAGAACGTTGATACTGGTAAAGGGTGTGAAACGGTTCGTGCAGGCTATGATTCAATAGACGATGCGCTAGTAGAGGGTAAAGCACCCATTCCATCTCCACCTTCAACTGGCGTAGCTCAAAACTTAACTATTTTTGATGGTTCGTTTAATCCTAACTGGCCAGCATGGGATTGTTGTGGCGGCTCAACACCACTGGTTGTTGAAGATGAAATGAAAGGCAACGTGGTCGAGTTTGTTGTCGGTGCGGAGCCAACAGTAAATGGCTTTATCACTCGTGAGGCTTTCATCACTGATGAAGCTGGTAAGCCATCGCCATTTGATGCATCGCCAATGATTGAAACAGGCAAGCTTAGTTTCGACATGAAGATAGTAACTGCACCGAATAATGCAGACTCGACTTGGATGCTTAAGTTAGAAAGCTCAGAAGGCACAACAGCGATTGAAATCCCTCTTTCACAAAATATATCAGGTACTGAGCCTGTAGTTGGACAGTGGCAAACCTTTGAGTTTTCTCTTCAAGCACTAGCAGATGGTGGCCTTGATCTAAGTGCCATTGATGTTGTTATGATTTTTCCTGCTTGGGGCACCGGCGAAGGGGCACAGTATCGTATAGCTAATTTAAAGATTGAGGATTCAGGCACTGCTGCTTCACCTAAGCTAACAATTTTTGAAAATGATCAAAATCCAAGCTGGCCGTTATGGGACTGTTGTGGTGGTTCAACACCTACAGTTGAGCTGGATGATGATTCGCATGGCAATGTAGCTGAATTTAAAATTGGTGATTCACCGACGGTAATGGGCTTTATTTCTCGTGCTGACAATATACTTGATGGTGGCTCAGTGAGCCCGTTCGATGCGACATCAATTCTGTCTAATGGTGTGATTGAATTTGAAATGAAAATCACTAATGCACCTGATAATGCCGAGGCTCCTTGGTTATTTAAAGTTGAGTCAGTGGATGCTGCATCATTTGCTGAAGTCGATTTATCAACCAGTGTGGAGCAAGCCGCACCTGTTGTGGGTGAGTGGCAAAAGTACACATTTAAACTGTCTGACTTAGCGAATGCAGGTTTAGATGTAAGCGCAATTGATGTGTTAATGATTTTCCCTGCATGGGGTCAAGGTGCTGGTGCTATTTACCGTGTTGATAATGTGAAAATCTACGATCCAAATGCGTCTGATGCATTCATGGGCCATGTATTATTTGCTGATGATGTGAAAGAAAAATGGTCGTTATGGGACTGTTGTGGTGGTTCAACACCAACAATCGAAAACGACGATACAGCACATGGTATGACAGCTGAGTTTAAAGTGGGGGCAGAGCCTACCGTTCTTGGCTTATTTGCTGAAGATGAACACTTTATTGATGCATCAGCGTTGTTTGAAACTGGCGTTGTACAATTTGAGCTAAAAGTAGTAACAGCACCAAATAATGCTGATGCAGAGTGGCTATTTAAAATTGAATCACTCGGTGCGAGCTCGTTTGCGCAACTAGCTTTAAGTGCAAGCCAAGAGGGCAAAGCACCTGTGGTCGGTGAATGGCAGACTTACACTTATTCATTAAAAGATTTATCAGATGCCGGTTTAGATATCAGTGCCATCGATATCTTAATGTTCTTCCCTGCTTGGGGAGCGGGAGAGGGTGCGGTCTATCGCGTAGATAACGTGATGATCAAAGCACTTTAACACGAACCGATAAGGTCGAGCGTGATTTTTCATGCTCCTCACTGAGCAAGATTTTAGTAGGGCAATTATGAACACATTTGAATTCCAACAATCAAAAATCGCACTTTATGTATGTGCGGCATTAAGCACAGGCTTTACAGCCAACGTGTTTGCGAACGAAGCAGATAAAGAAAAAGACGTAGAAGTCATTGAAGTACGAGGCATCAAAGGCAGTTTGATCCGCTCGATGAATGTAAAGCGTGATATGTCGGGTGTTGTTGATGCTATTTCAGCTGAAGAAATGGGTAAGTTTCCAGATACTAACTTGGCTGAGTCACTACAACGTATTACGGGTGTTGCAGTTAGCCGAAGTAATGGTGAAGGTAGCCAAATCACGGTACGTGGTTTCGGTCCTGACTTTAACCTGGTGACTTTGAATGGTCGTCAAATGCCTGGTACGGGTAATACTCGCTCTTATAGCTTTGAAAATTTATCTTCAAGCGGTGTGTCTGCATTAGAAGTCTATAAAACAGCGCGAGCTGACAACCCAACAGGTGGCTTGGGTGCAACGGTCAACATTGTGACTGCAAAACCTCTTAACAGCGCAACAGAGAAGTTTTCGGTTTCGGCTAAGGCTATTCATGATTCTTCAAATGAAGCGGGTGAGGATGTCACCCCTGAGTTCTCAGCACTTTATTCAAACACATATCTAGATGATACAGTGGGCTTTGCCATTTCTTTTAACCATCAACATCGTGATTTTCAACAGCAAGGTGCCAACATTCAAGGTTGGCAAGCGAATGTCGATTTACCTAGCAATTTAGATAAAGATAAAGTGGTCGATCCTCGTCCACTAGATGATGAAGGCAATAGAATCGGTGACCACTTTTTTCCTCGAGATATGAACTACGGTATTGCTGATTTTCAACGAGAGCGCACCAATGGTCATGTAGTCTTCCAATATGCGCCAGCCGATAATATGGTCTTCACATTAGACTATGTGGGCACGAAAGCGGTCACTGGTATGAACTCTATCGGTTGGGGTATGTGGAACGATTATGGTGGCAATATCAATGCGTATGAGTTAGATGAAAATGGCACCGTTATTTATGCAGATATCGGCGGTAATGATGGTTCTTTTACAGCCTCTCGTGCGACAACAGAAGTAGAAGAGCGTTCTTTAGGCTTTAACTTTGATTGGCAAGTGACAGACTCTTTAAAGCTGACCTTGGACTACCACGATTCTCAAAGCGAGACAGATAATGGTGCAGACAAAGGCTTAGGCAGCCATGGTTCATTAGTTTTAGGGTCAGACCAGCTTATTACAAAAATGTACGACTATCGTACAGGTGAAGTACCTCACGCGAATATCCTTTGGAAAAATGGTACTAACGAATTGCTTGCCAGTGAAATGGATTCACACTTTAGTCAATTTATTCACTCTCCTGGTAAAGCAACTGTTGATCAGATTCAATTAGATGGTGTCTGGGATGTTTACTATGACGATATTGGCTTAGTAAATATTCAATTTGGTGCTGCACGTACCGAACAGGAAATGAGTGGTTCTAATGCTTGGAGTGGTTTAATTGGTGGCTTTTTGTTTAACCCATCATGGCCTGAAATGTTCCCAGATGGCATGTTTACCAAGCACGATACTAGCGATTTCTTAGATGCCTTTTCAGGTGGTGGCAGTGATTTAAATCCGCACTATTATTATACCTTCGACTTTGATGAAGTTGTAGCACGCTCTGAAGCGTTTTTAACCAATGAATTATTAGGTGGTGACGATTACTTCGCAACAACTGCATATCACGATTTGGGTACTTTCTCGAAGGGCTCGGTTACAGAAGAAACAACCAGTATTTATTTATCAAGCTTCTGGGAGTTTGAAGTTGCAGATTTTCCTGTGCAGTTAAATGCAGGTGTACGTTACGAAGAAACAGACGTAACCAGTGATGTATTCCAACCAGTTCCAACTTCAGTTTGGTGGAAAGGTGGCAGTGAATGGCATACTCAATACCTTCCTGGTGAAAACAACACGCTAACACTAACAGGTGAACATGATGTGTTTTTACCTATGCTTGATATTAAAGTGGAGTTAACCGACGACTTAGTGTCACGTGTTTCTTGGGGTAAAACCATTTCGCGTGCGCCTTTAGGCGATTTAGCAGGCGGTCGTAGCCTATCAGGTAGTCCAAAAATTGGCTCGCGCAACGCGAGTGAAGGAAACACTAACTTGTTACCATTTGAGTCTACAAATTTTGACTTAAGCTTAGAGTACTATTACGCAGAAGGCAGCTACGCGGCGATTGGTTATTTTGATAAATCAGTTAAAAACTTCATTGGTAGCCAAATTGTGTCCACTACGATTGAAGGTTTTAATGACATTTACAAAGGCCCTCGTTGGAACCAAGCAGTTGCTGATATTGAAGGTCGAGGAGAGCAAGCTACCAATGATGCTATTTTTGCTCAAATGCAAGGGAATGGTTCAACATTAAACGAGCAAGGCTATATCACACCAAACGCGGATGATCCTTTGATGGTATGGGACATCACTCGTCCATTTAATGCACCAGATACTAAGTCAGTAGATGGTATTGAAGTTGCTGTTCAGCACCTAATAGGTGAGACAGGTTTTGGCGTAGGCGTGAATGCGACTTTCGTAAACGGTGATGTTGAATTCGATGTAAACAGTTTAGACCAGCAAACCCCATTAACGGGTTTGAGTGATTCAGCAAACTTCCAAGCTTTCTATGAAAAAGACGGGCTATCAATCAAGTTAACTTACGCATGGCGTGATGAATACTTGATTGGTGTTGGTCAAGATCAGGGCTCTTCAGATAACCCACCACAATTTGCTAAGGCATTTGGACAGTGGGATATGAGTGTGAACTATGATCTGAACGACCAAGTAACTGTGTTCTTCGAAGGCATTAACTTGAATAACGAAACAGAGCAAGGCTATGGCCGTTACGAGCGTCAATTCTTATTCGCAAGAGAATATGGCCCTCGTTATGCGGTGGGTGTTCGTTACTCGTTCAATTAATTCAATATAACTCATAACAAGTGCTTGCCTCTGCGTCGGAGGTGAGCCATTCAAGATTAATTAAACCCCAAGTGCTAGTAAACATGCTAGGTAAGCGCTTTGGGTTCGGCATGCTGGAATATGACTATGGCAAGCTCTATAGGTACTTTTGATACAAACAATCAGGTTGAACAACCGCAAAATAATACCTTTGCGTTGATCACCTTAACCACTTTGTTTTTTATGTGGGGGTTCATCACCTGTCTTAACGACATTCTAATTCCTTATTTAAAAAACGCTTTCTCCCTCACTTACACTCAAGCCATGCTAGTGCAATTTTGCTTCTTTGGCGCTTATTTTATCGTGTCGATCCCTGCTGGCACTTTAGTGAGTAAAATTGGCTTTAAAAAGGGCATAATCACGGGCCTTGTAATAGCTAGTCTTGGGTGCTTTTTATTTTATCCTGCGGCGGCTTTGGGCGTGTATGCCTTATTCCTAGGGGCGCTATTTGTACTGGCTGCAGGTATCACGGTCTTGCAAGTGTCTGCTAATCCTTTTGTCAGTGCACTTGGGCCTGCAAAAACAGCTTCTTCGCGTTTGACTATGACGCAAGCGTTTAACTCTTTAGGTACAACTGTTGCGCCATTTTTTGGTGCTTGGCTGATTTTCTCAGAGACAAATGCAGCTGCGCAAACTGATGCAACGGCAGTACAAGTGCCTTATTTATTTTTAGCGCTGACGCTATTGGCTTTAGCTGTAGTATTCGCCTTTATTAAGCTGCCAGAGTTGGGTAAAAGTGAACAATCAACTCCGTCAATTCAAACCGCACTGAAATATACGCACCTTAAACTCGGTGCGATTGGCATCTTTTTATATGTGGGTGCGGAAGTCGCTATCGGTAGTTTTTTAGTGAACTTTTTACACGACCCAAATATTGCTGGTTTGAATGAAGCACAAGCCGCTAAGTTAATCGCCTATTACTGGGGCGGTGCCATGATCGGTCGCTTTATCGGTGCTGTTGTGATGCAAAAAATCGCAGCGGGCAAAGTACTGGCATTCAATGCTGTGATGGCCATTGTCTTGCTTGTGGTTGCAGTGATGTCAGACGGCGCTGTGGCGAAGTGGTCAATTTTGGCTGTCGGTTTATTCAATTCAATCATGTTCCCAACCATCTTCAGTCTAGCAATCAATAAATTAGGCGATGCAGCAAGTCATGGCGCAGGCTTACTTTGTCTTGCCATTGTTGGTGGTGCAATCGTGCCATTATTCCAGGGCATGCTTGCCGATGTCGTCGGTGTTCAACTGTCTTTCTTATTGCCAGCACTGTGTTATGTGTTCATTGGCTACTTCGGCTTAAAAGGCCATAAACCTGTAAATAGCTCTTCTGAGAGGTAATAAAATGAAGCGTTTAAAGAAATCATTCGTTGCAGTGATGGTCACAGGTTTGTTGGCATCATGTGCAAAACAAAACGACACTGTTGAGGTAGAAAAGTCTGGTTTAGATATATGGCCGACAATTAACTCTGAAGTTAAAAAAGACCCGGAGATTGAGCGACAAGTCGCTGAATTACTGGAAAAAATGACGTTAGAGCAAAAAATAGCGCAAATGATCCAACCTGAGATCCGCGACATCACAGTAGAAGATATGCGTCGCTACGGCTTTGGCTCATACCTCAATGGCGGTGGTGCATTTCCAAATAACAATAAACATTCCAGTGTGAAAGATTGGGTTGATTTAGCTGAGGCCATGTATCAAGCATCGGTTGATGATTCACTAGATGGCATCAATATTCCAACCATGTGGGGCACCGATGCGGTACATGGTCACAACAATGTGATTGGGGCGACGTTATTCCCGCATAATATCGGCTTAGGTGCAGCAAATAATCCAGACTTGATTGTAAAAATTGCCGAAGTAACCGCAAAAGAAGTGATGGCAACCGGTATCGATTGGGTATTCGCGCCAACCGTCGCTACGGTTCGTGATGATAGATGGGGTCGAACTTACGAAGGTTACTCTGAAGATCCTGAAATAGTGAAAGAATATGCTGCTGCGATTGTTCATGGGTTGCAGGGTACACAAGGCGATAACTTCTTAGGTGACGATCGTGTTATTAGTACGGTTAAGCACTTTGTGGGTGACGGCGGCACGGTAAAAGGCGATGACCAAGGTAATAACATCGACTCAGAGTTGGATTTATTCAACATTCACTCGCAAGGTTATGTGGGCGGTTTAACTGCGGGCGCTCAGTCTGTGATGGCGTCTTTCAATAGCTGGAATGGTGAGAAAATTCACGGCAATAAATACCTGCTTAACGACGTTTTAAAAGATAAAATGGGCTTTGATGGCTTTGTGGTAGGTGACTGGAACGGCCATGGTCAGATCAAAGGGTGTAGCAACCATGACTGTCCGCAAGCGTTGAATGCAGGTCTTGATGTATACATGGTACCAACGGATGCATGGAAACCCTTGATGGAAAACACCATCAAGCAAGTGCGTGCTGGAGTTATTCCTATGTCACGTATTGACGATGCGGTAACGCGTATTTTACGCGTGAAATTCCGTGCAGGTTTATTCGATAAAGCAAGCCCTGCAAATCGTCCATATGCTAATAAAACAGAATTGATCGGTCATGCTGAGCACCGTGAGGTTGCAAAGCAGGCAGTGCGTGAATCTCTAGTATTGCTTAAAAATAACGATAACTTACTGCCACTTTCACCTAAGCAGAATATTCTGATTGCGGGCGATGCGGCGAACAATATTGGTAAGCAATCAGGTGGCTGGACAATTACTTGGCAAGGCACCAACAATGAAAACGCCGACTTTCCTGGTGGCTCTTCAATCTACGACGGTCTTGCCGAACAAATCAAAGCTTCTGGTGGCAAGGTTACGCTTAGCGAAGACGGTAGTTTTGAAAACAAACCTGATGTTGCCATTGTGGTGTTTGGTGAAGAGCCATACGCGGAAGGCCATGGTGACAAAGAAAACCTCGTGTATCAACAAGGTGATAAACGTGATTTAGCCTTACTGAAAAAGCTAAAAGCGCAAGGTATACCGGTGATTTCAGTGTTTATCAGTGGCCGCCCACTTTGGGTTAATCCAGAGCTAAATGCCAGTGATGCTTTTGTCGCTGCTTGGTTACCAGGTTCTGAAGGCGATGCGGTTGCAGATGTGCTGCTCAAAGATAAAGCGGGTATGGTACAAAATGACTTTAAAGGTAAGCTGTCATTCTCTTGGCCTAGTCACCCAAGTAAGCCGGTAAATCGATTTGACACCGATTATGAACCATTACTGCCTTATGGCTTTGGTTTGCAGTACGGTGATAAGTCTGTGTTATCAAATAGCTTGAGTGAAAAAGTTGAGCTTGATAACGGTGCAGATGCAAACAGCTATGTATTCAAAGGGAAGACTTTCGCGCCTTGGCAAATGCGTTTGTTCTCAGGACCAAACAATCAAGCTGTGATGTCGAGCAGTATCGCTCTAAAAGGCCTTGAGTACCGCACAATAGATAAACATATCCAAGAAGACGCTTTCAAACTGCTTTGGACTAGTCAAGAGAATGCGGGTATGGAATTTGTCAGCAAAAGTTGGTTTAGAGAAGACTTATCTATGATGCAAGCCAGTAATGCCGCACTA
This sequence comes from Pseudoalteromonas sp. BZB3, assembly GCF_040104455.1. NCBI lineage: Bacteria > Pseudomonadati > Pseudomonadota > Gammaproteobacteria > Alteromonadales > Pseudoalteromonadaceae > Pseudoalteromonas > Pseudoalteromonas sp. BZB3. Next base: position 183,002 of record NZ_JBECOS010000010.1, on the reverse strand, counting down.
GTGATTGAGCTCATGCGCGATGGCCTTGCAGAGCAGCCTGTGATTATTTCAAGCCATTGTGAAAGTGAAGGCGATAAACCAGGTAGCTGTCGAGCACAGGTAGACATCACTGAGCAGTTGAATAGATTACCAGACACGCAATGGCAGAATTTATCAATTGACTTAAATTGCTTTGCTAAACAAGGTTTGAAATATAGCCAAGTGATCATGCCATTTGCAATTTCTACAAGCGGTAAGGCAAATCTATCTATCAGTGACATTCACTTTGCGCCTGAGCAAGGTAAGTCTGCCAGCATTCAGTGTGAGTGATTATGGATAATGTAACTGAAATTAGACTTGTTGCGGATATTGGTGGTACCAATATCCGCATTGCGCAAGCAACGAAAAACAATCAGTTAACGCATGTCAGCACATATAAATGTGCTGACTTTGCTGAACTGTCTGATGTGCTTAAGTTGTATATTGCTGAACAAGAAATCGCAGGTAAGGCTTTACATGCTTGTCTTGCGATTGCCTGTCCGACTGATGAAGATTGGATCTCAATGACAAACTTGCCATGGGCGTTTTCGCAAACTGCGCTTAAGGCAGAATTGGGCTTACAAAGCTTGTATTTAATTAATGACTACAAAGCCATCGCGATGTCAGTACCTTTTTTAAATGATGAGCAAAAGTGTTATATTCGAGGGCCACAGCAGGGCAGAGCTAATAGCACCATTTCGATTTGTGGGCCAGGAACTGGGCTTGGGGTTGCGACCCTCACACCGGTTACAATGCAAGGTAATCATTGCTGGCATTGTATTAACTCAGAAGGCGGGCATATTGATTTTGCACCGGTAGATGAGCTGGACTTGATCATTTTCAACTACCTCGATAGCAGAAAACCACGGATCTCTTATGAGCAATTATTATCAGGCTATGGGTTAGAGCAGATCTATAGTGCGATTGTAGATTACCAAAACACTATAGAGGGGAGTCATGCCGCGGTAAACAAAACCAGTTTGAGCGCGGCTGAGATTTCGCATAATGCTATTACAGTAAATTGTGGTTTATGTCGTTTGGCACTTCAACAATTTTGTAAAGTGTTAGGCAGCTTTGCAGGTAATCTTGCATTACTTAATAGCAGCTTTGGTGGGATCTATATCGCTGGAGGTATTGTGCCTAGGTTCATCGAATTTCTAAAACAAGGTGACTTTGGCGAACGTTTTATTGCAAAAGGGCGCCTTTCTCATATTGCGGAGCAGACACCTGTGTTTGTGATCACAGAGCCACAACCGGGCTTGTTAGGCGCGGCTGTATTCTTGAACCAGGAAATAACCTAGCTGAGCTTAAAGCCCAAACTGTTCTGCTAGGATCTGGGCGGTGAATGGAATTTTCAAGTAATAACCGCGCGGCAAAGTTTGTGTCATTGTACCGTTTGGCCCAATGACATCAGTTAACACTTTGCTGTTCGCGGCTTTTGGTCTAATTTGCATCACCTCACCTAAATGGCCAGATATTTCATTTATTCGGCCAAGTGAGATCAGCTCCATTTGCTCTTCCCAGTCTCTTTGCAATTGATGCTCTTGTGCTAAGCTTGGTTGCCACAAAAATCCAGATCCGATAGTTCTATCTATCGGTTGAATGGTTTTTTCAGCAAGAATCGGCAGCCATAAAACATGGGTTAGCTTTTTCTTAACGGTACTCGATTGCCAAGTCATACCAGTTAGGTTAGTTAGCGGAACAACCGATACATAAGTCGTTTCAAGTGGTTTGCCGTTAAAGCCAATGGGTATGGTTTTAAGCTCGATGCCCAAGTGCTCAAAGTCAGGAACTGGTTTTGAGCCTGCGGTGGCACCCAGTACATATTCTAATAATTGACCTTGCCAGCCTTTTTCACGTAATAAATGTTCTGGGGTTTTAAAGTTAAAGTCAGCCGCAATCTCGCCTAAGGTTAGCCCTGCAATTTGCTCAACGCGTTGCATGAGTTCATTAACGGTGAGTGGCGGAGAAGGTTTTAGCATTGAAATATCTCTGAGTTATAACAAAGCTATTGTAACTAATGCTAATACAAGCAGCTAATTTAAATTTTATTGAAAAAAATAATACTAAGGCGTGTTTGTCTTTGAATTGTGTTCAAACTTCAAAGACAAACACGGGCCAGATTGACTAGATTCATTCAAGCATCATGGCAACTCGAAAAGTCGTTTTAAAAAGCGAACAAAAGTTTTAGGTATCTTATTACCCATCACATTTATTAAATTCCTCGTTGGCTTTTTCATAAACCGTACAAAAGTCATCACTGCCATTACTTGCTTTAATTTGCTGTCCATCAAACAGTGCATTGATGACTTTAGATTTAGTCACCGTTAGGCGTTTATTTCGACATGATTTAACAGCCATTGTGCCACACTCAGCTGCAGTTGCGGCTTCTTTGAATTTTGAACATTTTTGTTTCCCTTTACATTTCTTGTAACTAATTTTCTCTTTCCCAGGGCAAGCCGTTCGAGTGTACTTTATTTCGCAAGTACCAGCCTGTGTTGCACCACTGAAGGTAAAAGAAGGGACGACAATTATTAAGCATAATAAAAATAATCGCATGGGTTGCTCCTAGGTTTTGAATTTACTCAAAAGTTCTCTTTGGGTTTCTGCCATAGAAGCTAGCTGCTGACTTGCTTGATTATTTTCTTCAGCATGAGAAGCAGAAAGCTCCGTGATGTGTTGCATTTCTTTCATATTTTCATTTTGCGTGACAGCGGCAATACTCTGTTGCTCAGCGGCGGTCGCGATTTGTTGACTCATATCTTTAATGTTCGTGATGCCACTTAAAATTGAACCAAGCATCTCGTCTACATTTTGAATGCCATCGACGCATTGCTGAGTTTCTTGCTGTGATTTAGACATGGTTGCAACAGCTTGTTTGGCACCTTGTTGCAGGTTCTCTATCGCTTGTTGAATCTCTTGTGTGGCATCATGGGCTTTACTCGCCAAGGTTCTCACCTCATCGGCAACAACTGCAAAGCCTCGACCTTGTTCTCCAGCCCTAGCTGCCTCAATGGCTGCATTTAAAGCCAGTAAGTTAGTTTGCTCAGCAACGCCCCGAATAATGTCTAACACAGAGCTGATGTTATTCGTGTCATCGTTCAGGGTTTCTATCACTGTCGCTGATTGCTTAATGGCATCGGCAAGCAAGTGAATGTTGTCTATGTTTTGACTGAGTAATATTTGTCCTTGTTCAGCATCATTATTCGACTTTTCAACTTGTTCCAAAGTGTGATGAATACTATTAGACACTGACTGCACAGTGTCAGTCATTTCTGCAATTGAGTGAGTCATTACCTGCATTTTGTTGTTTTGAGAAGAGGCACTGTCAAAGCTCTGCTTGGCGATGGTATTTGTTTCTTCTGCTGTGGTCGCTAGGCTATTAGAATTATGGGCTATTTCTTTTAAGGTATTTCTTAAGGTATTAACCAAGCTTTGCATATTATCAGCGAGTTCACCTAACTCATCATCACGCATTTTAGTGAAGTGAACGGTCATGTCTCCAGTCGCGGCTTGTTTTATTTGTGTTACTGCATGATGCAGAGGCTTTTTGATGGAGTTAGTTACAAAGTAGGCGACAGATGCAGACAAGCATAGGGTGATCAGCGTTAAGATTGTGGTAATTAACTGATTTTGATTCACCGACTCAAGTGCATCATTCTTAATTTCGTTGGAGGTTACTTTAATCTTGTCGTTTAACCTAATCAGTATTTCTCTGGCATTATTACCCTGATGCTTAGCTTGTTTAAGCTGCTCTGATACTTCTTTTTGGCGATTTAGGCTATCCAATCTTGCTTTGATAGCACTTTTGTCACCGACAAGTGCAGCTAAAAATCGCTCTAAATTGTCAGCCATCAAAGAAACAGACTCATCGTCTTTGAGTTCTGACGATTGTGAAAATTTATTAAATAATCCTTTTAACTCCTCCTTAGAGTCTTTTAAAGCAGATTCGATACTGAGTATTTCAAAAGTGATATTTGAAGTTAAAGCAGCGTTCGCTTCATCTACACTGCTTTCTATAAGGGTGACAAACTCAGTGATAGAATCATTGGTGCTTTCATTTTCACTTAACCCCTCTAAATCATATGCAAGGCTTAAGCTTTCATCACCCATATCTCCAAACTCTCGAGCGCGTTCTTGAGTAATAGAGAGTAACGTAAGTAATTTAAAGTAATCAGTAATAACCTGATCACTCGCTTTAAGAAAGGTAGTGTTTAATGTTTTAGTTTCTTCTAATAAGGCGTATGAGTCACTATTAGGTTCAATAAATTGACTGAGTGATTGAATTGCTAAGTCATTATTTACATTTGCTTGCTTTATTAAATCACGTAATCGAGTGGCTTCTTGCTCATTTTCAGTCGTGGAAAGCTCTATCAGAGATAACTCAGTGATTAGTATGTTTTGTGCCAGATCTGCGCCTGCAATAAGTGTAGGTACGCTTTTTTCACTCATTTGTTCAACCCCGGAACCGATAGAGCGTATTCCCATTAAGGCAACTAGATAAATAACTATGGAGAGCAAAAGTAATATTGCAAAACCACCAAATATTCGAAGTGATACTGTTAGTTTCATATCAACTCTACACTTTTCAGAGATTGTTTAACGTATAGCAGTAATTTGTTTGTTTTTCGAACAACTTTTAATTGGTGATAAATTTGAGCTCGATTTATAGCCAGAAGAACTCTAGCTTTCGCAATGACTGGTTTTGTGATGTTGCTGTAAAAAGGGGCTTTTAAGCCCCTAAAAATGATTAAACGACCATGTTTACAGCCATTATGACTAACAGGCCTGAGAACGCTTTTTTAATGGTAGATACCGGTAAGCTCTGTGTAGCCTTGGCACCAAGGGGAGCGGTAAACCAAGATGTGCAAACAATACCAAGTAGCGCAGGTAAATATACAAACCCGGCAAAGCCATCAGTCATTGCAAAATGGCTACTGCCTGAGCTGATATAACCAATTGAGCCAAATAGAGCGATAACGATGCCGCAAGCTGATGCGCAGCCAATGGCCTTTTTCATATCGACCGAAAAAAAGCTCAAAAGTGGTACTAAAAGGGCACCGCCGCCAATACCTATCATGGCTGAAAAGCCCCCAGTAATGGTAGTTAATATAGTTAATACACCTTTGTTTGGTAAAGTACGCTCGCTTGGGGTGTCGGTTTTACTGCTTAAAAACATTTTTAGTGCAATAAGTACAACACTCACTGCAAATACAATTCTTACAATGTGCTCAGGTAAAAGTGCAGCCAAAAAGCCGCTTATTAGTGCGCCAAGGGCCACACCTGTCAAGATCCAAGGAGCTAATTCCCATGGCACGTTACCATTTTTATGATGTGCAATAGCCGAAGAAGACGAGGTGAACAAGATTGAAGCCAAAGAAGTCGCAATGGCTGTAACAACCACTTGTTCAGCAGGCAACACCTCAAAATGCAGTAAGATAATACTCAATATTGGCACGATAACTAAACCGCCACCAATACCTAATAATCCCGCTAAAAAGCCCACAACACTACCAAGTAATGCGCAGTACAACACCAATAGTATTAATTCACTCATTCCATTTTCTCTTCATTAAGATATATACCATTTTTATTAACTAACTAATAATTCTAGCGAGCTAAAAAACCCAATAACGTCGTCTGAAATTTCTTATATAGAACAGAGGTCTACCAAATTACATCCAAGTTATTGGTCTTTTTTTCTGTCGCAATAATGAGTCAGAAGTTTAATGCAATTGGTATAACGCCTTGCTCAGATGTTGCTAACGAATAGACATCCAGACTTCTCAGGAGTATATCAACATCTCAATGGCTTGTTTTTCTTAAATGAGAGATAAGCTTTGAAAAATCCTCATGTTTTGTATGAAGGAAATAGATACAAGAGAATATTATTTTTAGACGTCTAGATTTCTGTTGTGGTTTTCTAAATAATTTGGCTTTTCATTGTTCAACATGGGTAAGTATTACCCCAGCAACGTGAATCTAACTCATGTTTTAGGTGAAATTAAACCGTTTTTATTCAAGTTATAGAATCCGTATAACTAATAGTGCTCCGAACGCAAGACCAAACGAATTTAAGTATTCCTTAGTAAGTCTGTAAAAGATAAACATGATTTACTTAGATATTCAGTAAAGGCTAGGTAAGTGAAGGGAGCAGCAATTTACTATTTATCTCATTAAAAAGGGTACAAAGCACATGAGTCACGATTTTAATTTCAGCATTAAAACGCAGCGCCTTGACGAACATTACGAGCCGTCAACCAGCACACGTATCACCACTAACTTTGCAAATTTAGCCCGTGGCGAAAGTCGTCAGTCAAACTTACGTAATGCCTTAACCATGATCGACAGCCGCTTTAATGCATTAGCCCATTGGGATAACCCCAATGCCGACCGTTATGCTGTTGAGTTAGAAATTGTGTCAGTAGATATGGATATTACGGGGAGTGACGAAGCATTCCCGTCGATTGAGGTACTGAAAACTTACATTTTAGATAAGCAAACGAATGAGCGAATTGAAGGCATAGTGGGCAACAACTTCTCGTCTTATGTTCGTGACTACGATTTTAGCGTTCTGCTTTTAGACCACAATAAAGACAAGTCAAAATTTAGCATTCCTGAAGACTTTGGCGATCTGCACGGTAAGTTATTCCAGTATTTTGTAAATTCACAGACTTATAAAAACAACTTTAAAAAGCCACCAGTGATCTGTTTATCAGTATCAGATAACAAAACCTATCGTCGAACAGAAAACCAGCATCCAGTTCTAGGTTTTGAATATTTACCGAATGAGTCGTCACTGACAGAGCAATATTTCCAAAAGATGGGCTTGCAAGTGCGTTATTTTATGCCGCCAAACAGTGTTGCGCCTTTTGCATTTTACTTCTTTGGTGACTTATTAAACGACTATAGTAACCTAGAGCTTATAAGCACCATTAGCACGATGGAGACGTTCCAAAAGATCTATCGCCCAGAGATTTATAACGCCAACGCGGTTGCAGGCAAGGTTTATAAACCAAACCTGAAAAACCTTGATCATTCGCTTACACAAATCATCTATGACCGTGAAGAGCGCAGTCGTTTAGCCAAAGAGCAAGGTAAGTTTGCTGAAGAGTATTTTATAAAGCCTTACCAAAATATTCTGGCTCAGTGGTCGTCAAACTTCGCTTAATTATCTATTTGCATATAAATAAAGACCTTACACATAGGTAAGGTCGAGTGCTTAATCACCCTAGAAAAGAATTAGTAAAATGAAAACATTATTACCGACATCAACAGCAGGCAGTTTGCCAAAACCATCTTGGTTAGCACAACCAGAAGTGCTTTGGTCACCATGGAAGTTATCAGGACAAGAATTAATTGATGGCAAACACGATGCATTACGTGTGTCATTACAAGAGCAGTATCAAACTGGTTTAGACATTGTCAGCGATGGTGAACAAACCAGACAACACTTTGTCACGACCTTTATTGAGCATCTTGATGGAGTTGATTTTGAAAACCGCCGCACAGTTAAAATCCGTGACCGTTATGATGCCAGTGTGCCGACGGTTTATGGGCCTGTTTCCCGTCAAAAACCTGTATTTGTAGAAGACGCAAAGTTCTTACGAGCGCAAACAGATAAGCCGATTAAATGGGCATTGCCAGGTCCAATGACCATGGTTGATACTTTATTTGATGACCATTATAAAAGTCGAGAAAAATTGGCTTGGGAATTTGCTGTGATCCTTAACCAAGAGGCCAAAGAACTAGAAGCGGCTGGTGTCGATATTATCCAGTTTGATGAGCCTGCGTTTAATGTTTTCTTTGAAGAAGTAAATGAATGGGGCATTAAATGTCTTGAACGTGCCATTGAAGGCTTAAGCTGTGAAACGGCAGTACATATTTGTTATGGCTATGGCATTAAAGCCAACACTGATTGGAAGAAAACTCTGGGTTCAGAGTGGCGTCAATATGAAGAGGTATTTCCAAAGCTTCAGCAATCAAACATAGATATTATCTCTCTTGAATGTCATAACTCTCGTGTACCAATAGAACTGCTTTCTTTGATCCGTGGTAAAAAAGTCATGGTTGGCGCTATTGATGTGGCAACCAATACCATTGAGACACCAGAAGAAGTGGCCAACACATTACGTGAAGCGTTGCGTTATGTAGATGCCGACAAACTTTACCCCAGTACAAACTGTGGTTTAGCGCCACTTGCTAGAGAAGTAGCACGAGGTAAGCTAACAGCGCTAGCGAAAGGTGCTGAAATTGTTCGCAAAGAATTAGAAGCTTAACTGAGTATCAATATAAAAAACCTTTCTCATTTATTGAGAAAGGTTTTGCCTTTTTGTTGCTCTGTGGCGGTTGGTTTAATAATTTCTAAGATGCTTTAATAAAATTTAATATTTTTAGTCTATTAAACTCATGGTGTTGTATGTGACATTTGGTTTGTAAAAAATAAACAAGGAAAACAACATGACATTACGACTCATCTCAATTCTTTTTATGGCACTCATGTCTACGAACTTATCTGCTCACCAGTTCGAAGGTGATTGGCAATTTATAAAAGGTGAATATAAAACAGCGAGTGGTGAGGTACTTTATGCTGATAACTCAACGCTGGTGGCGATCAAAACAATAAAAGGCAGTAAATTTGCTTTCAACAATATGCAGCAAGGAGAATTTCTAGGCTATTTATCGGGTACGTTCACAGTTGAAGGTGATAGCTATAAAGAGCATATAAAAAAGCATGTAAAGCAAAGTGGACCGGGAGAGCACGCTGGTAAAGTATTTACTTTCCAAGGTTGGCTTGAGGAAAAGCAAGAGCACGGGCAAAAAGTAATTTATTGGCATCACAAAGGAATGGTAGCTGGTACTGAAGAAACGGAAGTTTGGAGAAAGCTAAATAAATAGCAATACTGAGAGAGTTTAATAGATTCTTTAGTCCCCCAGATTTGTTGACTACTCAATAGGCCTGTTTGGTAAAAACAGGCTTATATTTTCTTGCCCATTGCTTTAATCACGCTTCCAGCCTCCTAATTCAATAAAGTCCATGCATCGAAAGCAAACGTTTAAATAAACCGCGTACTTTTCACGTTTATTATGGCTACCAAGCGACCACAACTGACTGAAAGCCTTAATTTTTATGTCCCATTATATTTTTGTCTAAAAAGCGAGCAGGACTTTAAAAGCACTATTTTTTTGATTTTTGCTCAATAAAAACCCGCTTATTTATACAGTGGTTTATTCTACTTATATGAAATATAACACTTTTTTTAAAGTTGTTTTTTTCTTGCTGAGTTGCTTCAGCTCGTACCTTTGGATAAATACAGTAATATAAACACAGTTATCCACAGAATCTGTGGAGAAAGTGAGTTTTATACAGTATTTTTGTGGATTTAATTTATTAAAAATAAAAGTTGTTCAATTTTAAGGTTAACCTGTGGATAAGGTGGTAGAAAGCTGGAATTATATTTGCTGTAGGCATTAAGTTATGGAACAATCAAAAAATATCGACTTAAGAAATGAGGCACTAAGGTGATTGATGCCGAAGGATTTCGTGCCAATGTCGGAATTGTGATCTGTAATAATCAAGGTCAGGTTTTTTGGGCACGACGCTATGGACAACATTCATGGCAGTTTCCACAAGGTGGAGTAGACGATGGTGAAACCCCAGAACAAACCATGTACCGAGAGTTACATGAAGAAGTTGGGTTAAAACCAGAAGATGTTGAGATTGTTGCGAGTTCTAAACATTGGTTAAGGTACAAGCTGCCTAAGCGCTTGATCCGTAAAGATTCAAGCCCAGTTTGTATCGGTCAAAAACAAAAATGGTTTTTATTGAAACTACGTTGTAAAGATGAAGATGTAGACTTACTACATACGCACCATCCCGAGTTTGATGATTGGCGTTGGGTGAGTTATTGGTATCCGGTTCGTCAAGTGGTGTCTTTTAAGCGTGATGTATATCGCCGAGTGATGAAAGAGTTTGCGCCATTTGCGATGCCTTTTAATCGGAAAGAGCATATACCAAAAGAGCAAAATCATTGGCGACATCGCCGTTAAATTAAGGAGAAGATTGTGCTTGCGACATTACGAGCCATTGTTGAAGAGGTGGCGCAACAGCCCACATTAACTGAAGCACTTAATCGTTTTGTCGTTATGGTCAAAGAAGCACTCGCTACAGAGTGCTGCTCTATTTATTTTGCTGATTACAGCCAAGATAACTTTATCTTGATGGCCAGTGATGGACTCAACCCTCAGGCAATCGGTAATTTTAGAATTGGCTTTACAGAGGGCTTGGTTGGGTTAGTTGCACAACGCGAAGAGCCTATCAATATTGCCCACGCGCAGTCTCACCCAAGATTCAAACTCTCTCCTGAAGTACACGAAGAAGGCTACAACGCTTTTTTATCGGTGCCACTTGTTCATCAGAGAAAAGTCATTGGCGTTATTGTTGTACAGCAAAAGCAAGCGCGTTCATTTAGCAACGACGAAGAATCTTTTCTGATTACTTTATCAGCTCAACTAGCATCTCAACTTGCTAACACCGAAGCAAAATCAATTTTGTCTGTTGAAACAACTGCAAAAAAAACCTCCGTTTTAAAAGGGGTGTCTGGCTCTCCAGGCATTGCTTTAGGGCACGGTTTTGTTGTGATCCCAAAGCTTGATTTTGAAAGCATAGATATGCAAAAAAGCGATAATGTGGAGCAACAGAGAAAGCTTTTTGCACAAGCTGTTTCTGCGACACGGCAAGATTTTCATATTATGGCTTCAACATTCAGTGATTCTATGCCTAAAGAAGCCGTTGCGGTTTTTGAAGTATATCAGCAATTATTGGATGCCCGGAGTTTAGGCCGACAGGTCGAAGCGCAGCTTGAGCAAGGCTGGAGTGCAAAAAGCGCACTAAAATATGTCATTGAAAGTTTGGTGAGCCAATTTAATGCCATGTCTGATCCTTATATAAAAGAGCGGGCAATAGACGTAAAAGAAATAGGGTTACGTGTTTTGCATCACCTTATGAGTACAGAGCAAGCTGTTAAATTCTATCCAAAAGATACTATTTTAATTACGCATACATTGACCCCGACCATGTTGGCCGAAGTGCCAAAAGATCGCTTAAAAGGGGTGATCAGTGTGAATGGCTCTGCAAACTCTCATGCGTCTATACTTACCAGAGCCATGGGTATTCCAGCTGTTTGGGGTATTGAAGACATTCCGCTATTACAATTTGAAAACAAAGACATCATTCTAGATGCTTATGCTGGCCGAGTTTATATTTCGCCCACGCCTGCGCTTAAAAAAGAATATAAACAGTTACATCTTCAAGAAAGTAAACTACACGATAAGTTTGAAGCTGAACATCATTTAGAAGCTGTAACACTAGATGGCGAGCACATTAGCTTGTTAGTGAATGCAGGTTTGGATTTATCGACTGAGCAAGAAATTGCCAAATACTGTGATGGGGTTGGTCTGTACCGGACAGAAGCTTGGTTTATGCAAAAAGGCCAATTTCCGACACAAGCTGAACAAGAGCAATGGTATAGAGCAGTATTGACCCGTTATCACCCAGAAAATGTGGTAATGAGAACGCTCGACATTGGTGGCGATAAAGTACTCGACTATTTTAACTTTACTGAAGAAAATCCGTTTCTGGGTTGGCGTGGGATCAGGATTTCTCTAGATCATCCTGAGCTGTTGTTAGATCAGCTTAAAGCCATGTTAAAGGCCAATACGGGATTAGGTAACCTAAAAATTATGTTACCTATGGTGAGTCATACCGAAGAAGTAGATGAAGCACTTAAATTACTCGAGCAAGCTTACTTTGAATTACAAGAAGAGTGGGCTGATCAATTTATTCAAATCGAGAAACCAGAAATCGGCGTCATGCTTGAAGTGCCTTCTAGTATTTATTTACTGCCTGAGTGGGCTGACAAAGTCGACTTTTGCTCGGTCGGTAGTAATGATTTAACCCAATACTTACTGGCGGTTGATAGAAATAACGCGCAAGTGGCTGATCTTTTTGATCCATTCCATCCCAGTGTATTACGTGTACTTAACCAAGTGGCTACACAATGCCAAAATTTAGAACTGCCCTTTAGCTTATGTGGTGAGTTAGGCGGTGAACCTGAAGGCGCTATTTTATTGATAGCAATGGGTTATCGCCGTTTAAGTATGAATATTTCAACAATGAGTAAGGTGAAGTGGGTACTCAGGCGTTTAAAAGTCGCCGACATGGAAGCGCTTTTAGGTGAATGTTTAAAGCAATCGACTACCAAACAAGTTCACCGTTTACTTAAGAGTTTTATGATTGAGAATGAGTTTAGCGAACTGCTCTACCAATCTAAACACTAACTGTTTGTTAAGGTTTATTTCAGGTGTTTAATCAATTTCAAATCGGGTAAAATAGCGCGCAAATTATAAGAAGAGAATGCGTTCATGAATGACTTGTTACTGCTTGTCCTCTACTGTGCCATTTTGGGCAGTGGTGTAGGCTTTTTAGCCGGATTATTAGGGATAGGTGGTGGCCTTATCATCGTACCTGTATTAAGCGCTATTTTGTTGCATTTTGATGTTCTTCCAGCGGAACAAGTAGTGATTGCAGCGATTGCTACTTCTTTGGCTTCTATTCTATTTACCTCGACGTCTTCAGCTTTAGCTCATCATAAAAATGGTAATGTACCGTGGCAAGTCGCACCTTGGATCATGTCAGGTGTGGCATTAGGGGCTTTAGTGAGTGGCTTTATGGCCTCTTTTCTCCCAGAGGCGGTGGTTAGGATTATTTTCTCTGTTTGCGTGGTTTTAATTGCTTTAAAAATGCTCTACAGCAGCAGGAAAACAGCGACACAGTCTTCGAGAACTTTACCAAATGGCCCTATTTTAACTTTGTTTACCAGTATTACAGGCGGCCTTTCTGCGATGATTGGTATCGGAGGGGGCGCGTTACTTGTACCCTTGTTGACGTTTTTCTCAATGGATATGAAAAAAGCCATCGGCTGTGCATCCGCTTGTGGTATCGTAATCGCTTTATTTGGGTCGCTTGGTTATATCAGTGCAGGAAGTAAGCACTTTGAATTGACACAAGGCTTTGCTGGGTTTATTTATTTACCGGCTCTTGTAGGCATTGTCTCAACCTCTTGGTTTATGGCGCCAATAGGCGCAAAGTCGACGCAATATTTACCTGTTTCAACAATAAAAAAAATCTTTGCAGCGCTGCTCATAGTTATCGCTGCTAACATGATTGTTAATTAAGGAAAGGCTATGGAGTTTCCACAAATTGATCCCATCATTTTTTCGATTGGGCCTTTAAGTGTCCGTTGGTACGGACTCATGTATTTAATCGGCTTTGCGTTTGCAATGTGGTTTGGTAAGCGTCAAGCGGCAAAACCAAACTCAGGTTGGAAAACAGAAGAAGTTGATGACTTATTATTTTACGGCATGATAGGTGTGATATTAGGTGGTCGTGTTGGTTATGTGCTTTTCTATCAATTTTCCTATTTATTAGAAAATCCACTTTACCTCTTCAAAATTTGGGAAGGGGGCATGTCGTTCCATGGTGGTGCCTTAGGTGTGATCACCGCCATTTTCATTTTCGCTTGGCGCACTGAACGCTCACCTTTTGCGGTTGGTGATTTCGTTGTACCTCTTGTCCCTGTTGGACTATTGGCGGGTCGTATTGGTAACTTTATCAATGGTGAACTATGGGGCCGCACGACAGATGTTCCTTGGGCGATGGTATTCCCAACTGGAGGGCCATTACCGCGTCATCCATCGCAATTATACGAAGCTTTCTTCGAAGGCCTAGTGTTATTTATTATGCTCATCTGGTTTGCTAAAAAGCCACGCCCTACGGGCAGTGTCGCTGGCTTATTCTTATTCGGTTATGGTTTCTTTAGATTCTGTATCGAATATTTCCGCGAACCTGATGCCCATATTGGTTTATATGGTGGCCTGATTTCACAAGGTCAAATTCTATCAATGCCAATGATAATTGCTGGTCTTGGTATTATGATTTGGGCATATAAAACCCAACCCGTTGCACAAAAGTAAGAGTTATAAAACGCTATGAAACAATATTTAGAGTTAATGCGCCATGTCAAAGAGAATGGCACTAAAAAAGAAGATAGAACAGGCACAGGTACAATCAGTGTGTTTGGTTATCAGATGCGTTTTAATCTGCAAGAAGGCTTTCCGTTAGTCACCACTAAAAAGTGTCACTTGCGTTCAATTATTCATGAGTTACTTTGGTTTTTGAATGGTGAAACAAATATTCAGTACTTAAAAGATAACGGCGTAAGTATTTGGGATGGTTGGGCAACGGAAGAAGGCGAGCTCGGCCCTGTATATGGCGCTCAATGGCGTTCATGGACTGGCCCAAATGGGGAAGTAGTCGACCAAATTAAAGAGCTGATAGAACAAATTAAAACAAACCCGGATTCACGTCGTTTAATCGTAAGTGCTTGGAACCCGGCATTATTGCCTGATACTCAGTACTCTCCAAGTGAAAATGCGGCTATGGGTAAGCAAGCTCTGCCGCCATGCCATACACTGTTCCAATTCTACGTATTAGACGGCAAGTTGTCGTGCCAGCTTTATCAACGCAGTGCTGATATTTTCTTAGGAGTACCATTTAATATCGCAAGCTATGCGCTGCTAACCATGATGATTGCTCAGGTGTGTGACTTAGAAGTTGGTGACTTTATCCACACTTTTGGTGATGCACATTTATATCTTAATCATTTAGAGCAGGTTGATGAACAATTAAGCCGTACGCCTTTCCCTAAACCAAATATGAAAATAAATCCAGAAGTGAAAGACATTTTCGGCTTCAAGTTTGATGACTTCGAACTTGTTGATTACCAAGCTCACCCGCATATCAAAGCACCAGTTTCTATTTAAAATAATAAAGCTAGGGTTACAATACCCTAGCTTTATTAAAACCATTAAAAACACCTCAAAGTAAAATCTACAAAACTTCTTAATTATCTATTTCAAAGAAACATGTCCCTTAGAATTTAAAACGTTTATTTTTAATAAATGGCAATAATGATTTTGTTTAATTAATCTGTATTTTTATTTGTTAAAAATTACGAGATAATTTTTGTTTTTCTTTATATTGAATTCCTAAAATTTATTTTTAAATTTCATCTTGTAAATATTTCATAGTGTTTTAAAGTTTATTTATTTCATCATCTTACTGCTCGTATTTGCGTTTTTTATGTTTTTTTAAAGGTTTTATTTAAATGCTAATTTGACGTTTTTGTTACAGCATCCTACCTTTTAATTATTCAAGAAGTGGCTTTTTATATTGTAACTTTATTATTGGTCTTCTAGTTATTTATAACTTTTGAGGAAAGTAGTTTTTTTAAAAATGGATTTTCTTTACTCGTTATATTTTTGCGAGTCTAGGAGAAGGGAGGCTAGTTTTAGTCAGCTTAGAATGAAACTAAAACTAGCCAAATTAAACGCTATTAAATAAGGATAGCACTTAACTGTTCCGAGCCTGTCAGAAAGTTCGGATATATGGAGTATATACTATGCGTGAATTAAACGTAAAAGAAATAGAGGAAGTTAATGGGGGCCATCCAATTATTTGGCTAGGTGGTTATGTGGTTCGATATGCAGCGAAAAAGTTATTAAGGCATTCAGCAACAAAGGCTTTTGCAGCAGCCACAGGTGGAGGTTATGCAGGTGCAAAAGGTTATGACATAGGTAATAGCTAATGAAAGAGCTATCTAAAACAGAATTAAGTTATGTAAATGGCGGCTGGGTTTTAGTTATCGCAGGGATTGCCGGAGCTTTCGTTGGTGGCTATATCGCTGGGAGACAAGCTAAAGAGAAGCGGCTAATTAAGGATAGTGGAGCCAATTATAGGGATTATTGTAAAGATAACCCTAATAATTGCGCTTAATTTTAGTACTTGGAGTTACTAATGTAACTCCATTTTTAGGAGGCTTAAAATGAAAAAACATTGCCCGAAATGCAACGCTGAAATAAGCCAAAAACAAATTGATATGTTAAAGAAACAAGAAGTTATTTTGTGTAGAGATTGTTTTACTTATTTAAGGGTTTATAGGAAGAGTATACCTTTTATTATGGCAACAATTGGTGGTTTAGTTGGTGTTTACGGTGCTAGTAGAGGGGTGGATACTACATATCTTGTATTGTTTATGTCCATATTCTCATTGTTTTTTTATTTTATATTCACCCGATTTATTGGGTTTTATTATAGCTTGGAAGAAGTGGATGAAAATGAAGTTTAGTAATTCCTGCATAGGTTTTTCTGATTTACTTTTTTGAAAATTTAACTTTCATTTTTTAAATGGTATTTTCAATGCAGTTTTTACTTGTTTGTTATTGGTTAAATTGGCTTTCTAGTTAAGTTTGAAGGCTGCTTTAATAAGCAGCCCACTCGTAGTAGTTTGTAATATGAAACAAAAAACACTTGTTAGGATCGCTTGCTTTACTTCATTTTTAAATCTTTTCTTAGGGTTTTATCTATATTCAGCTAATTTCAAGCTATCAATAGTACTGTTCTCAGGGAGTATATTTTCGTTATTTTTAATGGACAATCCAAAGTTGTTATTATGTAAGAGTATAAAAGAGATTGATGAGCTTATTCCTCATGCCAAGAGTAAAATATATTTATTTTTACCTATATCTATTTGCGCGTTAATGTTTTTGTTTGAATTATACTCTTTGATAAGTTGATTGGTATTAATATTTAAATGTTATTACTAGGTATATGGATGTTTAACATGAAAAAATATTGCCCGAAATGTAACGTTGAAATGAAACAAAAGCAAATTGATATGTTAAAGAGACAAGAAATTATTTTGTGTAGAAGCTGCTCTACTTACCTAAGAATACATAGGAAGAGCATACCTTTTATTATGACAATAATTGGTGGCCTAGTCGGTGTTTACGGTGCTAGCAGAGGATTTGAAGCAATAGAACTTACCGTATATATGTCTATATTTTCATTGTTTTTTTATTTCATATTTACCCGGTTTATTGGAATTTATTACAAGTTGGAAAAAGTTGATAGTAATGATGCTTGACTTTTTAGAAGGTTTTTAAGTGTTTGCTGATATGATGAGTTTTTAGAGCGGAGAACTATATTATTTATCCTTTTTTATTTTCTTTAGTTGTTTTGGTTTTAATTATTTCGATAAAAAACAAAAAAGTTAAATTTATAGTTACATTACCATTTATGTTGGTTGGTGCAGCGAGTATTTTTGATCGAGTAACTAATTACTTTAATTAATCAAAAGAATAAGTGTAATTTAGTGTGTCATGGCTCAGAGTCTGTTGGCACACTTCTATTCCTATCTTAATATGACTTAGTAGTTGAAGTTATATTCCGCTTAACTCGCTCTCTAGAATCTGAAACTTTGTCATTGTAAAATATCAAGAGATTTAATTTTTTGTCTGATCTTAAGAGGTTTTATGCTGAGACACATTGCGTTACTTGTTATTTTTTGTGTGTTAATCGCTTGTACAAGCCCTCATAACTCATCTGTTTCAATAACTCAACCAAATAAAAAGACTGCTGATGATGCCTTTTTAATAGAGCTTCAGAACAACAAAGAAGAATTGAAGCGTTTGGTTTCTATGGAACAAGATCTTAAAGTCTTGATTGCTGCGTTATCTGAACAAAGTGATTTACAAAGCCTTCCGACTTCTTTGCGTACTAAACCAAAAATTGAACAACACAAGATAGATAAAAAGCTTCATCTAAAAAATTCACACACAAAAAAAACGCATGGGTTCAAGCTAAGCTTACAACCAGTATTCAGTGAAAGCAGTGCCAAGGCCCAACTTAACAAGGTTTATACACATCTACCTAAATTAGAGACTCTTTTAACTAGCACAATATTAAAACTAACCCAGAGGTCACAAAGTAGATTTGTGCCTACTTTAATGACTGTAAAAAACAAAGATGATGCAACTAGGCTCTGTGCCTTTATTAATAACATTGGCGTATTGTGCACAGTTGAAGAAAATAGATAATAAACTAAAGTACTAAATTTAGAATTATAGCCCTTTTCTGTTATATTGATTTTTCTCAAGAAGCAATTACTACTTTCTTGATGGTTATCAAAGAGTTTAAAGGAAAACGAAAACTCATTAGATTAACAGGGCGCTTATTAGCATTTAATTAAGGACACGGTTATGACAAAAAATTTTATCGCTCTTTCATTAGGGTTATCTCTTTCATTTTTCACTATCTCATCGTTCGCAAGCACACAGACTCAAAATGTTGATGCAAAAGTAACTGTTCAAAACACGTTTAAGCTCGAAGTAAAGCAGACATTAGATTTTGGTACAGTGAGAGCAGTATCAAAGGCATCTTCAGCGGCAGCTTTAAGTGTGCCTGCAAACCCGAATTTACAAATTTCAACAACGGCTGCTGGCGGCTCTGATCCAGCTATTATGGATATTTTAGATTCTGCCTCGGCACAACCTGCTCAGCTTACAATCGCAGAGGCCACGAAATACACGCCATTAACGATTGAATTGCCAGATGTTGGTACGACACCGGTAGAGCTTGCGACAACTGGACCTGGTACAACTCCAGTGTTTAAGATCACCGCATTTACGCTTTATGCCACAGTGGGCCAAAACGCTAACCAAGACATCGCAATAACAACAAACCAAGGCACAATCACCACAGATGGTTCTGGTAACGCAGAGTTTAACTTAGGTGCGACGCTGACGACTGATGATATTGATGGAGAATACGTAGATGGTGAATATACAGGTACAGTTGCTGTTACAGTAAGTTACTAAAATAAGGTCAGTCATTGGTTAGAAGTATATTTTTGCTTTCTTTAGTGAGCACATCAGTATTCGCTGATGTGCTTGAATCACTTGATTTTGGCACCATAGTTGTCGCAAGTAATGACAGAGTAAGTACTCTTAAATTGCCTACTAATAGTGCTATGTCATCAACCAATGACATACATATTATGGAAAGAGGCCATCCTGCAAGGCTCTTCTTTGAGGGTTTACCGGCCAATACCTTAATTAGCTTTAGTAGTTCAAATATGAATTATGAGTTAAAGGGGAGTGTGGCATCATTTTCTATTAACCAATTACTATTCAAGCCTACGGTTCAGACTAATGCATATGGTGAGATTGAGCTGGTTATCGGCGCAATTTTACAAACCTCCGGAGACGGAGCTGTATATAACGATGGAGAATATCAAGGCTCTGTCAGTATTGAACTCTCATACTAATTTTCTCGATTTTAAGGCTACCACTTTGTTTAGATACCTTTCTGTTTTATTTATATTTTTAGCATGCCTTTCATCTTCGTTTGCTGCGAGTGCAAATATTTTGATTTCACCCACCAGAGTCGCTTTCGAAGAAAGACAAAGAGCAGAGCGATTAATAGTGGTGAATAACTCAGATAAAGTGCAGAGCTACCGATTATCTTGGCAAGAAAGAGCTGCTTTGCCTGAAGGAGGGTATAAAAACTTAGAAGGCATCCATGATAAATCTTTAAGTTCAATGGTGAGAATGAGCCCAAGCCAAATACGCTTAGCACCAGGTCAAAAACAAATTATTAAACTCTCAGTGCGACGAACTAAAACACTCGCGCCGGGAGAATACCGCTCTCACTTATTATTGAGTGCCTTACCTCTTGAGCAGACATCTGCGGGTGTAAAGGGCATTAATATAGACATACAAGTTAATTATTCATTACCCATTATTTTACGAGTCGGAAGAGAAACACCTGTTGTTTCATTGGCAGGGCTTGACCTTAAGCGAGCAGAAGAAAACGATACACTTAAAATCTCAATGGTAAAGCAAGGTCACTTTAGCAGCTTTGGAAAGGTCGAGGCTTTTTTTACACCAAGCGGGAAAGCTGAAAAACAGCGAATTGGAATCATTGAAAATTACAGTATCCATTCAGAGCTTGAGCGGGCTTTATTACCAATGACACTCCTTGATGGATATCGTTTATCTGGTGCTGGCAAACTTACGCTTAAGTACTCAGGACAAAAAGAATATCAGGGAGAGGTATTTTTCGAACAGCAAATTGATATTAACTAATCATCGTCTCTTTCGTGCGCTTTTACTTGCCTTATCTCAGTATCCTGTTATTGGCTTCTTCTGTTATATCAGTTGAGGCTTCGACTGATGTACGCTCAGTGATCAAGTTACTGAGCTCTATACAAAATACCTTATCGGATGCAAAGAACACCAAGACAAGCAAACAAATAGATGCCCAATCAGGAGAGCATATCCCTGTCGGTGAAGTGCTGTTTTTATCAGCAAATTTAAACCAAAACTATATTGGCGAGCTAACGGCAATTAAAAACCCGCATGCGTATTATGTTGAGCTAGAGAGCTTTATAGATTTATTTTCTCTGCCAATATCTTATACAAACAATAAAGCTGAAGGCTGGTTTAAAGATCCTGATAATCGTTTTTTACTTGACGCTGAATCATATCAGTTAGTGCTTAATAGTGAAAAGCAACAGCTTGGGCAGACCGCACTGTTGTTTGAGGGTGGGTCACTTTATGTTGATATTCGCCAGTTACAAACATGGTTTGATTTTGAATTAAGCACAGACTATGTTCAGCAGTCTTTAACAATCCAAGGTAAAGGCTATTTTCCTGTTGAACAAGCACTAGCCAGACAAGCTCAGCAAATTAACACTACGTCTTCGCAAGGTGGTGCTTTATTTCCAGAGGTTGAAAGCAGTTACCAAGCCTTATCTACTCCTTTATTCGATTTAAATACCCGCTACAGATTTTCTGATAATGATCATTTATTAAGTTATGCACTGACGGGGTCAAACGAATTAGCTTATTTACGGTCGGAATATTTCTTATCTGGAGAGAGCGGAGATCTAATTCAAGACTCAAGGCTTACCTTTAGTCGTCAATCTCCCCAAGGTGCACTTTTTGGTTTGAGTGCTAGTGAGATTAAGTTTGGTGATATTCAACCTATTTTATTTGGCGAGCGCGCAATTGGTAGTTTATCGCAAGGGGTGAGCTTAACTAATGCTCCGCTGCTAGCTAAAACGAGCTCAGGGCGTGTGTCAATTAATGGAGTTGCAGACGATGGCTGGGACATAGAGCTGTATCAGAATGGCATCTTGATAGATCAAAAACTCGATATTCAAGCTGGGATATTTTTTTTCGACAATATTGAACTACTGTTCGGTGAAAATATTTTTGAAGTCGTTAAGTATGGGACCGAAGGCCAAGTTGAAAAATACACTGAGCGCTATTTCAGTGAGGGTGTCGAACAGGTAGGGCAAAGCACCTATGCTATTTCAATCAATAGAGATGGCAAGCGTGTTTTAAGTGATACACAAAATGGTTTTGATGTTGGTGAAGTCAGGCTCTCAGGTCGATTTGAACATGTTTTCTCTCATCAACTAAGTGCCTATGTCGGGGCTTCAAGATTTACCGAAGAGGCTAATGCAACTCAGGAATTCGCGTCAGGGTTAAGTTATAAACCTAATGGAAGGATGTTGTTCAACTTGTCACATCAAGGTCGTAACTCTGAAAATTATTTGAGTGAAGCCACAGCTAGGTTGTTAGTATCAGAGCAACGTTTTAGATTCGCATTAAGCAGAGAACGTTTTTCTGAAGTCGCTGTGAATACGCTTAAAGCAACTCTGGCTGGTGATATTTATAAAAAACAGCGCACACGATTAAACTATTTAACTAGTCTTGAAGTGACAAATACGAATGGAATACGCGCATCTCGGTTGAGTCATGATCTTAACTATCGCTTTTCAAAATACGCTTTGGGCAATCAACTTGACTGGTATTGGCAGGGTACAGATGAGTATGGCTCTGGGAACTTAAACTTTAAAGCTAATTTAAGACGTTCATATGTCAGGTTTAACCTTGGTTATTATATTTACCCAGAGTTGAAAGTAAGTAATTACTCAGCTGACTTTATTCGCAACTTCAATAATACCTTAAGAGGGCAACTCAGGTTTAAGCGTGCCTTTGATTCAGGCCTCGAAAGCACCGAGCTTGGGCTTAACTTCTCTTTTGATGACTTTATTTTAAACACGTCAGCGCAATATGACAGCGATGATGATTGGCAGCTACAACTGTCTACTAGGTTTAGCTTTGGTTATAACCAAATGAATAAACAGTTTTTTGGCTCTAAGCAAAGGCTCTCAGATAAAGGCACCATTATTGTTAGAGTTTTCTTTGATGAAAATGACAATGGCATCTTTGATGACTCAGAAACGCCTTTAGAAAATGTCACAGTAAGAGCCATACAGTCGTATCGAAAAGCAAAAACAGATGAGCGGGGCGTGGCTGTTTTAGCTGGTGTTATGGCAAATCGTCGCACTGATATTGAAGTCGTCGAAACCAGTTTTTCAGATCCTTTCATGTTGCCAGCTAATGAAGGTTATTCACTTACACCCAGGGCTGGGGCAATGGAGTCATTAGATATTCCTGTCGTTTATTCCGGTGAAATTGAAGGTGTTCTATACCATGAGAATGGCAAACCGATTGTGCACACTAAGCTGCAATTAAAAGATAAGCATAAAGTAGTCGTGGCTGAAACGATATCTGAGTTTGATGGCTATTACTTGTTTACAGATCTTAGGCCAGGAGAGTACGACATCTTTGTTGATGAACATAAGTTAGAAACAAAGCAGCTAGGGTATAACACGCAAGCAAAAGTGACATTGTCACCTCGTGGTGATGTGCTTTCTGACGTTAATATTCAGCTCAAAAATTTACAGCGCTATTCAGGTTATGTTGCAGTCGTTGGTCAGTTCAATAATTTAGATATTTTGAAGGCGTACTGGCAGCTTGTGAAAAATAAATGGCGCAACATTCTGGGTGTTTCGCCGTTCTTTATAAAACAAAACGATGGTTCATGGTTGTTGTCTGTTTCATATGATTATGACGATAAAGATAAAATCACCGCACTGTGCGTAGATGCAGTAAGTAAAGGGTTACCTTGTGAGGTTAAATATGTTCAGTTCACACAATAATAAATCACAAATAAAGGCATGCTTCTTACTTTTAGTGTGTGTAATTACGCTTAATGGCTGTGCTTCAATGTCCAAAGAGCAGCAAGCAAGCTCAAACGGTCAAACAGTCACTTTAACTCAGCAGGAGTATTTGCAACTAAAAGAAATGGCTCGACAATGGCAAGAAAACAAGGCTGGCATAGACCGCTTACTCGCCTATGAGCAAACTTTGGGTGTTTTAGTGCGTGATTTAAATCGTCTTGTTGCAAATAATGATAAAGCAAACTTCACTTTGGCCGATAATAACCTACACAAGCAAGGCAAAAGTGAAGAGTCAGCGGATAAGCCAAACAGCACACTTATTTCGCAAGCGCAACGAAAAGACAAAAAAGAAGAGGTCGTTATTTCCCTCTTTAAGGTAGATAAACCGGTTCAAGAACATGCAGTGGCTTCCGCTCAGCCTGCTTTGGATACAGTTGCGACTCAGGAACCGAGCAGTAACTTATCAACTGCAAAATATTCAGTGCAGGTTGCATCGGTAAAAAGCAGAGAAAAAGCAAAACAAGTGTATGAAACATTGAGAGTAAAGCTAGCGAATTCTGACCAAGAAATACAAGAAGTGAGACTTGAGCCTAAACAAATTGGTCAGCAACAATTTTATCGACTCAAATTTGGTGCGTTTGCAACAAAAGAACAAGCGCAAGCAGTCTGTTCGCAATGGCAGAAATATCAAGTGAGTTGTTTTGTTTCACAGTTTGGCGGCCTTAATCAAAGAGATTGGCTGTAGTTTCTTGTGGCGTGATTCTTGCTGTTGCAAAGAAAAGAGTTATGCGGAGTTGTCATGCGCCTGTGTATATTAGCCCTGATCACGATATTAAGTGGCTGCCAGTTATTAAATGAGATTAAACGAGAAGAAGAACTTGCTAACCCCAAAGGAGTAGAGGGGTCTTTACCTATGGAGGTAAAGGGCATGTCTAGTTTCTCACTTCATCAATACACCAGTAACCTCGCTTCGCAGTTATATCGAGGTGAGGCGGGCAGATTGAGAAATGCCAGCATTGCCGTAATGAGCTTCACTATGGCAACTGAGTTGGGGCAAAAAACTGCCGTTCAACAAAGCAGTGGACTGAGCCAGCAAATTCAAGAAAGTCTGATAACCCAAATGACGCAATTGGGTTACAGCATGGTTGAGCATAGACTGAGTAATTCAATCACTGTCAGTGAACGTTATGAAGATATGCTGACTCGAGACCTCAATAGCCTTCGAACTCGTCAAAACATTGACTACGTGATCCTTGGTACGATCACACGACAAGAGCATGCAAACATGATTAATGCACGCTTGGTTAACGTGCTTAACGGGCAAGTGATATCAGCAGCTTTCACCGAGGTGCCGATTAATGTCATGTGGACAGACGAAAAAGTACAAATGCGCAACGACAAACTATACCGAGCAGAGTATTAATTAGGAGCAGAACATGAAAGCACTGTTAACATCATTATTAGCATTATCTGTTGTGGGCTGCGCTGCAATGCAAGAGAGTTATGAAAGTAATGCGCAAACTATCCATTCGAGCAAAGTAACGCGTAGTATTCAGTCACCTCTCAATACCAATCAGTTTTTCCAAGCAGAAGCACCGGATCAAAAGCAAATGTTTGGTGCTCACAATGGTCCTAAGAAAAATATTAACCATTATGTTCGCGGTATGATGCAAGACTTAGCGTCGAACTTAAAATATGTAAATCAAAACACGCCATTGGCTGTTGCCAGTTTTGTATTTTTGGATGATAAGTACGACGAGGGTACGCTACTGGGTAACCAGATCTCAGAAAGCTTTATGCATGAACTTTATCAATACGGCATTCCTGTTATCGACTTCAAAACAACTGGCTACATGCGCGTCACGCCAAAAGGCGATTTCGTATTCAGTCGTGATTATCTAGAACTAGATGAAGAGCAAAACTTCCAGTATGTGATGGCTGGCACTTTAGTCAATCACAAAGGGGGTGTATTAGTTAACGTCCGTGTGGTTGGCTTGCAAAGTAAAGCTGTTGTGGGTTCAGCCCAAGGTTTAATTCCTCAAGCCGTATTAGATGCGCTAGGAAGTAGCGAGCGCACTGACGGTATTATGCTGAAATCGAGCGCGCGATAGGGGACCCTTATGAAATCTCTCATTTTGCTTTCAGTGCCAATTGCATCACTTATGTTATCTGGCTGCAGTTTATTAATGGGACAGCCAACCATGAGCCAATCTGTGGTTGTGATGAATGAGCAGTCAATGGTCATTGATGAGATGACTGCTCAAATGCAGCCTGAGCCTGAACTCGAAGAAATGCAGCAAACCAAGCCCGATTATGTGCCGATGAACCATTTTGTAAAACTCGACAATTATGTGGAGCAGATGGCCATTGAGTTATCTGATTTACTTAGTGAAACACAGAATATGTCGACAGAGCTCGCTGTGGCTTCATTTGTACGTTTAGATGGAACATTGCAAACCAGTGATCAGTTAGGAAACCAACTTGCTGAAACATTTATGCATCAACTACATCGCTTCGGCTACCAAGTTGTCGATACTAAACTAATGGATAACGGACATATTTCTCGTACGGGTGATTACGTATTCAGCCGGAAGTCTAAAACAAAGTTTAACTCTGATGATGCTGAATACGTGCTGTCAGGCACTATGCTTTATCGTGAGAAAGGAGTGCTAGTGAATGCGCGTGTTATGTCGCTTGAAAGTAAGAAAGTCATCGCAACATCAAGTAAAATGATCCCTTGGTATGTGCTAAGGTCTGAAAACATTTTAGTGTCTTCACGATAATCTAATTTGAATTCTCGTCGCTTAAAATTTAGTTTAGTAAGCCCTGTGGGCTTGAATCTGAGCGATTAGCTATATATGATAAATATCAATGGCTTGGCCTCTTAGTTAAATGGATATAACGACCCCCTCCTAAGGGGTAGTTACAGGTTCGATTCCTGTAGAGGCTGCCAGTAAACTTCTTTTATTCTTCCCGTATCTTTATCCCGAAATATGCTACAGTCATGCTCTTCAAAAAGGAGTACCGTGTGATTGAAGTAAAAAATCTTACCAAGAGCTTTGCGAATAAAATCGTTTTTCAAAATTACTCAAGCGCTTTTAATGCAAATAAGCTGTGTATTGAAGCCGAAAATGGTTTGGGGAAAACAACATTATTTACCATTATTGCTGGCCTCGACCCTCATTACAGTGGTGACATTTTATTAGATGGCGAAAAGGTTACGCAATTACAGAATCAGGTTGCTATAGCCTCAGATAAAATCCCTTTTCCTACATTTTTAACAGCGAAACAAATATTAACGCTCACACAATCTAGTTGGCAATGTGAATGGCCAGAGCAGCTATGTGAGATGTTACATTTCAAGCAGTTTCTCGATACTAAAGTGGGTGAGCTGTCATCAGGTAATCAAAAGAAACTGCAATTAATTAATGCCATGATGCGTCACTGTGATTATTTAATTTTAGATGAGCCCAGTGCAGCGCTTGATGCCGATAGTGTAAAAGCGTTACTTGCATGGATTGAGCAATATAAAGGGCAATTAATAATTAGTTGTCATGAGCCAGAACCCTTCGTTGAAATTGGCTTCGATAAACAGCCATTGTTTGTAGAGTAAGCGTTATGAAACATTACTTTTCATACCGGCATCAGGCGTTTAGCCTCGCCATCAATGAGCTATTCAAACAGCTTCAGCAATTCGTGCTTATGCTCATGACGATGTTTTATGTATTTTTACCTGGGCTTATTGCTGGCTTATTTTTTGGCTTAGGTAAAATTGTACAAAGCAGCAGTGAAGTGGTCAGTATGCAAGTCGGTTTGGCATACTTAATTTTTCAGTCCTTATTACTCACGGTGTTAAAACCTGCGATTTTAGACCTAAAACATCGCACTTTTCATACCACATTACTTAAAAATAAGTTACCGCAAATACTGAGTGATATTGCAACTTTGGTAATGTGCCATTTATTGTTCGGTTTGAGTGTGTTCTTAATGATATCAATGGGGGCAGACAAGCTAAGCCGTGCACCACATTATATTGCATTTGCCTTTACTCAGCTTAGCTTTGCGCTTGTATTAATGTATAGACCTGCAGCAGTCATCTGGGCAAGTATGCTCGCATTTTCTGGCCTATTCGTTTTTGAATCAACTTTGGCATTCTTTTTAGCGCTAAATGCATTGCTATTAATTTCATTATATTTACCAAAACGGCTCAATTTTTCTTATCACATAACTATCACGCCTTGGTCGTTTTGGCTGAGCTATTTTAAAGATAATATTTGGTCACTCACTTGGCGCTTTACCATGAGCGGTTTAGTGTTTTGGGCGGTTTATATTATAGTAACTGAGCGCTCTGATCTTGTGCATTGGTATGCATTAGGTGGTGCGTTAATAAACCAATTATGGTGGTCAAGTTTATTTATAGAGACGAACCAGCATGTTCGAGAGCATCAACTATTTTGGAAGACTTTAAATCAGTTCACGCAAATAAAACGAACTCAGTATATGTACTTGATTGCGCTATCGAGCATGTTTACTTTACCTATGCTTAGCCTTTTTTCATCGCATTTGAGTATGTGGATGAGCTTATTGATCACGCCTTTTGTGCTGATGTTTTGTAAGAATAGGCCGCAATTTATGGCTGTGGTCTGGGCTTCATTGGCAATTAGTTTCATCATGCTAATGGTCATCTTTTAATATGAATTTATGTAATTGAACTTAAGGCCCGAAAGGGCCTTTATTGTTTTTAAATAATAATAATTCTTAAAACGGGTTTTAGCAGCTCAAGAAATAGTGTATTTTAGGTATGTTATATTGTATCAATTTTAAACCTATTCTTCTTGAGGCACTGATGTTTAAGTTATCACCCGTAATGTTGCTACTTTCAGCAGCACTTCCTTATACTGCAATTGCAAACCAAGTTTCAGGCACTGTTTTAGATAAGAATAATCAACCAGTTGCTAAAGCTAAAGTTTCTATTATGGGCAGTTTGCAAACTGTTGAAACTAATTCAAAAGGTGAATTTGTTTTAGCTGACATAAAGCCTGGAAAAGTAGAATTACATGCAGCAGCTTCTGGCTTTGCACATTTTAACTCGAGCTACGACTTAACTGAATCAGGGTTAAAAAATATAAAAGTGTCGTTGACACCTTCAGCTATTGAAGTGATTGACGTAGTTGCAAGTCCATTTCATGCATCAAACATGGAGTCAGCTACGCCAGTGAGTGTTTTATCAGGCGATGCGCTTCGTAATCAACAGTCTGCAACTTTGGGTGACAGCTTAGCCAAAGAGGTGGGTGTACATACTAATTTCCATGCTGGCGTGGCGAGCACACCAATTATCCGCGGCTTAAGTGGCTCTCGTGTTTTAATTACCCAAAATGGCTTAGATGTAAGCGATGCTTCTCGTGTTGGCCCTGATCACTCAGTGTCATCAGAAGCATCAACGGCTGAGCAAATTGAAGTACTCCGAGGCCCTGCAACCTTGTTTTACGGTAGTGGTGCAATTGGTGGTGTTGTTAACGTTGTTGATAAACGCGTACCAAGAGAAGTCGAGCAATCTGGGGAATGGCTAATAGAGCATGACTCAGTAGATAATCAGAAACTAGCATCGGTAAATATTAATGCTGGTAGCAATAATATCGCCGTGCATTTTGATGGTTTTTATAGAGAGTCAGATGACTACAAAGTACCAGTAACAGATGAGCAAGGCAGCGATAAAATTGCCAATAGTGGCGAAGAATCAAAGGGTGCTACAGCAGGTGCAAGTTATATCCTAGATAATGGGTATGTGGGTGTATCTGTTGGCAAGCTAGAACGTGAATATGGCATTCCTGGACATAGCCATGGTGATGAAGAAGTACCTGTGTTTGCTGAACTTGATCAAGACCGGATCCAGTTATTAAGTGAGCTGCAATTTACAGATAGCCTCATTGATAGCTTACACACACGTGTTGCTTACACAGATTATGAACATGCTGAAATAGAGCATGGAGTAGTGGGTACTATTTTCGCTAATGAAACAGTTGAAGCAAAGTTTGATGCACTTCATCGTGATATGAATGGCTGGCGAGGTGGCTTTAGCCTTCATTATAAGCGCAGTGATTTTTCAGCGCAGGGTGCTGAAGCATTTACACCGCCATCAGAAACTGAAACCTTGGCATTTGCTTGGATGGAAGAGCGTCATTTTGACGATGTTTTATTACAATTAGGTGCACGAGTTGAACGTGTAACTATTGATGCACCGAAAGTCATGTTGCCTGAAGTTGAGCTTCATGTGCATGATGACCACGACCACGACCACGACCACGACCACGACCACGACCACGACCACGACCACGACCACGACCATGACCATGACCATGGCGCCGAGGGTCGCGTTTTCGCAGTCGATCAAGAGTTTAATCCTGTTAGCCTGTCTGCAGGCTTAGTGTGGGACTTTAAGCCGGGCTATAACTTAGGTGTATCGGTTTCTCGCTCTCAACGTGCACCTTCCGCTGCTGAACTATTCTCATTTGGGCCTCACATCGGCACTCGTACTTTTGAAGTTGGTGCAATGTTTGATTTGCACGAAACAGAAAATGTGCACTTTGATTTTGATACAAAACAGAGTGTTGAGCTAGAAACGGCGAACAACATCGATCTAACTTTTAGAAAGCTTGAGGGAGATTTTGGTGTTGTAGTCAATGTATTCTATAACAAAGTTGATAATTACTATTATCAGACACCGACAGAATTTTTTGCGCCAAGCGGTCATGAACATCATGATCACGGTGAACATGGTGAACATGGTGAACATGGTGAACATGGTGAACACGGCCATGGCGATCATGAAGGTCATGATGAACATTCTGACGAATTACCTGTATATGTTTTCAAAACAGATGATGTCACCTTATATGGTTTCGAAGCACAATTTGCTTGGCAAGTAACGAACGAGCTAAAAACTGAGTTCTTCACTGATTATGTGAATGCGAGTTTAGATAAAGGTGGTGATTTACCTATGATCCCACCACTGCGTTTTGGCACTAAATTTAACTATCAGACAGGTCAATTCAGTGCAAACCTAGACGTTATTCGCTATCAAAAGCAAGATAAGATTGCCTATCTTGAGACAGCCACAGATGGATACACTATGGTTGATGCGTCTATTGCCTACCATTTGCCTGTTGGTGATCATGAAGTTACTTTCTATGCAAAAGGTCACAACCTGACAGACACAGAAGCGAGAGTGCATAGCTCATTCTTGAAAGAGTTAGCGCCACGACCTGGCAGAAGTTTCGCTCTGGGTGTTAGAGGCGTCTTTTAAGTAAACTATCGATTGCGGTACCTAGTGTAAACTCAACAGCTAGGTATCGTTTTTAGACAATAGGACAAGGCAATACATAATGAGAGATTTAACCAGTAAGTTAGACAAGTTTGCGATCAGTTTTTCTGCACTCTGTGTGGTGCATTGCTTGCTACTTCCTCTAATTACGGCACTTTTACCGGCAGTGAGCGCGATGTTTTTCAGTGACGAATCGTTTCATCGTTGGTTACTTTTGGGGGTTTTACTGACTAGCTTAGGAGGCCTTACTTTAGGGTGTAAAAAGCACAAGCAGTGGCAGCTATTTGGATATGGTTCTTTAGGTATAACTGTCCTTTTATTTGCTGCTTTTTTTGCACACGATTTAATGCCTGCAGAAGGCGAGAAGTTACTAACTATTTTTGGCAGTTTAATCGTCGCTTTCAGTCATTATAAAAACTTTAATGCGTGCCAAACTGGAAAGTGTCACTAATCTGAAATCAGACCTACAAGTAAACGAAGAATTAAATATAAAAAACGCCAGCATTTGCTGGCGTTTTTTATATTAGTAGCAAACTTATGCTGCGCTTGAGTTCGTCTCAGTCACGCGAGCTTTGCCAGCTAAAAGGTCAGCTGGGTCAAAGTCATCTACGTTAATAACTGCAAGACGTTTAACTTCAACAGCTGCAAGCTTGTCAGCTTCATTTTTAGAGATAATACCTGCTTCAAGTGCATCTGCAGCCACTTTGTCTAATTGCATGAATGGTATTTTCTGACCTTTTGCACGACAAATCTTATCGAACAATGGCTCAATATCTAAGATATCTTTGAGCGTTTGTTCTTGTTTGCCAATAAGGTTTAACGGTTCATCAGTTGTGTAGATGTGTGCTGCTAAACGATTACGAGCATTATTTGGTGTTTGCAGTAAATGCGCTATTTTTTGCTCCAGTTTATCAGTCGGCTTGCGAACAGGGCGACCGAATGGGAATAGCATTAATTTAAGCGCGAAACGCAATGGTGCAAATGGCATATTGTTGATTAGATCTGCCAATGCACGCTGACATAGATATAGGTGTTCTTGACAGCTCCACTGTACAAACGGAAGATCTTCGATTTGACGGCCTTCATCGTTATAGCGCTTAAGCGTCGCAGACACTAGATATAGATAGCTGAGTAAGTCACCCAAACGTGCAGAAATACGTTCTTTGCGTTTTAGTGAGCCACCAAATACCGCCATGCAGATGTCAGACATAAAGGCTAAAGCCGCACTGAAGCGTGCTGCGTTACGATAGTAATCAGCTGTTTCGTCATTGAAAGGTACTTTCGTAAAACGAGCACCAGTTAATGCAAGCCACTTAGTTCGCACAAGGTTCGAAATAGTGAAACCAATATGGCCCATTAGCGACTTATCAAAGCTGTTAAGCGCTTCGCGTTTGTCTTCCATTGATACCGCATTTAGCTCAGCAAGTACGAATGGGTGGCAGCGAATAGCACCTTGACCATAAATGATCATATTACGAGTAAGAATATTTGCACCTTCAACGGTAATCGCAATTGGGGCGCCTTGGTAGCCACGGCCTAAATAGTTGTTAGGGCCTAAACAGATACCTTTACCACCATGGATGTCCATCGCATGCTTGGTAGAGTCGCGCATCTGCTCAGTTAAATGGTACTTAAGAATAGCTGAAACAACAGATGGCTTTTCACCTAAGTCGACAGCACCTGTCGACATTGTAACTGCAGCGTCAGTGCTGTAGGCATAACCACCTAATTTAGCCAATGCTTCTTCGATACCTTCCATCTTACCGATTGGTAATTTGAACTGGCGACGAATACGGCTATATGCACCACTTGCAAGTGCCAACGACTTGATACCACCTGTAGAGTTTGAAGGCAGTGTGATAACACGTCCCACAGATAAACATTCAACCAGCATGCGCCAGCCCTGACCAGCCATTTTTGCGCCACCAATGATGTAGTCGATAGGCACGAAAATATCTTCACCTTGCGTTGGACCATTTTGGAATGGCACGTTTAGTGGGAAGTGGCGACGACCAATTTTAACACCTGGTGTGTTAGTTGGGATCAGCGCACACGTAATACCAGGCTCTTTGTCATCACCCAGTAAACCATCAGGGTCACGTAGTTTAAACGCTAGACCTAATACAGTCGCAACAGGGGCAAGCGTGATGTAACGCTTATTCCAGGTTAAACGAATACCTAGCGTTTCTTCGCCGTTCCATTCGCCTTTACAAACCACACCGAAATCAGGAATTGAAGAGGCGTCAGAACCTGCTTCAGGAGACGTTAATGCGAAACATGGAATTTCATCACCTTTGGCAAGGCGAGGTAGATAATGGTCTTTCTGCTCTTGCGTACCATAGTGCTGTAGTAGCTCACCCGGACCTAACGAGTTTGGTACACCAACGATTGAAGATAGAAGAGTCGATTTACTGGTTAGCTTTTGTAGCACACAAGATTGCGCATAAGCTGAAAATTCAAGACCGCCATATTGCTTCTTGATAATCATCGCGAAGAATTTGTTGTCTTTTAAATATTGCCAAACGTCTTCTGGTAGATCTGTTAATTCGTGCGTTGCTTTCCAATCGTCAAGCATTGCACATACTTCTTCTACCGGGCCGTCTAAGAAAGCTTGTTCTTCAGGCGTTAAACGAGGCTTAGGGTATTGATGAAGCTTACGCCAGTCTGGGTTACCGCAGAATAAGTCTGCTTCCCACCAAGTAGTACCCGCATCGATTGCTGACTTCTCGGTTTCTGACATAGTTGGTGTGACCTTTTTAAATGCTTTGAAAAGCGGGCCACTGATATACTGTTGACGAATATTACTTAGTGATAAAGGCAATACGATGGCTAAGAAAATAAGCCAAGATAAAGCACCAAATGCACCAGCAATAGTACCGACTAGCAAGGTTGCCCCAGCTACCGCTACGCAGCTATGCCAGCTAGCTCTGTGATAGCTAGCGACACTGAGTAGCGCGATTAAAATTAATACAAAAATCAGAGTCATATTGTTTTCCTTGTTATGGTGGTCTGACCACTAAGCTTTAGACTAGCTCTAACTGCTAATGATTGCAAGTCATCTGATGAGTTTGAAATTTGCACGATTTAACAGTTTTGTCCAGTTATCTGGCCAATAAAAACTGTCTAATCAAAGTCACTGAGTCGCAATTTATTGATACCGCGGTTACAATGCGCTTTTGCAGTTACCACGGAAAAAAATAGATGAAAATTTTGGCAGATCAAAATATGCCTTTAGTTGAGGAATATTTTGCTGATTTAGGCAGTGTAACGAGATTTGATGGGCGCAATGCCAAGCCGGAACAAATCGAAGACGTTGATATCTTATTGACTCGCTCGGTAACAAAAGTTAACGCTGAGCTATTACAGTATGCTAGAAAGCTAAAATTTGTGGGTACTGCAACCATAGGTATCGATCATATTGATACTGAATTACTTGATGACAAGGAAGTAGCATTTAGCAGCGCGCCAGGCTGTAATGCCATTGCTGTGGCAGAGTACGTGATCAGTGCGCTTTATGCCTATGCACAAGAAACATCAACAAGCTTGCAAGGTAAAACGCTAGGGATTGTCGGAGTAGGCAACATTGGTCAGTGTTTACGTGAAAAACTGCAAGGCAGTGGCATCAATTTATTGTTGTGTGACCCAATTAAATTTGAAAATGGTGAACTTGAAGAACACATTGAGCTAGACGATCTATTAGCGCAATCTGACATAGTGTCATTTCATGTGCCATTAGTTAAAACAGGTAAACATAAAACCTTGCATTTAATTGATTCAGCGCGTATTGCAAAATTAAAAGAGAATATGCTGGTCATTAATGCCTGCCGAGGCGAAGTCATCGACAACCAAGCACTTCTTGAAAGCATGCAAGCTGGAAAGCAGTTGGAGCTAGTGTTAGATGTATGGGAAAACGAACCAAACATTTTAACTGAGTTATTGCCTTTTGTACGTTACAGCAGTGTGCATATCGCAGGACACACCCTTGAGGGCAAGGCACGTGGTACGCAAATGCTGTATCAAAAAGTGTGTGGTCTATTAAATATTCCAGCAGAGAAACAGTTAAGTGACTTTTTACCAAAACCTGTGTTCACAGAAGTCACATTACAAGATAATTTTACCCAAGGCGACTTAGGTCGACTTGTTCATCTGGTTTACGATCTTAGACGAGATGATGGCATTTTAAGAAAGTCACTGTCAGAGAAGGGTTTTGATCACCTTCGTAAGTCTTATCCAGTAAGACGAGAATTCAGCACAGTAACAGTAAAAAATAATGGTAGTCAGTTTGCGGAACAACTCGCAACACTTGGTTTTACAGTTTCAGAATAGGATGAGGTCAAATGTCTCAGAAATTTAATGTCGCCGTGCTTGGCGCAACAGGCCTTGTTGGTCGTCAAATCATCGAAACATTAGCAGAACGTAAGTTTCCAGTTGATCAGCTTTTCCCACTTGCAAGCAGTAGAAGTGCGGGTGAAGAAATTGACTTTAATGGCGAAAAAGTGACGGTTTTAGATGTAGAAGAGTTTGATTTTTCGAACGCACATATTGGTTTATTCTCTGCAGGTGGCAGCGTATCTGAAAAATATGCACCCATCGCCGCAGAAGCGGGCTGTGTTGTAATCGACAATACCTCACATTTTAGATACGACTATGACGTTCCATTGATTGTGCCTGAAGTAAACGCACATAACTTGGCAGACTTCAGAAATCGCAACATTATTGCTAACCCTAACTGTTCTACAATTCAAATGCTGGTGGCACTTAAGCCTATATACGATGCTTATGGAATTGACCGTATCAATGTATCTACTTACCAAGCGGTTTCTGGTGCTGGTAAAGAAGCGGTTGATGAGCTGGCAAAGCAAACAGCTAACCTAATGAATGCACGTCCGATGGAAAACGACATTTTCCCTAAGCAAATTGCGTTTAACGTGATCCCACAAATCGATGCTTTCCAAGAAAATGGCTATACCAAAGAAGAAATGAAAATGGTGTGGGAGACGCAAAAGATTCTAGGTGACAGTTCGGTAATGGTGAACCCAACAGCTGTACGTGTGCCAGTGTTCTTTGGTCATGCAGAAGCCATTCATTTAGAAACGCGCATACCATATGACTTAGAGCAGGTTAAGCAGTTACTTAACGATGCTCCAGGTGTTGAACTCATTGAAGACGAAAGCGATTACCCAACGCCTGTTTCAGACGCTAGCGGTAATGATACTGTGTATGTTGGTCGTTTACGCGCTGATATATCTCACCCACATGGTTTAAACCTATGGGTGGTTTCTGATAACACTCGCAAGGGTGCAGCGACTAACAGCGTGCAAATAGCTGAAGAGTTAGTAAATAACTATCTTTAATTCGCAATGACAAAACCCTGCTTCGGCAGGGTTTTGCCGCTTTTTACAGCTGCCCGTTTAAAAACCAGCCAATATATTGACTATAAACAATATTCTTTGTTCACATCTTCTCATACTTTAGTACGCTCTAGGCACTATTTATCAAAGCTTTGCCATAGATATTCCAATGTAACTGGTTTATAGTTTGCAGTTGGAATAGAGCTTGCAAAAGCCACCATTAGCAATATTTTAATGTTTAGCACGATGTTGGACATGATATCTAAAGGATCAACATGCGCGGTTTAGTGTTTATTTGTTTCTTTGCATTTGCATTGATAACCATACCAGCCTACACACAAGACGGTACCATTTTAAAGGGCCCTAAGAATGCCGATTATGGTCAAATGGGCCGCTCTATCGGCCCAATAAAGCCCTCGGATACTCTGTGGCGAATTGCGCAAAAAATTAGGCCAGATGACGGCTCTGTTACTGTTTATCAAGTAATGAACGCCCTTTATCGCAAAAACCCCAATGCTTTTTTAGATCAAAACCTAAATCACATGCGCGATGGCGCATATCTCAAAATACCGACCATTGCAGAAATGCGTCGAGAAAATCCTGCGATAGCAAAGCAGCGCTCAGATCAAGACGATGATTTATGGGAGCTAAAAAAGAGCGGCATGCTCGACAACCAAACCATTGAAGAAGCGCAAAAAAAAGTTACTCAAGCACGAAAAATCGATGTTGACAATGCACAACAGCAACTCACTTCGCAGCTTAAGTCATTGCAAATGGAGCAAGATGCTAAGTTACAAGAGCTACAATCACAATTTAAGAACTCGGTTCGCAGTGTTGAAGAAATACTAGAAGAAAACAACAAGCTAAAAGGCCAGCTAACAAATATTTCTGAAGAGCTGCAAAATGTTCGCAATCAACTAGGGCAAGATTCTGAAATTCAACAACAGTTACAGTCGGTCATCGAACTTCAAAATGCCTTGATCGAACGTCAAAGAGCACAGCAACAAGAAGAACAAAGTGCTGATCTTCTCTCAAACCCCGTGATGATTGGGGTACTGGCAACTTTACCTGCTTTATTAGTGATTGGTGGTTTAGTGATGTTCTTGCGTAAACGTAAGAATGCTAATAGCACTGATGACGAAGATGATTTCCTACCCCAAGCACCAGCTGCAGCAGGAGCCGCCGCAGCCGCGGGAGTCGCAGGTGCAGCTGCGGCTGATCCTCTAGATTTAGATGTACCGCCGTTAGAGAGTAACGTACCAGTTGAAGATAGTGTACAGCTAGACGATGACATCTTGCCTGAAGACGACGACATGATGTTTGATTCTTTAGAAGATGATAGCTTTGAAGCTGGTAATGATACGCTAGACCAAGATGAGCTAGATAGCTTGTTAGGAGATGATGTTGCTTTCGATGATGGCTCTGAAGGTGATGATTTAGACGACTTCTTACAGCAAAACTTCGATGCAGACGACTCGCTCGATGATATGGTTGACTTAGATGGCGGTAGTTCAAGCAGCGACGATATTTTAAGTTCTGATGACCTTGATGATCTATTTAATGAAACCGACGACTCATCTGATGACGAATTAGACGTGAGTGATGATGCTTTAGCTGCACTAAGTGAAGAGCTAGCCACTGAGCAGCAAGAAGATGTCGATATAGATTCAATATTAGATGAAGCAGCGACAGAAGAGATTGAAAGTGCTGACGACGACTTTGATTTAGATGATATTGACAACTTAATTGATGAGGTTGCAGATCAGCTCCCAAAGGATGAAAGTTCTGAAGGAGCAGATGAAGACTTCGATCTGGATGATATCGATAACTTGCTAGATGAAGTCGCGCAAACTGATGAACCTGCAGTTGAGATTAACGATGAAGACGATTTTGATATTGATAATATCGATGATCTTTTAGACGAAGTAGGCGGTGCGGTAGAAGAAAATTCAGATACAGTACATGATGATTCACAATTAGTAGATGCCGATGATGTTGACAGTTTGATTGATGATGTTGCTTCAGATGATCTTGATACCGATGACATAGACGCGCTACTAGATGAAACTCAAGGGCAAGATGAACTTGATAAAGCGCAAACAGAAGAAGCCGATGTTGATTTAGATGACATTGATTCTTTAATAGCAGAATCAAACCAAGATGATTTATCGATTAATATAGAGCAGTCAGAATCAGATGACTTGGATATTGATGATTTAATTGATGAACCAGACTTCGAAGAAGAATTAAATGAAGAAGCCGTTGAGGAAATTACAGGAGCGAATGACCCTAGCGAAGAAGTTGCATCTTCAGAAGATGACATCGCACTCGATGATCTAGATGACCTCCTTCAAGATGGCTTAGTGTCAGAACCTGTATCAGATGAAAGCGAGCTTGATGCAGCGCTGGATGAATTAATCGACGAGCCAGATTTTGAAGAAGTATTAAGTGTAGACACTGTTGATGTACTTCAAGAGACAACTACACCTGAAGCAACAGAGGAAGTTGCAACTTCAGATGATGATATTGCACTCGATGATTTAGATGACCTTCTTGAAGATGATTTATTAACAGCTCCAACATCTACAGATGAAAGCGAGCTTGATGCAGCGCTTGATGATTTAATCGACGAGCCAGACTTTGAAGAAGGGTTAAGTGAAGAAACTGTTGATGAAGTTCAAGATACAGCTACAGCTGAAACAACAGAGGAAGTTGTAACTTCAGATGATGATATTACGCTCGATGATTTAATCGACGAGCCAGAATTTGAAGAAGAGTTAAGTGAAGAAACTGTCGATGAAGTTCAAGATACAGCTATAGCTGAAACAACAGAGGAAGTAGTAACTTCAGATGATGATATTGCGCTCGATGATTTAATTGACGAGCCAGACTTTGAAGAAGAGTTAAGTGAAGAAACTGTTGATGAAGTTCAAGATACAGCTACAGCTGAAACAACAGAGGATGTTGTAACTTCAGATGATGATATCGCACTCGATGATCTAGATGACCTCCTTGAAGATGATTTATTAACAGAACCAACATCTACAGATGAAAACGAGCTTGATGCAGCGCTAGATGAGTTAATCGACGAGCCAGACTTTGAAGAAGAGTTAAGTGAAGAAACTGTTGATGAAGTTCAAGATACAGATACATCTGAAACAACAGAGGATGTTGTAACTTCAGAAGATGATATCGCACTCGATGATCTAGATGACCTTCTTGAAGATGATGAATTAACAGAACCCACATCAACAGATGAAAGCGAGCTTGATACAGTCCTTGATGACTTAATCGACGAGCCAGACTTTGACGAAGAGATAAGTGAAGAAACCGTTGATGAAATTCAAGAGACAGCCACACCTGAAACAACTTGGGAAGTTGTAACTTCAGAAGATGACATTGCTCTTGATGAGTTAGATGGTTCCTTTAAAGGTGATTTAATCGATGAACCAGTTGATGAAGCTCAAGAGTCAATTGAAGAGAATCAAGCCGAAGAATCTACAACGTCTGAAAACGAAATATTAGAGCCTAAACCTATTGAGCAGAGTATTGTTGATGAGCTAAATGCGATGAATCAACATGCTTCAATAGATGTTGATGATGACATACCGATGGAGCCAGAAGCTCAAACACCACAGGCCCCTTTGAAAAGCGTTGATGAAATGCTTGAGGAGCTAGAGTCTGAAGCTGAGTGGCAAAATGATGCTGAGTATGACGCAGAAGTGGAGCTGGGTGATGATCCGCTGTCAGATGACATTGATTTATCATCTGAAGAAGAGTTGCCAGAAATTGATACGGTTACACCTAGTGCTGAATTAGAAAGTTATCCAGAATTAGATTTAGATGAAGAACTGGATGAGGATGTTCTAAATATCAGTGAAACTGAGCAGGAATTATCGCAGGCATTAGAAGCAGGTGTATCATCAACTAGCGCACTTGACGATGATTTACTCACAGATGATGAACTTTCTTTTGATGATTTATTAGAAGATGATAATGGGCCAGAATTAGGCGGTTTATCTGACACTGATAATGAGCAAGAAGTCGAAGACTTTCCTGAGTTTGATGAAGACGCCACGCTAGAAGCTGCAACAGAAGAACAAGCGCTAGAAATTCAAGATACACCAGCTCAAGAAGAAGCAATTCAGGAAGAAGTTGAGTTGCCTACTGAGGATGAGTTACCTGCTGACAGCATCGAAGATGTGCTTGAGAACGAAGATTTCCCGGAGTTTGACGAAGACGCCGCGCTAGAAGCTGCAATAGAAGAGCAAGCGCTAGAAATTCAAGATACACCAGCTCCAGAAGAAGCACATCAGAAAGAAGTTGAGTTGCCTTCTGAGAATGAGTTACCTGCTGACAGCATCGAAGATGTGCTTGAGAACGAAGATTTCCCGGAGTTTGACGAAGACGCCGCACTAGAGGCTGCAACAGAAGAGCAAGCGCTAGAAATTCAAGATACACCAGCTCAAGAAGAAGCACATCAGAAAGAAGTTGAGTTGCCTTTTGAGAATGAGTTACTAGCTGACAGCATCGAAGATGAGCTGGAAATCGAAGACCTCCCAGAGTTTGACGAAGATGCCGCACTAGAGGCTGCAAAAGAAGAACAAGTGCTAGAAATTCAAGATACACCAGCTCAAGAAGAGGCACTTCAAGAAGAAGTTGAGTTGCCTTCTGGAAATGAGTTACTTGCTGACGGCACCGAAGATGTGCATGAAATCGAAGATTTTCCGGAGTTTGATGAAGATGCCGCGCTAGAAGCTGCAACAGAAGAACAAGCGCTAGAAATTCAAGATACACCAGCTCAAGAAGAGGCACTTCAAGAAGAAGTTGAGTTGCCTTCTGGAGATGAGTTA
Source organism: Pseudoalteromonas sp. BZB3 (assembly GCF_040104455.1). NCBI lineage: Bacteria > Pseudomonadati > Pseudomonadota > Gammaproteobacteria > Alteromonadales > Pseudoalteromonadaceae > Pseudoalteromonas > Pseudoalteromonas sp. BZB3. The sequence goes on along the minus strand of NZ_JBECOS010000010.1, from coordinate 142,462 downwards.
CTTGCTGACGGCACCGAAGATGTGCATGAAATCGAAGATTTTCCGGAGTTTGATGAAGATGCCGCGCTAGAAGCTGCAACAGAAGAACAAGCGTTAGAAATTCAAGATGCACCAGCTCAAGATAAAGCCATTCAAGAGGAAAACTCTGAGCTACCAAGCGACGATACGTCAATAGCTGACAGTATTGAAGATGAACTTGAAGGTGATATTCAAACTGAGCAAGCTTTATCGGCTCTTGAGGCAATATCACCAGAGGCGTTTTTAAACGAGCTTGATGATCTTGCTAACAACGAAGAAGTTGAACCACCTATTGAACTAACCATTGATGAAGCGGCGATTGAAGATCAATTTATGTCAGAGATTTCTGATACTGACTTTGACGCTTTGCTCAATGATTTAGCTGAGCCAGATCCAATCGATACAGCATCATTAGATGACGTTGAGCTTAATTTCGATGCGCTATTAAGTGAAGAGTTAGATAAAGATCTTGGCACATTAGATGTTGCAATTGAAAGCGATGAGGTTTCTCAGCCAGACGTTGAAGAATATCTAGAAATTGATGACTTACTCGCAGAAAGTGACGACTTTGAATCAGAAGAAGAGCCTTATCAAGAAGCGAATATGGATGTTGGTTTAGGTGATTTTGATGACTTGCTTGCAGGCGAGAATGCCCCTGATGTTGATTTAGAAGCCGACGGTTTTTCTGCAAAACTAGATTTAGCCAGAGCATATATAGAAATTGATGACAGTGAGAGTGCACTCGCCATTATCGAAGAAGTTATAAATGCAGGTCCTGAATCAGTCCAAGCTGAAGCAAGTTCACTAAGAGAAAAAATACAGTCTTAATGTATATGCTTAGTTTTGGTCATTTAAACAACCACTAATAGAGGAGGCGTTAGCCTCCTTTATTTTTTCTAGCGCTCAGTTCTCTCTTTAATTCAAAGTCGCGATGGCTTAGAATGCTGCGCTAGTCTAGACAGAGGTAATAAATTCATGCGTGTAGCACTTGGTATCGAATATAACGGCGCTCAATACAGTGGTTGGCAAAGACAGTCTCATGTAAACAGTATTCAACAAGAGTTAGAAACTGTTCTGTCTCGCATTTGTAACCATGAAGTCGAAGTGGTGTGTGCAGGTCGAACAGATGCAGGTGTTCATGCTACTGGTCAGGTGGTGCATTTCGATACTCACTCAGAGCGAGATATGAGCGCATTTACCTTAGGTGCTAACTCGCAACTGCCTGACGATATTGCGATCCAGTTTGCGCAAGTGGTCGATGATGAATTTCATGCTCGTTTTAGCGCGACAGCACGCCGTTACCGTTACGTGATTTACAATAATCCTTATCGACCAGGTATTTTAAGAAGCGGTGTGACGCATTACCACCATCCGCTTGATGAAAAACTGATGCAAGCGGCTTGTCCTGTTATGTTAGGTGAGCAAGACTTTACTTCATTTCGTGCTGTGCATTGCCAATCAAACACGCCATTTAGAAAAATGCTGCACTTAAGTGTCGAGCGTGTAGGTAACTTTGTTATCATCGACGTGAAAGCCAATGCCTTTTTACACCATATGGTGAGAAACATAACAGGCACTTTGCTTGATATTGGCACGGGTAAATATCCACCTGAATGGATGGCAGAATTATTGGCACTCAAAGATAGAACTCAAGCAAGCGCCACAGCAAAGCCAAATGGATTGTATTTAGTCGATGTTGATTACCCAGAGCAATGGCAAATACCGTCGACACCACTTGGCCCTTTATTCTTACCAGATACTGAGATTGAGTAATTTTAAAGCGAAAGCTTGGGTTAGTTAATGAATTATGGCTGCTTATTTAAGACTTATACGACCAGTTTTTTATACCTTTGTCTAATAAATCATGGTTTAATGAGCTCAGTTTGTCTGAATGAATACAGACGCCACAACACAGAATTAGCATAAGAGAATTGCAAATGAGTTGGTTAGAAAAAATCTTACCTAGAACCACCAAATCATCAGGTAATAACAAAAAAGAAGTCCCAGAAGGTGTTTGGGCAAAATGTTCATCATGTGATGCAATTTTGTATAAAGCAGAATTAGAAAAGTCACACAACGTATGTCCTAAGTGTGACCATCACATGCGTATTAGCGCACGTCAGCGCCTTGAAATGTTTTTAGACGATGCTGATCGTAAAGAGATTGGCATCGAGCACGAGCCACAAGATGTGCTTAAATTTAAAGACTCTAAAAAATATTCAGACAGAATTACAGCAGCGCAAAAAGTAAGTGGCGAAAAAGATGCACTTGTTGCGATGACGGGTCGTCTTAAAGGTATGCCGGTTGCTGCTGTTGCTTTTGAATTCTCATTCATGGGTGGTTCAATGGCATCAGTGGTAGGTGCGCGTTTTGTTGACGCTGTAAACGAATGTTTAGAGCACAACATGCCATTAGTATGTTTCTCTGCATCAGGCGGTGCGCGTATGCAAGAAGCACTTATGTCATTGATGCAAATGGCTAAAACAAGTGCAGCATTGGCTAAAATGAGTGAAAAAGGCTTACCATTTATCTCAGTGATGACCGATCCTACAATGGGTGGTGTATCTGCTTCACTGGCAATGCTTGGTGATATCAATGTTGCTGAGCCAAAAGCACTTATTGGTTTCGCAGGTCCTCGTGTTATCGAACAAACAGTTCGTGAAACATTACCTGAAGGCTTCCAACGTTCAGAGTTCCTACTTGAGCATGGTGCAATCGACATGATTGTTGACCGTCGTGAAATGCGTGACACACTAGCACGTAATTTAGCGAAGTTTATGGACTTGCCATCTACTGAACAAGAGCATAGAGTAGCGTAAATTTTTTAATTTAAGCTGTTTTTATGTCACAAAATATACCTTGCCAATCATCAAGCCTTGATGATTGGCTTTGTTATTTAGAGCGTGTTCATCCTGCCAATATCGAAATGGGTTTGGAGCGCATCAAACAAGTTGCTGATTCGGTTAACCTTCTCAATTCTTCCTCGAAAATCATCATGATTGCCGGTACTAACGGTAAAGGTACCACCGCACGTTGCTTAGAAAGTCTGCTACTCGCTCAGGGTTACTCAGTAGGTACGTATGCTTCACCACATTTAATTCGTTATAACGAACGTGTTCGTGTAAATGGGAAAGAGTTAAACGATCAATATCATGTCGATGCTTTTGACTTGTTAGAAAAAGGCCGGGGCGAAACACCTCTGACTTATTTTGAATTTGGTACGCTTGGCGCTCTGGCGATTTTTAAACGCTGTGAAGTCGATTATGTTTTACTTGAAGTGGGTTTGGGCGGTCGATTTGATGCCACCAATATTGTTGAGCCGATCGCAAGTGTCATTACAACCATCGACCTTGACCACAAGGAATACTTAGGTGATACCCGTGAATTAGTTGGTTATGACAAAGCCGGTATTTTCCGCGCTGATAAACCTGCGATAGTGGGAGACTTAAATATTCCCCATACAGTCACTGAGTATGGTGATGAGATTGCAGCTGAACTCATTCTATCTAAGCGCGACTTTTTCTTTGAACCAAAACAGTCGTCGTTTGTTTGGCGTTATAAATCGCATTCGTTTGAGTTTGAAAAGCCAAGTATTCCGGCACAAAATGTCGCCACAGCTTTGACATTACTGGCACGTTTAGAGTTGCTTCCTGAGCTATCAGTAATTGAAAGATGTTTAGCTGATTTAAAAGTCGAAGGGCGTTTTCAAAAGCTAAGTGACTCACCAAAAGTATTTACTGATGTTGCACACAACCCTGAATCAGCACGCTACTTAAAGCAAAAATTAGTAGAGTTGAAGCAGCAAGGGTTTAAAATCCATGCATTAATCGCTATGCTTGCTGATAAAGATAAAGCCAGTGTAATCAATGAAGTGTCTGAACTAATTGATTTTTGGTCATTAGCGTCTTTAGATGGCCCACGTGCAGAGCAAGCATCGAACTTGTTACCTTTGCTATCGCAAGAACAACAGCAAAGCGCAAACATGTTCGATTCGGTCCATATGGCACTCGATAGTCAGTTATCACAACTTGATGACCAGACGGCAATGATTGTATTTGGCTCCTTCTTTACTGTTGCAGAAGCAATTCAGTATTGGCAAAAATAGAGAGATAAGCTGTGAACTCAGGATTTTTAAACCGTTTGGTGGGTACTAGTATTGTGGTGGTCGCTGCAATCATTTTTATACCGAATATTCTTGATGGTGAAAAGGTTCACTTCAAAGACGGTTTTAAAGCCATTCCTGAACGCCCTGAGTTCACTACGATTGAAATTCGGCAAGAGATTGACGCAAAAGCTGAGCTTGCCCCTGAGATTAAACCTGAAGCTTTGTATGATGAGATTGCACTTGACGCTGAGCCTGTGTCTACAGAAAAGGTTGATAGCTCAGAAATAAAAGAATCTGTGAACACAGCGGCAAATGATGCAGTCTCACAACAGACACAAGTTGTAGAAGAGGCAAAACCAGAGGTTGAAGTAGTAAAGCCTCAACAACAAATTGTAGAAGCAAGAATAGACTCTTTAAAGCGTTCAGAAACGGCTAATTTAACCAGTATGGCATACGTCATACAGTTGGGTAGTTTTTCTCATAAAGCCAATGTTGAAGCTCTGATGAAAAAACTAAGAAATGCAGGTTTTACTGCATTTACACGACCTATTAAAACCCGTAATGGGGAGTTAACCAAAGTATTTGTTGGCCCTCAGTTAGATAAGGCCGATTTAGAACAAAAATTGCCAGAGTTAGAAAAGCTTACAAAACTAAAAGGCCGACTAACCCAATTCGATATAACAAAATGATCTGGTAATTGACTCTTGGCTCTTATAGAATGCGCCCCAAATTAACGACTTGTTGGTTATTATGAACTGGGTTGATTACGCGATTCTCGTTATAGTTGGTCTTTCCACCTTATTCGGACTAATGCGAGGCTTTGTAAAAGAAGCAATGTCATTGGTTGTCTGGATCAGCGCATTCTTCATTTCTAGTTTATTCTATCAATATCTAGCAACCTTCCTTACATCCATTTCAGAACCCCTTTTAAGAAATGCGGCCGCAATTGCCATATTATTTTTTGCGACCATACTATTGGGTGGGCTTGTTAATTATATTCTGTCAGAACTTGTACAGCGTACAGGCCTGTCAGGCACCGACCGTATCATAGGTATTGTGTTTGGTGCACTTCGAGGTGTATTAGTCGTGAGCGCCTTACTGTTTTTTCTGGATGCGTTTACCGGTGCACCAGATGCACCTTGGTGGACAGCATCAACTTTGATCCCTGAATTTAGTTTTGTTATTGAGTGGTTTTTCTCTTACTTAGAAGACAACTCTAGCTTTTTAAATTCAGTGAACCGTTAATCGGAAACCGTTAATCGGCGAGGAAAAATTTAATGTGTGGTATCGTTGGTATAGTCGCAACATCTCCTGTTAATCAGGCTTTGTATGACGGCTTAACTGTTTTGCAACACCGTGGGCAAGATGCAGCAGGCATCATCACAATCGATAACAATACGTTTAGCTTAAGAAAAGCAAATGGTCTTGTTAAAGATGTGTTTCATACCCGTCATATGAAGCGCCTTCAAGGCAATATTGGTATCGGCCATGTGCGTTACCCAACTGCAGGCTCTTCAAGTTCTGCAGAAGCACAGCCATTTTATGTAAACTCTCCATTTGGTATTGCCTTAGCGCACAATGGTAACCTAACAAACGCAGAAGCGCTTAAAGAGTTATTATTTAGCCAAGCTCGCCGTCATGTAAACACAACTTCAGATTCTGAAATTCTTTTAAACATTTTAGCGCATCAACTTTGCAAATCAGGTAAGTTAAAGCTTGAAGCTGAAGATATGTTCAGTGCAATTTCAAATGTGAATGATCTGGTTGTTGGTGGTTACGCAAGTATTGCGATGATCATTGGCCACGGTATCGTGGCTTTCCGTGATCCGAAAGGTATTCGTCCACTTGTATATGGTAAGCGTGAAACTGAAAGCGGTACTGAATACATGTTTGCTTCAGAAAGCGTTGCACTTAAAGCGGACGGCTTTGAATTTGTGCGCGACGTAGCGCCTGGTGAAGCAATTTACGTAACTGAAGATGGTCAACTATTCTCACAAATGTGTGCTGTTAATACACAACATGCACCGTGTATTTTTGAGTTTGTATACTTCGCACGTCCTGACTCTGTAATAGATAACATGTCAGTTTACGCGACACGTGTAAATATGGGTACGAAGCTAGGTGAGAAAATCGCTCGAGAATGGGCTGATAAAGACATCGATGTAGTTATTCCAATCCCTGAAACGTCATGTGATGTTGCGCTAGAAATTGCAACGGTTTTAGACAAGCCATACCGTCAAGGCTTCGTTAAAAACCGCTATATCGGTCGTACATTTATTATGCCGGGTCAAGAAATGCGTAAGAAATCTGTACGTCGTAAATTAAATGCTATTGATAGAGAATTCGAAGGTAAAAACGTATTACTTGTAGATGATTCAATTGTACGTGGTACAACTTCAGCTCAGATCGTTGAGATGGCTCGTGAAGCAGGCGCGAAAAACGTATACTTTGCTTCAGCTGCACCAGAAGTTCGTTTCCCGAACGTATATGGTATCGACATGCCATCAGCTGCAGAGCTAATTGCACACGGTCGTGAAGTAGATGATATCAACCAGAGCATTGGCTCAGACGGCTTAATCTATCAATCTATTGAAGATCTTATTGCTGCAGTTCGTCAAGAAAACCCTGAAGTAACAGAATTCGAAACATCAGTATTTGATGGTCAGTACATCACAGGTGATATCGATCAAGAATACCTAAATCGTATTGATGCATTACGTAATGACTCTGCAAAATCAACACGTGAGCAAGCAATGTCTGCTTCACTTGAGTTACATAACCAAGAAGAGTCAGAAGGCGAGTAATTATTTAATTATTCACTTCTATTAGACATATAAAAAGGAGCGATTATTCGCTCCTTTTAACTTTTGGATAAAAGCAAAAATTTAGGGACTCAACAGAGCACCCTAACTAAAGGTAGGGCTAATTATGCCATTAGTCCATAAAATAGCCGTTCCAGCCATAATAATTACAATTAAGACCAATCCACAAGTCACTACAGAGCTGGCATAGATAAAGCCTCGCTCCTCAGGGATGTGCATTAAAATAGGCACACCGGTATAAAGTAAGTAAACAGAGTAAGCCAGTGCGGCCATACCGACAGTCACTACAAACCACAACTCAGGAAAAACAGCAGAAACAGCTGACATAAATAACGGCGTAGCTGTATAAGCTGCAAGTTCTAATGTTTGTGTATACGTTGGCTTAGCTCCGAATGTAACCGCCATCCAATGCGCTAAATAGGCTAAAGCAAATACTCCCATAATCAGTGCAAAATACATAGCGACACCAATCAATAAGGCACTTTCATGTGTTAGAAATGCGACGTCTGATGTGCCGATGCGCCAGCCAATGTGTACAGAAGAAATGTATCCCATAATACTTGGGATTAATGCGATAAGCGCGATATGGGATAAACTATACTTCATGCTCTCATGACGATTATCTATAGTTTGCCACTCTTCGAGTGGGTGAGCGTACAAGCCCCATAAATGATTTAAAATCATAAGGCCTCCTTATCAGAATTTGGCAAAGGGTGTGTGTTTTTTATACATCTTTCATAGTTATTTATGCGTAAGAAGCATTTCTTTGTCAAGAAATGGTTAAACTTTCGTCTAATTGAAAAGTTTTGAATTCTTTGAACGCAATAATCTTCCTTTGATCCAATGCATTAGACTTAGCCAGTTTTATGATACTATTCGCGTTAATTTTTATTAGAGTCACTTTGAGAGTCAGCCTTGGATAAGCTTTTAGAGCCAATAAATCAATTCTTGCAATGCGAAACCCCAACTAGTTGGATTGAAGCAGCAAAAGACCCTAAAAACCTACCAGTCATTTTAATTGACCATATGGTCTGCGAGCTAAAAGCAGCACAATCTGCTATGTATTTAATTCGTAAATACGCAGTTGATAAAGACAGTGGCGCGGCGCTTCTAGAGTGGCTTAAGCCTTATGAAGATTTTACTTATCGAAAAATTGGCAGTTGGCAAGAGCTAGCAGATTGCAATAAGCTGAATAAATCAATGGTGCCTAAAGCACAGACTGCTTATGGCCAAGATTTAATTGATAAAATGGTCTTGCTTATCAAAGAAGAGTTACATCACTTTTATCAAGTATTAGAGATAATGCATGACTGTGGCGTTGAATACGAATATTGTGCATCAAGTCGTTACGCAAGTGGGCTACTTAAACATGTTCGCACGTATGAGCCAGAAAAACTCATTGATAAGTTGATTTGTGGCGCTTATATCGAAGCCCGCTCTTGTGAACGATTTGCAAAGCTAGCACCACATGTAGATAAAAAGCTTGGTGATTTTTACGTGTCGTTACTGCGCTCTGAAGCGCGTCATTATCAGGACTACCTGACGCTGGCAGAAGAGATTGCAAGGAAAGGCATATCTGAGCGCGTCGCATTTTTTGGTGAGGTAGAAGCTGAACTAATAGCCTCTCCAGATGAAGACTTCAAATTCCATTCAGGTGCGCCGAGGCAAGCTTAGAAAAGTTTAAAAGACAGGTATAAGGGATTAAATGTCAAAAGCAATTATTTTACTGGGCGGACCAAATAATGCACAAGGGGAGTTGTCTGAAATTGTTAAATCACGATGTCAGACAACTTTCCAATACCATTTAAATTATCCAGAGTTAAAGATCCTTTGTACCGGTGGGTTTGGTGCGCATTTTAATGTGACTGAACACGCTCATGCAGACTACATAATAGCTTACTTAAAGCGTTGGGTGTTTCCGATACTCAATTTTTGCCGATCGCCGAAAGCCGTTTTACGCTAGAAGATGCTTTACTTACAAAGCCAATTCTAAAACAGGCTGCTATTTCTGAAGTTGCACTGATCACTTCGAGTTTTCATATGAAAAGAGCAAAGTACATTTTTAATCGTCTTTGCCCTGAATTTTTGCTTGAATGTGTCGAAGCGCCAACGCCTGTTTGTGAGTATGAACTAGAAAAGTTATTAGCGCATGAAGTAAGGGCGTTACAAAGAGAAGCTGAAAATATAGATAAGCTGTTGGCCGATATTGAAACAAAAACTCAATAAATTAGGTCAAATAGAGGACACCAATCACGGTTGCTATATTCAATCTTTTACTAAGAAATTATCCGGTAAATGGTTTGCCTTGATGCAGCGTTTGTTCGTTTTCTGTGACCACTAAATAAGAGCTTTGCGAATACCAATCACCGAGTACCGTTCTGGTTAAGGTGTCGCTATCTTTTTCGATTGTGTGCACATTTGGTCTGTGTGTATGACCGTGGATCATGTGTTTTACATTGTGCTTTGCAAACATGTCCAAAACTGCGTCAGCAGTCACATCTAGAATATCTAATGGTTTGCCTTTTTGGCTTTCGATACTTTTTTGGCGCGCTTGTTTCGCGACTTTTCTTCTATAACTGAGTGGCATGGCGAGCATCAGTTTTGGCCACCACCAGCCGCGACTTTTCTTGCGGAACTTTTGATAGGCAATGTCTTGAGTGCACATTTCGTCGCCGTGGAGAATGACAGTAGGTGTACCGTATAAATCAATGACTTTTTGTTCAGGTAGTAACGTTATGCCTGCTTGCTTAGCATATTTGCTCCCAAGTAAAAAATCTCGATTACCATGGGTAAAAAATACTGAAATGCCTTTGTTTGACACAGATTTTAAAAGCGAGGCAACTTCGTCGGTTAGCACTGTATGACCGTCATCACCTATCCATACTTCAAAAAAATCTCCAAGAATATACAAAGCATCGACGTCATTAGTCATATGTGTTTCAAGAAATAGCTTGAATGCATTGGTGATGTCAGGACGGTCTTCGGTTAAATGTAAGTCAGAGATGAAGTAGGTTTTGGGAGATGCCATTCAAAAAGCCTAGAAAGAAAATGAATAGTGAGTAATGAAAAAAGGCAAGGCTAGGTGCACACCTAGCCTTAGTCGCTTAACATTAAGATTTAAGCTACAGTCACTTTCTCGATGATCACATCTTCAAGTGGAACGTCTTGGTGGAAGCCAGCAGAACCTGTAGCAACAGATTTGATCTTGTTTACGATGTCCATGCCTTCTACAACTTCACCGAATACACAGTAACCCCAACCCTGCGAAGTTTCGCTTGAGAAGTTTAAGAAGTCATTGTCGTTTACGTTGATGAAAAACTGAGCTGTTGCTGAGTGAGGATCTGGTGTACGTGCCATAGCAAGCGTACCAGTCTTGTTGCTGAGACCGTTGTTTGCTTCATTTTGAATTGGTGCCTGAACAGACTTTTGTTCCATACCTTGAGCGAAACCACCACCTTGAACCATGAAACCGTCGATTACACGGTGGAAGATAGTGCCGTCATAAAAACCTGACTTCGCGTAGTTTAAAAAGTTTTCAACTGTTGCAGGCGCTTCTTCTGCAAAAAGGTTTACTTTGATTTCACCAAAGTTTGTTTGAAGTACAACCATTGTGGTTACCTATTCGATATGTGTTTATTAAAGGAATGTATTTTATAGCAGAATATAAATCGGTTAAAGCTTTGTGTTAATGGCGTATTTATCGGGAAATAGCTGCATTCGGGTATAGAGCAGGGCGAATTCAAGTGTTATGATTGCGGCTTATGTCTATTATTGGATTAGGAAACAGACTCAATGTTGCAGATATACAACACACTTACTCGTGAAAAAGCGCCGTTTAAACCTCTCGTCGAAGGCAAAGTCGACATGTATGTGTGTGGTATCACCATTTATGATTTCTGCCACGTGGGTCACGCGCGTACTTACGTTTCATTTGATGTAATGAATCGCTACCTTCGCTATTTAGGGTTTGATGTCACATATGTACGTAACATCACCGATGTAGACGACAAAATTATTAAGCGTGCTGCTGAAAACAACGAAGAGATTAACGATTTAACGGTTCGTATGACCAAAGCAATGCATGAAGATTTCGAAGCATTGAACATGTTACCAGCTGATATTGAGCCAACTGTAACGGGTCACATGAATGAGATCATCGACATGATCGAACGCCTTGTTGAGAAGAAACACGCCTATGTTGCACAAAACGGTGACGTACTATTTGATGTGTCTACATTTGAACAATACGGTCAATTGTCTCAGCAAGATTTAGATATGCTACAAGCAGGTGCACGAGTTGAAGTGGCTGAAGGCAAAGATGACCCACTAGATTTCGTACTTTGGAAGAAAGCCAAAGCAGGTGAGCCTTCTTGGTCATCACCTTGGGGCGAAGGTCGTCCTGGCTGGCACATCGAATGTAGTGCAATGAGCCAAAAACATTTAGGTGAGCACTTCGATATTCATGGTGGTGGTTCAGACTTACAGTTCCCGCACCATGAGAATGAAATTGCCCAGTCATGCTGCGCGAACAACGGTAACTACGTAAATACTTGGATCCACACAGGCATGGTACAAGTAAACAAAGAGAAGATGTCTAAATCTTTGGGTAACTTCTTTACAGTGCGTGAAGTATTAAAGCAATACGACCGTGAAACAGTACGTTACTTTTTAATTAACGGTCACTATCGCAGCCAGCTTAACTACTCACAAGAGAACTTAGATCAAGCTCGTTCTTCTCTTGAGCGTATTTATACAGCGTTACGTGATGTTGAGCTAGTTGAAGTTGATTACAAGCAAACAGAATTTGCCAAGCGTTTTGAAACAGCGATGAACGACGACTTCAATACACCAGAAGCGCTGCCAGTCATCTTTGAATTAGCAAAAGAAGTCAACTTGCTAAAAGAAAAGGATGCAAAAGCGGCGGGCGAGCACGCGTTTATTCTTGTGAAGCTTGCTGACGTGCTAGGTATTGCACAGCAACAGCCAGAGCAATTCTTACAAGGCGACCAAGACGATGACGAAGTCGCCAAGATTGAAGCGTTAATTGAGCAGCGTTTAACAGCGCGTGCGAATAAAGATTGGGCTGCTGCGGATGCAGCGCGTGATGCGTTAACGGCGATGGGCGTTGTACTTGAAGACAGTGCAGGTAAAACAACTTGGCGTAAAGCATAAATCTAAATCAGCTATTAGCTAAAAACATAAAAAAGGCTCGATATTGATATATTGAGCCTTTTTTATGTTTGCCTTAAAGTTAATAAGAACTCTTTTTATTTTTTAGTATGATAAATCATTGTCTAATGAAGTACCTAAAGGGTGTTTCAATTATGAAACTGCTCTGTTACTATGCTGTTAATTTCAGTCATCTGTGACTCAACTCTTAAAATTGTTTTATTGAAAAGCTTAGGACCTAGCTTTTCATGGATAGGAAATAATGAAAGCAACTGAGCGCAAAAGGAAAACCTTTAGCTTCAAGGTTGAAGCGCAACGATTCGTACGTCAAATTAGGCAAGAGTTAGGCTTAAGCCAAGCTGAGCTTGCTAAACGTATGATATCTGAGTGCGACCAATCAACTATCTCAAATTGGGAAAGTGGTAAGAACGAAATTCCCCTCAGTAAATTTATCGACATACTGTTGATCAGTGGTCGCGATCCTGCCTCATACTTTGATATTTTCGGTAAGAAAAATGACAAAGAAAATAAGAATAATAAAGATGTTGAAGAGGTGAAATAATGACTATTCCACATTTAGATTGGTTAGGCCCAATTGTTTGCCTTTTTACTTTAGCTGTAACTTGGAAAGATATAAATATTAGGTACTTGTTACTTTGCTGTTTATTATCCTCAGTTATTGGTTTATCAACATTAAGCTGGGCAATGACGAAGCCAATATTGTTTTATCTATGGTCTATGAGTATGTCAGGACTGTTTTTTATATTTGTTTTTGGTAGACGGTATTGGGCTTATAAATTCCAAAAGATCAGTTTTTTTACAAAAGCTTATGAACAACATAGATATACACTTCAAGAAGCTACACTACTAATTGTTAGCCTTATTTGTATATTTAGTAATTTTATTACATTTATTGAAGTGTATTTGTATTGGATAGACTGGCTAGACAATGCCTATTACAAACTTTATGTACGAGACTTTCTTCAGAAATTTATGATAGTTATCTCAACACTGGTTTGTTTTTCACTTGTATTTAAATCTAATAGAAAATATATCAAAAACATAAAGTCTGAAGAGGAAGATAAAGAATGGAATTAAGTAAACAAAGCTTAAGGCTAATTTTTGGCGGTGGTATTATTGTTAGTGGTTCAGATTCTCCTGAACTGCCAAAGAAGAGTCAAGCAGTTGAACCGAATCAAGTTGAATCATCTTCATCTGATCCAACTGCTCCTGTGGTACCACCTAAGCCTTAACTTAAGCAGTTTTTAAACAAAATAAAAAAGCCGTTCGCTTCGAACAGCTTTTTTTATTTTTTAACCATTTATTAATCATCAAAAAGATGTTTAATCTAGTCGTTATTATTTATCGTTACCACCCGTTGCGGGAACGGTATTTCAATATCAGCGGCTTTAATCTGCGCATAGATTTGTTGGTTAATGTCTAATTTAGTATCAATCAGCTCAGTTGTAGGGGCCCAGTAGCGATAACTAATAATCACAGCGCTATCATCAAAGCGCTCTATGCCAATTTTAGCATGCGGATCGTTGGCCACTTTGTCATGATTTGAGAGAATGTTCTTGATGACGTTAATGGCTTTATCGCTGTCTTCACTGTACGCAATGCCGATTTCACCCATTACTAATGAATTATTAAATGAGTTGTGTAACACTTCACCAACGATGTGCTTGTTAGGAATTGTGATCTCGACGTTTTCTTCATTGATTAAAATGGTATGGCCCAGCTCTATCATTTTAACCTGACCAGATTCACCCTTAACAGAAATCGTATCACCGACAACAAATGGTCGCGTAGCAATTATCGCAAGGCCCGACCCATAGTTTGAAAGCATTCCCTGTAAAGCCAAGCCAGCACCGAGTGAGGCTGCACCTATCGCAGCAACAAACGGCGTAATACTGATCCCGAGTTTTCCGAGGGCAATAACCACAAACATCACAATAAGCAGCACTTTCACCACATTGGCAATAAAGTTGGTTAATGCAATATCAATATTATGCTTTAGTAATAAACGTTCCACCGTTTTAGAGAGCTTCTTAGAAACCCACAAACCAACTATGAGGATTAAGATTGCAGCAGCCACTTGCATGCTGTAGTTGACTAAATATTCTTTAATAATGGTGTAGTAACGTTCAACTTGTTCTATTTCTTGTTGGATCACGGTCAATACCTAATAAATTTAAAACAAATAATGGAGTTAATCAGAGGTTAGCATAAGAAATCAAATAACCCATTGTTTTATAACACTTATGAGTTGCTTTATTCTTTAAAAAATCAACCACCAATTAGCTGCGTCATTATAGTATAAAGCGTGGGCACCCAAATTGCGGTGATCAATGCACTGATTATCATGGCTGCTGAAGCAAAAGCACCAGCCTGAGGGTGGTGTTCAATCGCAGCTGCGGTGCCGATACCATGGCATACTACTCCAAGAGTGAGGCCTTTTACTCTTTGATCTTTAACCTTGAATAGATGCAACAAAGACAAGCCAAACACAGCACCAAACATGCCGATCAAGATAACCATAAAGGCGGCGATAGCAGGAATGCCGTTTAATTTATCTGTGATAATGAGTGTTATTGGAGTGGTCACTGAGAGCGCCATTAAAGAGTTTAACAGTTCATCAGGTACAGCAAAGAGTTTGCATAGTATGAAGGCGATTAGTGTGGCACTGGTTACACCTATAAAACCACTCAGTAATAGCAAGCCCAAACTGCGCTTAATTTCATGCATTTGCTTATAGAGTGGGTAGGCGAGTGCGACAACTGCCACTTCTAGAAAGAAATGAATGGGATAACTGGCTTTGGAAAAGTCCTGATAATTAATATCTGCAAAAACCAGTACTGCACTCAACATCACAATACAAAGCAGCAGAGGGTTAAGTAGAGGAGAGGGAAATTTACTATTCAGTTTTCTTGAAACTAAAAATAGCCCAGTAATGAGTGCACAAACAAACAATGTAATAAACAAGTCACTAAGCATGCTTACCTCTTAAACTAGCAATGAATGAAACCAAGACTAGCCCTATCAAAGGCACCAGCAGCAATACCAGCAACAAGAATGACCAATGAGCCGCAAAGACGCTTATATGCTCAACTAACCCAACACCCGCAGGTATAAAAAACAACGCTATATATTTCAAAATAGGCTGGCAAGCAGGTGCAAGCCAAGATTCTTTCACGATATTCGTCATTAATAAGACAAACACAATCAACATAGCCAATAGCGAGCTAGGAAAAGCAATTTGAAAATATGAGGTAGTTAGCTTTGAGATAAATAAACAGCCAACCAGCAACATCAAACTAGCGCTGAATTTAAACCAAGCTAAAAGATATGTTTTAGTATTTTTCATAGCCCAAGTATAAAAAAGTGCGCAAGCATGTCGATGCTACCTTCTTACCATTTTCCTCTTTGATTATATGGTTTGGCTTCGTTCTTTGTCGCATTGTG
Organism: Pseudoalteromonas sp. BZB3; assembly: GCF_040104455.1. NCBI lineage: Bacteria > Pseudomonadati > Pseudomonadota > Gammaproteobacteria > Alteromonadales > Pseudoalteromonadaceae > Pseudoalteromonas > Pseudoalteromonas sp. BZB3. The sequence continues at coordinate 126,883 of NZ_JBECOS010000010.1, read as the reverse complement.
CATGGCGATACGGGTATTTTTACTCAATAATAGTTTGATTTGCGACCAAGTTTCTTTAGCGAGAATACATCTGCGGTTGTAATGAAAGCTTGCTTGGCTCAAGCGTTTAATAGCAGAAAGCGCATCTGGAGAGCGCGTTTTGAGTTGCTGTATTATCTCACTGCAGCGCTTTTCAGGGTCTTCTACTATTTCTGTGATCAATCCAAGTTTAAAGGCCTGTTTAGCATCAATTTGCTCTCCTTGGCTACTCAGCAATAAGGCTTTGTCGTACTGCGTTAAGCCAAGTAATAAAGGTGCGCTGCCCATGTCAGGGCACAAGCCCCAGCGTGATTCCATAATGGCAACTTGTGTGCTGCTTTTGGCGATGCGCATATCGGCACCTAGTGCAATATGAAAGCCCCCACCAAAACTATTACCTTGCATGAGAGCAATAACAGGTACAGGGATTGTGTGCCAGCCAAGCACGACTCTCTGTACTAGATTAGCGTTCCCAGGCAGCCATTTAAAAAGTAACTTAACGATGTTCAGAGGCTTTGCCATGACAGACTTAACATCTAGCCCAGAACAGAAATGCGCGCCCGCTCCGCGAATAACAACAGCGCGAATTTCACGCTGTTTTTTGATTTTTTTAATGCATTTATCAAGCTGGATAAACATTTCAACACTTAATGCGTTTTGTTTATCAGGGCGGTTCAGGGTGACGTAAGCAACATTGTATATTATTTCGAGTGAAACCATAGGGAACCTGTTTTTATTATAGCTTTAGAGTCAACACTCTATATGGCTTTGTTTGCCATGTAAATTCATCAATTCGACTCAAGACCATAGCCAAGTAATTGACGGTTTTGTATTATAGCGACAATATTTGTTAGTGAGACTTTCTATGCCTGCACGTCTTTGTAGTATTGAAGAAGCAACCCATCAAGCTTATGAAATTTTTCAAGAGTTAGCACCACAAAATTTATCTGAGTTAGATATTGCTGAATTTAACCAACATCATGAAGAGTTTGGTTTTATTGAAGACAGTGAACCCGATGATAGCTGGCAAGAATTTGTATCTCTTGAAAGTGATCTTGAAGATTTTGTACAAGTTTTAGTGGGTATTGAATACGAAGATGGTGATGAAGTGCTTGCTAAAATTCTTATCAGTCGCGATTTGGATGCGCCGTTCTGTCATGTGTTATGGAAGCAAGAAGCCGAAGAAAACATTCAATAGATAAGCATGATAATAAAAAAAATAAAAATACCGGCACTCATAGCTGGTCTCTGCTTTGCTACTTTCAGCAACCCTACCTATGCTGTAGATCCATTTGAAGACTTCCATGAATACGGAGAGCTATCAGATGAAGAAATACATGAACTTCACAAAGGTGAGTTTTTATATGGTGATACTGAGTTTGGTTTGATTATCAACAAAGGTAACGCTGAAAATACTGCATTTAAGTTGAAGGGCAATTTGTATCAAGATTTCACCCACTGGCGAAATCACTTTAAGTTTGATGGTCTTTACCGTGAAGACACTGATGCAGAGACTGGGACTGAAACGGTATCAGCGGAGCGTTACTTTGTGTCAATGCAAGGTAACTATAAAATTGGCGAAGATAATGAGTCGTTTTTCTTATACGCTGACTACGAAGACGACGAATTTAATGGTAAAGAATACACTGCCACCTTTGCGCTAGGGTATGGAACGCGTTTATTTGAAGGTAGAAAGAACACCGTTGATTTAGATATAGGCCCAGGTTTATCAATAACGCGAACCAGTGACGAAATTGATGTGTTAGAGGGTGCAGATCGTGTCCAGCAAGGTCAATTATTACGTTTGGCATTACAGTGGGAACGCAAAGTATCGGAGAGAACGCGCTTTAACCAAGATATCAGTATTGAGCGTTCACTATCAGGGTTAAATACTCGAGTTTTGAGCGAAACGGCACTGGTTACTCAAGTTTTAGGTGGAATTGGTTTTAAAGTAGCTTATACCTATAGACACAACTCACAGCCTGAAGAGAATAAGCTTAAAAAAGACACTGAAATCAGCGCGACATTGATTTACAGCTTTAGTGGTGGACTGCAAGATTTTACGCGTCCGACCCCAGTTAAAATTGAAGATTAATTAAAGAGAGTTTATGTACAAACATACACAATTTGCATGGGTGATATGGGCAATTTTATTGTGGATTAGTAGCTTTTTAGGCGTTGCTGCGCAATTAATTGGGTTAAATGCGGGCATCGTTGGGTTTGCTGTATTACTCGTTTTGGTTGCTATTGCTTTTTATGGCCTAACTGTTGAAGTGAACCAAAACAGCCACTCAGTCAGTTTTTGGTTTGGCCCAGGAATTGGTAAGAAAACACTAAATTTTGATGATATAGAGTCTGTGAGAGCGGTTCGTAACTCGTTACGTCATGGCGTAGGAATGCGCATTAGTCATGATGGGTGGGTGTATGCAGCTGCTGGTTTCTCTGCCATCGAAATTCTGCTAAAGGATGGCACTAAATATCGTGTTGGTACAAATGATCAAGAAACCTTACTTGCAAGTTTTCCTGAAGCGTTAAGGTATGTTCCTGAAGTGATTAATACGCCTGAACAAACTGACATTGATGAAGATGACGAGGAACATGAGCCAGTTAAAAAGCGTAAAGATCCATTTGATTTTAGTTAGACATAGTTAGCTCATTTAGTCTAAATAAAAAATAGCGCCTAACATAACAGTGGCGCTATTTTTTTATTTAAAGCTTAAAGCTTAAAGCTTAAAGCTTACAATTACATTAGTGGTCGTGACCACAACCGCCTTCTGTATGTACATGACCGTGCTCAAGCTCTTCAGCGGTTGCTTCACGCACATCAACGATTTCAACATCAAAAGTAAGTGTTAAACCCGATAGCGGGTGATTACCATCGATCACAACTTCATCACCTTCAATACCAATGATGATCACCGTGTGCTCACCTTCGTCTGTGGTCGCTCTGAATTGCATACCCACATCAATGTCCATGCCTTCGAACATTGATTTCTCAACAACCTGCGTTAGGTTATCGTGACGCTCACCATAGCCTTGTTCTGGCTCAATAGTCACAGAGAAAGTGTCTCCAGCTTGTTTGTCTGCAATAGCCGCTTCTAAGCCAGGTACTAAGTAACCATGACCTGAGATGATCTCAAGCGGTTCGCCGTCGTAGGTGTTATCTATGGTATTTTGCTCGTCATCCATTACAGAGAAATGCATTTTTACAACGGCGTCTTTAGTGATTTTCATAATAGGATCCAATTATTGATCTTCAAGAGAATAAGGAAGAGGTTGGATTGAAACCAACTGCTCTGGAGATTGTTTTAACCTAAGTGTAGCATCTGATTGTGTATCATTTGGTAATACAGCCAGTGCAGAGTAGGTGTTTGAGTTACGATTGAAAACTTGGCAAATGATTTTGCCTGCACGACGCCAATTGTCTTCAAGTTGAATTTCTAAATCTGAGTCTTCAACTGCTAGAGAAGCATCGCCTTGTACTATGTACATAGCGCGTTTGTTTTTACCTAAATAACGCATACGTGCAACGGTTTCTTGACCTGTGTAGCAGCCTTTTTTAAAGCTAATACCACCGATTGCTTGAAGGTTGATCATTTGTGGTACAAACTCTTCAATGTAGTCACTGCTCAGAGCAGGCTCTCCGGCTAAAATGGCTGCTTCTGCAAACTCAGTTGCATCGTCTTCAAGCGTGATGTCATTTGGCAATTTTGCGTCATCATTTAATAAAACAATCAAACGAGTTTCATCGAGTTTCAGGGCAATACCGCCTGCAAACTCACAACTATTTTGTTCTTCTGAGAATGTGATTTCAAACTGCTCACAGGTTGCGGAAAAGTCGTTGGTTAAAAGCCCGAAAAGTTTTGGACTTTCGTGAAGCTCTATTTCAACTTTAGCGAAAACACCATATTTCTTAAGCTCTCTCGCTGAAGCTTCACATTCAGCGGGGCTACCTAATAAATAAAACTTTGATTGATGCTTAAATAGCTTAAATGCACCCCAAAGCTTGCCCTTAGGTGAGCAATGACCTGCCCATAGGAATTGTTGTTCGTTGATTAAATTCAAATCTTGTGTCAGTTGGCCATGTAAATAGTTAAGCTGATCTTGGCCTGAGACTGAAATGAGATGTTGGTTCAAAGGAAAAGCACGTGTGTGCGACATAGTATTCATCCCTATGAAATGATTTGTGTTAATGTTAGCGCATTTGCCAATTTGCTTAAATGGCTATAACTTAAAAGCTGCAAATTAGCCCAAGATTATATGTGGTATGAAGCGGCTTAGATCTTGTGTGATCAAAGAGCTGTCTTCTCGAATACTCATAGCCACAGCTTCATCTTTTACCATCCAGCTCCCAATTAAAGGATAGTTGCCATCAAAGTTTGGTAAAGCATGAAAAGCTTGATAAATAAAACCTTCATCACCATAGTCGCCGCCAGAGCTTGCCAGCGTTTTACCTGCTTTGGAAATTTCTATATTTGCCCCTTCACGAGAAAAAAGCGGCTTCTTAACGATACCAGCGGCCGTATCGAGTTTGTGTTTATCTTTCGAAAAATAAGCTGGTAACAGGTTTGGGTGGCCTTTGTACATTTGCCAAAGTAAAGGCAAAATAGCCTTATTTGAAATGATGGCTTTCCAAGCAGGCTCTAACCACTGCATCTTTAAATTCGATAAAACAGGTGCGAACTCATCGGTAAACATAAACTCCCAAGGATAGAGTTTAAACATCCAACTTATGGGGTTATTGTTCAGGTCGGTTAATTGATTGGCGTCATTGAGTCCAATGTCTTCTACAAAACAAAAGCCCGTTTTTAAACCCGCCTCCATGGCACAGCTACGCATGTATTCGACTGTGCCTAGGTCTTCTTCTGTGTCTTTACAGCACGAGAAATATAAACGTTGAGCGCGATGAAACCTATGTAGTTGTCGAAAATGCTTTATCAGAGCTTCTTGTAAGGCATTAAACTGGTCGCTTTGCCTTGGCAGTTGTCCAGCATCGACCATATCTTCGAGCCAACGCCATTGAAAATAGCCAGCTTCAAATAATGAAGTGGGTGTATCAAAATTCGCTTCGAGTAATTTGGCTGGGCCATTACCGTCGTAACTAAAATCAAAACGGCCGTATAAATGCGGATCCCGTCTAAACCAAGAACGACGAATTAAATCCCATTGCTGTTCAGGGATGGCAAATAGCTGCATGAGTTCATCGTCGTCACAGACCTTAGAAACCAACTCCAATAACATTTGATTGAGCTCGACACTCGGGTCTTCTATGTCTTGCTCTATTTGCTGTAAAGTAAATTGGTAATATACGCTTTCATCCCAATAAGTTTCACCGTGCATGGTATGAAAGTTAAAGCCAGTTTCTTTGGCGAGTTTTTGCCAGTGTGGGCGAGGCGGGGATGATCTTCTGAACATAATGTGAAACTAGAGGTTAAGCTTTCGCTTAACCACCCCAACTACTTCTTGAAGCACTACGACCAAAACCACCGCGTTTACGAGTAACGGGTTTTCGTTTTGCTTTGTAGTTAACTTTACTTGATTTGACGAGCGTAGAACCACTGCTGCTCGCACTGGCCACATAGTCATTGTTAGAATTACGATAGCTAAAGAAATCGTCACGGCTACGGTATAGAGGTTTGGCACCTGAATAGTATTTGCCGCCTAACATGGCACGCTTATGTTTGCGTTTTTTCTTTAGGGCATCAAGTCCTTCATCAACGGCTTCAGCGACTAAACCTATCATAAAGCCAGCCATTAAAGGCTGCCAAATCCCGCCATTTGATTCACATCTATCGAAGCCGAAATCACCTTCACACAATTGCTCGGTGGCGTAACGCGGGGCTTCATTTAAATGTTGTTCAAGTGCTTGTTGATACTCAGCTTGGCAGGTTTCTAATTCAATACCAAAAGAATTACATTCCATCGTATCTTGGAATAATAAAGCGGACTCTTCACTATCACCACAGCCGGCTAATGAGCCTGTGGCGCCCATGAGTAAAGTCAGTTTAATGTGCTTGCTACGTTTCATCAGGCCTCCTAGTAAGTCATACAGGCGGCGTTTAAAACTCCCGTAGCCAGTGAGGCTGCACCCAAAAATAAACCAGCACTCAAATGTTGTGCTTCAATTTTTTCAGACAGCTTTGGCATGTATAAACGAACAGTAAAGAATGTAACTAGCTGCATAACCCCGGCAATCACACCCCAAACAGCAAAGTCTAAAAGTGACACAGCATTCACCGCTGCACTAGCGATAGGTAAAATAAAACCAATTAATGTACCGCAGAACGCGACCGCAGCAGCAGGGTTGTTTTCTTTCATTAAACGCCATTCACAGTGTGGCGTTATGTAGGTGTATACAAACAAAAAGCACAGAGTAATTGCATAGCCAATTACGAAATAACTAATAAAAGGCAAAAATCCTTGTAAAGATTCCAAAATCATTTTTTATCTCTTCTTATATTTGATAGTTAATTTAAATTTATTTAAGCATTTTTAAAGGCAAGTTGTTCGATTTCTCGATGCAGTACAGCATCATCGCCCACATTGAGTTCAATCAAGCGTTTCAGGTGCGTCACACTCTCAAGGTCGATTTGATTACAGTGAAGGCCTAAATATTCACTTTCGACATGTCTTACTTCGACTTCCATTGAAATCAGTACATCACTGTCTGGTAGATGAAACTTTAGGTTAGCGGCTTCACCTTGAAGGGGTACATAACCCACAGGCAAGGTGATCAATGCGCCTTTTAATGAAAGGTCGAGTACTTGGCAATTGTAATCACCACTGGCAGTCATTAAGGTCGCCGGGTTTGAAAACAAAATACGCGTAAAACGTCTGCGTTCTTCCATCATCATTCTCTCAATATTCTAGATTATCTAAGCATAGATAGTAATACACTTAGGCTCTAGTGTAAAAAAAGCCCTGCATAAACAGGGCTTTTAATATCAATGATTTGCAAAAATTAGCTAATGCGTGGATTATTTAGCCAATTTTTTTGTACTTAATACGCTTAGGCTCGGCAGCTTGTGCGCCATAGGTCTTCTTCAGCCAAGCTTCGTACTCTGTATAGTTACCATCAAAGAAGTTCACTTGACCTTCGTCACGGTAATCAAGAATATGTGTAGCGATACGGTCTAAGAACCAACGGTCGTGTGAGATACACATTACACAGCCTGGGAATTCTAAAATCGCGTTCTCTAGGGCACGAAGTGTTTCAACGTCTAAGTCGTTGGTTGGCTCATCCAGTAGTAAAACGTTACCGCCAGCTTTTAAAAGCTTAGCTAGGTGAAGACGGTTGCGCTCACCACCAGAAAGCTCTTTTACAAACTTTTGCTGGTCGTTGCCTTTGAAGTTAAAGCGGCCAACATAGGCGCGGCTTGGGATCTCAAAGTTACCAATTTTAAGTACATCTTGACCGTTAGAGATTTCTTGGAAAACAGTGTTGCTGTCGTCCATGTTGTCACGGAACTGATCAACCGCAGCGAGTTCTACAGTTTCACCAACATCAACAGTACCAGCATCTGCTTGCTCTTGGCCTGAGATCATTTTGAATAACGTTGATTTACCTGCACCGTTAGCACCGATAATACCAACGATTGCACCTTTTGGTACACTGAAGCTTAGATTGTCGATAAGTACACGGTCACCATAGCCTTTAGTTAGGCCATTTACTTCAATTACTTTATCACCTAGGCGAGGACCCGGTGGGATAAATAGTTCGTTAGTTTCATTACGCTTTTGGTAATCACTTTGCTGAAGCTCAGAGAACTGTGCCATACGCGCTTTAGATTTAGCTTGACGACCTTTAGGGTTTGAACGAACCCACTCCAGCTCTTGTGCAATCGACTTTTGACGTGCCTTTTCAGCTTTTTCTTCTTGCTTTAGACGCGCATCTTTTTGCTCAAGCCAAGAAGAATAGTTGCCTTCCCAAGGAATACCATGGCCACGGTCAAGCTCTAATATCCAACCAGCAACATTATCTAAGAAGTAACGGTCGTGGGTAATAGCTACAACGGTGCCTTCGTAGTCGTGTAAGAAGCGCTCTAGCCAAGCAACAGACTCTGCGTCTAAGTGGTTGGTTGGTTCGTCTAGTAATAGCATATCTGGTTTTTCTAGAAGCAGACGACAGATAGCAACACGACGACGCTCACCACCAGATAGGTGTTCAATCTTTGCATCCCACTCAGGTAGGCGAAGTGCGTCAGCAGCGCGCTCTAAAGCATTGTCTAGGTTGTGGCCATCATGTGCTTGGATAATAGCTTCTAGTTGACCTTGCTCTTTTGCTAGAGCGTCAAAATCAGCGCCATCCATTGCATATTCAGCATAAACTTCATCAAGGCGCGCAAGAGCGTTTTTAACTTCGCTTACAGCTTCTTCAACAGTTTCACGAACAGTTTTGTTTTCGTCTAATTGAGGTTCCTGAGGAAGATAGCCGATTTTAGTACCAGCAAGTGCATTCGCCTCACCTTCAAACTCTTTATCAACACCTGCCATGATGCGTAAAAGAGTCGATTTACCTGCGCCGTTTAGACCAAGTACACCAATTTTCGCACCAGGGAAGAAAGATAATGAAATATCTTTTAAAATCGTACGTTTAGGTGGCACCACTTTGCTAACGCGGTGCATTGAATAAATAAACTTATCTGGCAATGCCATAGATGAAACCTTTCATGTTCAAAATTAACTTGCATATTGTAGAGTTTACCTAGCGATTTCGTCAATCAAACAGCAGGTTATCTCTCTTTTAAACTCATGAAATTAACTCAAAACCAACAACGCTACACCAGAAAAAGCAATTAACCCACCCAATATCATATTCCTTGTCATGGGTTCTTTGCGCAGGGCACCAATGGTCATCACCATCAGTGGGGCGGTTGCGAAAATAGTTTGTGCGATAGCCGGATCGGTATGTTTGACTGAAATAAGCTGCAACCAAAGGCCAATAAAAGTGCCAAAAAACACCGCGACAAAAAGCCATTGCTTTTGACTTATGCCATTCAAGGTAATGGCTTGTTTGAGATTTTGTTCTTTTAGACATGCGACAACGCAAGCGACAGCCAGTGTGCCTGAAAATAAACGAATAAAAGCAGCCCACAAACTACCAATTTGTTCAGCATTCATCGCACCTTTTGACATCACCATACCTGCCGCTTGGCAAGTGGCTGCAAGCAACGCAAAACCAACTCCTTTGATGTAAATGCTGTGTTCAACTTGAGGTAATGGACTTTTAGGTTTAATTGCCAGCAAAACGCCTAAAGTTGTTATTATAATACCTAGCCATGCAAGGCCACTCAGCCATACGCCGAGCAATACAATATTTAGTACACCTGCAATGGCTGGCGCGAGTGATTCAATGACAAGTGTACGTGCTGGGCCTATATTTCTAAGTGCAGCGAAATAAGCGCTATCGCCAATAGCAATACCCAAAATGCCGCTGACAATAAGCCAAGCCCAAGAGCTGGTTAATTGTGGTAAAGGGCTGGTAGGCATAATTAGCAAAATTAATAACATCAGTGCACAAGCAATAATGCCTTTACTGACATTTAGTTGCAGGGGCGATAAATGATGGCTAAAGCGTTTGTATAAAATTGTAGATGACGCCCAGACTATGGCTGCGCTGATTGCGGCAAGTTCACCGATCCCCATGTTTTTCTCTTTATATAATGATGTTTGACGCGTGAATTATCTAAGTAAATTTTTCAGTTGCAAACAAATGAGTTGAGATTTTAGACATCTAAACATCTAGAGGTTGAATTTTTCGGCTTTACGTTCATAATGACAGCCATAAATTAAGTTGGGGGAAATTGTATGCCGATCACCGTAAAAGATGAGTTACCTGCTATTGCTACACTCAGACATGAAAATGTCTTCGTGATGCCGAAATCACGTGCAAGAACGCAGGAGATCCGTCCGATGCGCTTGGCAATTCTCAACCTCATGCCCAACAAAGTTGAAACCGAAGTGCAGTTTATTCGTTTGCTTGCGAATACCCCGCTTCAGGTTAACGTCGACTTATTACGATTAGATACGCACCGTAGTTCAGAAAATTCTGAGCAACACTTAGATATGTTCTATCGCTACTTTTCTGATGTAAAAGATGAAAACTACGATGCCATGATTATCACAGGTGCACCGCTGGCTCATCTGGAATATGACGATGTCATTTACTGGCAAGAACTCAAAGAGTTATTTGATTGGGCTGAAAACCATGTGACCTCAACATTATTCTCTTGTTGGGCAGCTCATGCGGGCTTGTACCATCATTATGGTTTAAAGCGTGAACTGCGTGACGATAAACTATGTGGCGTATTTAAGCACCGTTGTTTGTTTGAGCATGGTGCGCTAACTCGTGGTTTTGACGATGAGTTTTTAGTACCGCATTCTCGCTATGGTCACATTGAACTAGCTAAAATACAAAATACGCCTGAACTTGCTGTGTTGGCAGGCTCTGAAAAGGTCGGTGCGTATTTAATTAAAAACCAGTCTGGCAGTCAGGTGTTTTTAACAGGCCACCCTGAATATGATGCTGATACTTTGCAAAAAGAATATTTACGCGACCTAGCCAAAAGCCCTGATGCGCCTAAGCCAGAAGGGTACTTTCCGAATAACGATGCTGAACAAAAGCCGAGTAAAACATGGCAAAGTCATGCCTTTTTGTTATTCTCAAATTGGCTGAATTATTACGTTTACCAAACTACTCCATACGATATTAACCTAGTTAGCCAAGATGTAAGGACTAACAACTATGCCGAATAAAAGTGCAGCCTTAAAAGAGGCTTTAAAACAACGAATTCTTATTTTAGATGGCGCCATGGGTACCATGATCCAAGAGTATAAATTTGAAGAAGAAGATTATCGCGGCGAGCGCTTTAAAGATTGGCATGTGTTAGTGAAAGGCAATAACGATTTATTAAGCCTAACTCAACCTGGTGTCATTACAGATATTCATCGTAAATACCTAGCTGCAGGTGCTGACATTATTGAAACAAACACCTTTAATGCGACTACTATTTCGATGGAAGATTACGAAATGGGCAGTTTGAGTCGTGAAATCAACCTTGAGTCGGCTAAATTAGCACGTAAAATTTGTGACGAGTTCACCGAAAAAGAGCCACACAAACCGCGCTATGTAGCGGGTGTACTAGGTCCAACATCTAAAACATGTTCAATCTCACCAGATGTGAACGACCCGGGTTATCGTAATATTACCTTCGATGCATTGGTTGAGGCCTATATTGAGTCGACGCTTGCTTTGATTGAAGGTGGTGCAGATTTAATTTTGATTGAGACGATTTTCGACACTTTAAATGCCAAAGCTGCGTCATTTGCCGTAGAAGAAGCGTTTGAACATGCGGGTATTACGTTGCCAGTAATGATCTCAGGTACTATTACTGATGCTTCTGGTCGAACACTGTCAGGCCAAACAACAGAAGCATTCTATAATTCAATTCGTCACATTAAACCTATTTCAATTGGTTTGAACTGCGCATTAGGTCCAGACTTATTACGTCCTTATGTTGAAGAGCTGTCGCGTGTGTGTGAAACCTTTACTTCTGTTCACCCTAACGCAGGTTTACCGAATGAATTTGGTGAGTACGACCTAGAAGCTGATGAAATGTCAGTAGAAATCATCGACTGGGGCAAAGAAGGCTTCATCAATATCGTCGGTGGCTGTTGTGGTACAACACCTGAACATATTAAGGCATTTGCTAATGGCCTTGCGCAAATTAAACCAAGATCTCTGCCTGAGCTAGATGTGCGTATGCGCTTAGCGGGCCTTGAAGCGTGTAACTTGAATTAGGAAGTATCAGATGACGCAACAAAATACCGCAATTTTTACCAACGTTGGTGAGCGTACCAATGTTACCGGTTCTGCAAAGTTCAAACGCCTAATTTTAGAAGAAGATTACGAAACAGCCCTTGATGTCGCGCGTGAGCAAGTAGAAAACGGCGCACAAGTTATCGACATCAACATGGATGAAGCCATGTTAGATTCGAAAGCGGCGATGACAAAATTCTTAAACCTGATTGCTTCTGAGCCAGACATCTCGCGAGTGCCTATCATGGTTGATTCGTCTAAATGGGAAGTTATTGAAGCGGGCCTAAAATGTATTCAAGGTAAGGCGATCGTTAACTCGATTTCACTTAAAGAAGGTGAAGAGCCGTTTATCCGCCAGGCTAAAATCATTAAACGATTCGGCGCTGCAGCCGTTGTCATGGCGTTTGATGAAACAGGGCAAGCTGAAACAGCCGACCGCAAATTTGAAATTTGTGAACGCTCTTACCGTATTTTAGTGGACCAACTAGGCTTCCCACCCGAAGATATTATCTTTGACCCGAATATCTTTGCAGTTGCAACAGGTATTGAAGAGCACGATAACTACGCGGTTGACTTTATCGAAGGCACACGTCGCATTAAGCAAAACCTGCCACACTGTAAAGTGTCGGGTGGTGTATCTAACGTGTCATTCTCGTTCCGTGGCAATAACCCAGTACGTGAAGCCATTCACTCAGTGTTCTTATACCACGCCATTCAAGCGGGTATGGATATGGGCATTGTAAACGCCGGTCAGCTTGCAGTTTATGATGATATTCCCCTTGAGCTGAGAAAAGCTGTTGAAGATGTTGTATTAAATACTGATCCTGGCGCAGGTGAGCGTCTGGTTGAGTTGGCACCTAAGTATTCAGGTTTGGCGCAAGCAGAAAAAGTGGAAGACCTAGAGTGGCGTACTTGGTCAGTCGAAAAACGTTTAGAGCATGCACTTGTTAAAGGCATTACCGAATATATTGAAGAAGATACCGAAGAGTGTCGCGCTTCGATGGATAAACCAATTCAAGTGATTGAAGGTCCATTGATGGACGGCATGAACGTGGTGGGTGATTTATTCGGTGCTGGTAAAATGTTCTTACCTCAGGTTGTAAAATCAGCCCGTGTAATGAAACGTGCTGTTGCTTACCTAGACCCGTATATCGAAGCGGAGAAAGAAGAGGGCGCAACCAATGGTAAAATTATCATGGCAACGGTTAAAGGCGACGTACACGACATTGGTAAAAACATTGTGGGCGTAGTACTGCAATGTAACAACTATGAAGTGGTCGATTTAGGTGTGATGGTACCTGCTGAGAAAATTTTGCAAACTGCCATAGATGAAAAAGCCGATGCCATTGGTTTGTCAGGCCTTATTACGCCATCGCTTGATGAAATGGTGCATGTGGCAAAAGAAATGACGCGTCGTGGTTTTGATATTCCACTTTTAATTGGTGGTGCAACGACTTCTAAAGCTCACACTGCGGTTAAAATTGAGCCTCAGTACAACAAAGGCGTAGTGTATGTGAACAATGCCAGCCGTGCGGTAGGTGTGGTATCAAGCTTATTAAGCAAAACACAAAAACCGGAGTTTTTAGCAAAAACCACTGCTGAGTACGAAAAGGTTCGTGAGCAACAAGCGCGTAAAAAGCCACGTAGTAAACCTGTTACTATCCAGCGTGCCCGTGATAATGCCGCAAAACTTGATTGGGATAGCTACACGCCACCTGTGCCGAAAAAGCTGGGTGTTACAGAGTTTAGAGATGTCAGCATCAAAACATTGCGTGAATACATCGACTGGACACCTTACTTTATGACTTGGTCATTGGCTGGTAAATTCCCTCGTATTCTCGACGACGAAATTGTTGGTGAAGAGGCGAAAAAGCTTTATCACGATGCTAATGCGATGCTTGATGAGTTTGAAAAAACACAAGCGCTGAAACCACTTGGCGTGATTGGTTTATTCCCAGCAAACCGTGTAGGTGATGACATTGAGATCTACACAGATGAAACTCGTTCTGAAGTATTAGAGTTAAGTTGTCACTTACGTCAGCAAACGGAGAAAACTGATTTCCCGAATTACTGTTTAGCCGACTATGTCGCGCCGAAAGGCACACCTGACTACTTTGGTGCATTTGCTGTAACTGGCGGTCTTGAAGAAGACGACTTAGCTGAAGCATTCGACGCGCAACAAGATGACTACAACAAGATCATGGTTAAAGCGGTTGCTGACCGTTTAGCCGAGGCGTTTGCTGAATATCTTCATGAGCAAGTTCGTAAAGAGTACTGGGGTTATGCAGCTGATGAAAACCTCAGTAATGAAGAGCTTATTCGTGAAAATTACCAAGGTATTCGTCCTGCTCCAGGTTATCCTGCCTGTCCTGAACATACTGAGAAGAAAAAAATCTGGTCGTTACTGCAAACTGAAGATCGTATCGGTATGCAACTTACTAGCTCATATGCAATGTGGCCGGGTGCTGCCGTATCGGGGTGGTATTTCTCTCACCCTGATTCGAAATATTATGCAGTAGCACAAATTCAAAAGGATCAGGTTGAAGACTACGCGAAGCGAACTAACATGACGCTTGCTGAAGCTGAGCGCTGGTTGTCACCAAATCTTGGCTACGAGCCTGAATAGGTATTCAGCTTAAAATCAAATCACTCTAAAAAGCACTTACTTAGTTAAGTGCTTTTTTTATACATCACTTGTTACTCTAGAGCTTTTACTTAGAGCCGGGATTACTTTTGTAAGAAAACTTCATATAATTAGTTAGAGATGAAATTAATTATTCATGAAGTTGTCATCTATTTCTTTATCTTTCAGTTTAAAGCGTGCAACTTTAATTGGCATTTTTATTTATAGATGAAAGCTTTTTTTAGCGAAAAAGGTGTTACATGCTCGGACAACAAGCAAAATTAAACAAAGCGGTGTTTTACCCCGCTTCTCTAGTTATCCTGCTACTGATGATAGTCACTGTTTCAGCCCCAAATATGGCAAAGGCATTATTTGCAGATATTCAAAACGCAATCACAGCCAATGGCAGTTGGTTTTATGTGCTTACCGTTGCCATCATTTTGGGCTTTGTATTGTATCTTAGCTTATCTCGATTTGGCTCGGTAAAACTAGGGCCTGACCATGCCACCCCTGATTACTCATTAGGCACCTGGATCTCCATGCTTTTCGCAGCAGGCATGGGAATTGGCTTGATGTTTTTTGGCGTGGCAGAACCTATTATGCACTATTTGTCTCCGCCAACGGCGGAACCGGGCTCTTTAGAAGCCATCAAAGAAGCAATGAAAATTACCTTTTTCCACTGGGGCTTTCATGCTTGGGCTATTTACGCCATCGTTGCTTTAGTGCTGGCTTACTTTAGCTATCGTCATAAACTACCTTTAACATTACGCTCTGCGCTTCATCCAATCATTGGCGATAAAATCTATGGTTGGCAAGGGCACTTAGTGGATATTTTTGCGGTTGTCAGTACAGTTTTTGGTGTGGCGACTTCTTTGGGGTTAGGTGCAAGTCAGGTAAATGCCGGACTTAATTATTTATTCGAGTTTGACGTCAGCCAAACCAATCAAGTCATTATCATGGTGGTCATCACCACACTGGCGTCGGTGTCGGTGGCAACGGGATTAGATAAAGGCATTAAAATACTCTCTGAAGCGAATATGCTAATGGCGATAGCTTTACTTGCATTTATCTTCATACTAGGCCCTAGCGTATTTTTACTTCAAGCCTATGTACAAAACGTTGGCGCTTATCTCTCAGAAATTGTCTCGAATACATTCAACTTATTTGCATATGAGAAGAAAAGTTGGATTGGCGGTTGGACCATTTTCTATTGGGGTTGGTGGTTAGCTTGGGCACCTTTTGTCGGTTTATTTATTGCACGTATTTCAAAAGGCAGAACCATTAGGGAGTTCGTATTAGGCGTGATGGTGGTGCCAACCGCATTTACACTGCTTTGGATGACTGTTTTTGGAAATAGTGCAATTTATATGGTGGTTGAGCAGGGCGCTCAGCAAGTTGCAAATATGGTGAGCGAAAACTCTTCTGTGGCTTTATTTGTGTTCTTAGAGCAATTTCCGTGGTCAACAATATTAACGCTTTTGTCGGTGGCCATGATTGTGATTTTCTTTGTTACATCTTGTGATTCAGGCGCTATGGTAATCGATATGCTGTGTTCAAATGGTGAAAATGATACACCAGTCTGGCAGCGTTTGTTCTGGGCAATCAGTGTTGGTGTTGTTGCAGCTGTGCTCAGTTTAGTTGGTGGTTTAGAGGCCCTGCAAACCATGACTATTGCCAGTGCTTTACCATTCTCACTTGTGCTCCTGTTTTCATGTTTCGGGTTAGTGAAAGCTCTTGAAGTAGAAAGCGCAAAGCGTGAGAGCTTGCAGCATCATGCTGTGATAAATATGAGTGGAGAAGAAACCGCAGATTGGAAAGAAAAACTGAATAACATAGTCTCAACGCCAGATAAAAAAGACATCAATCAGTTTCTAAATAAAGAAGTGAAACGTGCGTTCAAAGCGTTAAAAGCACAGTTTGAGTTAAATGATATTGAGGTAAAAATTAAAACTTCAGAAAAGAGTATTTCTCTCGTTGTGAACCACGGTGAAGAGCATGACTTTATATATGGCGTGTATAAAAAAGAACACGTGCAACCAAGCTTTAGTCATGACCAAGAGGAAGGTTATGAAAGTTATTATCGTGCAGAGGTGCACTTACTTGAAGGTGGACAAGATTACGACATTATGGGGTGGTCAGAAACTGCAGTGATCAATGATGTGATAAATCAATATCAAAAACATATGCACTTTTTACATATCCTTCGAGATGAAGGGCCTGTTTTATAGAATCTGAGCATTTATCACAATACAGTACTTATCAAACAAAAAACCGCCAAATGGCGGTTTTTTGTATTAAAAATTTTACACTCAGCATAACCTTTACGTTAACGTAAGCTCTTTATGCCGCTTGAGTAACTATTTTTAACTTAAGCAAATATTTACTGGTTTTAATTTAACTATAATTACCGGTAAATTTACATTTTTTGAATTAAAATTGTCAATTAAGATAATTGTAGGGGATGATTGCCTCAATTTATAGAGAATTTAAAAATATAGTGATAGAGTCGATGCAGTTTCAGCGCTATGCCCGATTATTGGGTAAAAATTTCGGAGAACTATAAAGTGGCTGTATTTAACCAAGTTGAATTTGATAACCATGAACAAGTGGTGTTTTGCTCTGATAAAGAATCAGGCTTAAAAGCAATTATTGCTGTACATAGCACAAAGTTAGGTCCTGCAGTGGGTGGCTGCCGAATGTGGGATTATGCAAAAGATGAAGATGCTGTTTATGATGTATTGCGTCTTTCTAAGGGCATGACTTATAAAAATGCAGTTGCTCGTTTGCCATTTGGCGGTGGCAAGTCTGTGATCATTGGTGATGCGAAATCAATTAAATCAGAAGCTTTATTCAGAGCATTTGGTAAGCAACTTGAGCGTTTAGGTGGCACTTATTATTCAGCAGAAGACGTGAACATCACAACAGGTGATGTAATGACGATGCACAAAGAAACTAATTACGTAATGGGCTTAGAAGGTAAAAGTGGTAACCCTTCGCCGTTTACAGCCCTTGGTACTTTCCTTGGTATTAAAGCTGCTTTTAAACACAAGCACGGCCATGAAGATCTAAATGGCGTTAAAGTATCTGTTCAAGGTTTAGGGGCAGTAGCTTATACATTATGTAAATATTTGCATGAAGCGGGCGCACAGTTATTCGTTACTGATATTAATCAAGAATCTGTAGAAAGAGTTGTAAACGATTTTGGCGCTACAGCAGTGAATATCGACGAGATTTACGACCTAGACGTTGATGTATATGCGCCGTGTGCACTTGGTGCAACGGTAAATGACGAAACAATTCCTCGTTTGAAAGCACAAATCATTGCTGGTTGTGCGAATAATCAGCTAGCAGAGTCTCGCCACGGTGAAATTTTACGAGAAAAAGGCGTTTTATACGCACCAGATTATGTGATTAATGCTGGTGGTATTATTAACGTTTACTACGAAACTAAGCCGGCTGGTTATAATGAAGCAGATGCCACTAAGCATGTGGAAGGCATTTATGACACACTAGCTGAAATCTTCAAGCGTTCAGAAGAAGAGCAAAAGTCGACACATATAATTGCTGATGAACTAGCACAAGAAATTATCGCGAACGGTCTATAATTCCTTTGCTTTGAATAATGTAATTGTTCTAATAGAGGGATGTAATCAAGCATCCCTTTTTTTATGAAAAAAATTGATCTCGACACTTGGCCGAGAGCCGAGCACTTCAAGTTCTTCTTACCTTTCTCACAACCCTTCTTTAATGTAGTTATTGACCTTGAAATGAAAGCGCTGTTTAAGTTTGCAAAATCACAGCAATTGAGTTTCACAGCTTGCTACTTATATTGCTTGCAAGAAGCGGTAGCGCGTTATGCACCAATAAGGTATCGAATAGTTGATAATGAACCTGTTGAAGTAACAGATATTACCTTGAGTACTGTATTTTTGCGCTCAGATGAGAGTTTTAGGTTCGTTCCATTAGAAACACAAAATTCATTATTAGCATTTTGTGAACATTACACACAGCAAAAACATACTTTTTTAGATAAACCATTGTTAAATCCTTCTTTTATTGAAGGTGCCGATAAAATTACACAAATGTATATTTCAATCTTGCCATGGTTTAAATTCTCAGGTTTTAAACACGCTGAGCATACGCCTATTGCTTCGGGCATTCCGAAAATTGTATTTGGACAATATCAAAAAGAGCAAGGAATAATACCCGTCTCAATTGAAGTACATCATGCATTAATGGATGGATTACATATATCGCAGTTCATCGATGTTTTTAATCAAGTCGTCGCAGAAATTTGTACATAAAACTGAGCCATTTAAGTGTAGTTTTGCTATCACAAGTAAAAAAAACACAAAAAAACAAGGATTAATAAAAGTGATTTTAAAACAACCACTTAAAATTAAAGTTCGGTATTTTAAAACTTCAGTTACAGGATGTTTTTACCCTGTAACAAAATGTAAAAACAATGTGTGCTTTGTCCGTTTTTCATAGGTAGAATGCTTTGGTGAATGATTTGTGATGTTAATATTATGTTTTATATAAAAAATATTAATCCATTTTCAAAAAATTAGTTTTGCCTATGAAGTTGACACATGGCCTTGCATTTAGCATTATTGGAAAGTTGATATCTGTAGAAAGATATCAGGGTAGCTCTACTATAAAGAGCAAAAAATTATAAAAGTAACATTACTTAATTGGTTGGGAACTATGTCTGTTAAAATCAGAAAGAGTCTTGTAGCTACAGCACTTCTAGGTGCAACAGCTTTCGCAAGCAGCAACGTGATTGCAGATCCTTTGAATGACATACAAAAAGTAGGTCAGCAAACTCAAACGGCTGCAAAAAAATCACAAGAAAAAATTGATAACATTTATGGTCAAACTCAAGAGATGATCGGTGAGTACCGCAGTGTTGTTGATGAAACAGAATTATTAAAAGTTTATAACGACCACGTAGCACGTTTGGTAGCTGACCAAAATGCTAGCATCGAGTCACTTAATCGTCAGATTGGTACGATTGAGAAAACTAAACAGGACGTTGTGCCTCTGATGTATCGCATGATCGATACGCTTGAGCAATTCATCAAAGCGGACGTTCCGTTTGACACTGAAACTCGTTTAGGTCGTGTTGAAAAACTACGTGATCTTCTTTCTAACTCTAAAGTAACGACTTCAGAGAAGTTCCGTCAGGTTCTTGAAGCATACACAATTGAGACTGATTACAGCTCAACAATGGTTGCATCTCAAGGCTCACTAGAAATCAACGGTAAAAACATCAACGTTGACTTCGCACGTATTGGCCGTGTTGCATTTGTTGCTCAATCATTCGACCTTAAGCACGCTTGGGTTTGGAACAACAGCGCAAAACAGTGGGATGAGCTAGGCGAAGAGTACATCAAGCCAGTTAAAACTTTCATCCGTATCGCACGTGGTCAGGCTGCACCTGAACTACTAGCACTTCCAATCTTTGGCGCGGAGTAATAAATAATGAAGAAATTATTTAAAGGTTTTGCAGTAGCGGCTGCTCTATCTGTTTCAGCTGGTGCAGCTCTAAACGCGCACGCAAACACTGAAACTCTAGACAAAATCCTTCAAGAAGTTAAACAAAACCGTATTTCTGAAGGTAAAATCAACAAGCAACGTGAGCAAGAGTTCCTTTCTGCTCGTGCTGATAAGCAAGCACTTCTAAACAAAGCTAAGCGTGATTTAGCTAACGAGAAGGCACGTGGTGAGCGTTTAAACAACCAGTTTAAACAAAACGAAATCACACTTGCTGAAAAAGAAGTTGAGCTTCAAAACGCAACGGGTACTTTAGGTGAGATGTTCGGTGTTGTTCGTCGTTCAGCTTCTGAAGCGATTGGTTCAATCGAAGCATCACTTGTAAGTGCACAAAAGCCAGGTCGTGCAGAAGTTCTTCGTTCACTAGCTGCTGCTAAAGAACTACCGACTACTCGCGAACTAGAAGAGCTTTGGATTGCATTCCAAACTGAAATGACTGAATCTGCAAAAGTATCTACTTTCGAAGCACAAGTTGCTGAGCTAAGTGGTGAAATCAATACTAAGCAGGTTACTCGTATTGGTAACTTCAACCTAATCACAAAAGACGGCTACGTAGTATACGATGCAGCTAACAAAGCTATCGTTCCACTAGGTAAGCAGCCAGATGGTCACATCTTCAACACTGTTGCTGATCTTCTAAATACACAAGCTGGTTCATACACTAAGTTCTATGTTGACCCTGCGCGTGGCGGTATCCTACGTCTAAACACTCAGCGTGCAACTGTTGAAGAACGTTGGCACCAGGGTGACACAGTTGGTTACATCATCACTGCATTACTTGCAATCGGTGCGTTACTAGCGTTAGTTCGTTTCCTAGACCTTCTAATGGTTAGTGCTAAAATCAAAGCACAGGTTAAGAACATCAACACGCCTAACGAAAACAACCCACTTGGTCGTATTCTTAAAGTATACCATGACAACAAAAACCAAGACGTTGAAAACCTTGAGCTTAAGTTAGACGAAGCAATTCTTCGTGAAACGCCTCGTATCGAAGCTGGTATCAACATCATCAAGATCTTAGCTGCTATCGCACCGCTACTAGGTCTACTTGGTACAGTTGTTGGTATGATCTTAACGTTCGAATCAATCACACTATTCGGTACTGGTGATCCGAAGATCATGGCAGGTAACATCTCTCTAGCGCTTGTAACAACAGCTCTAGGTCTGATTGCTGCACTACCACTAATCCTATTACACGCAATCGTTTCAGGTCGTAGTAAAGCAGTTCTACATATCCTAGACGAGCAGAGTGCAGGTATTGTTGCTGCACATGCGGAGAAGGAGAAAGCCTAATGCTAGTCCTGATGGAGATTTGGGAATCTATCAGGGATTTTGTTGGCACAGGCGGCCAGGTATTATACGTGGTCGCGATAGCACTCTTTCTAATGTGGGTATTAATGATTGAGCGCTATTGGTTCCTACTCGCCGAGTATCCGAAAATGAAAGCGGATATCGTAGCGAAGTGGGACGCCCGCCAAGACACTACGTCTTGGTACGCACACAGAATCCGCGATGCATGGATTTCTGAAGCGTCTGAAAAATTAGAAGCGCGCATGTTGATTATCAAAACATTGGTAGCCATGTGTCCATTAATCGGCCTACTAGGTACTGTAACGGGTATGATCAGCGTTTTCGAAACGATGGCTACTCAAGGTACTGGTAACGCTCGTCTAATGGCATCGGGTATTTCAATGGCAACGATACCAACAATGGCAGGAATGGTTGCGGCACTATCTGGTGTATTCTTCAGCACTCGCCTAGAAGCTAGAGCGAAAATGGCTAAAGAAAAGCTAGTAGATAGTTTGCCTCATCACTAAAGAGAGATATTAATATGGCACGTAAACAACGTTTTCGTGAGGAAGAAGAAGCAGCAGTAGACATGACACCGATGCTAGACATCGTATTCATCATGCTTATCTTCTTCATCGTAACAACTTCTTTCGTGAAAGAAGCTGGTATTGAAGTACAAAAGCCAAAGGCTGCACAAGCTCAAACTAAAAAGAATGCTAACGTCTTTATCGCTATTAAAGAAAATGGTGAGATCTGGATGGATAAGCGTGCTGTTGACGTTGAGCGTGTTAGTGCAAACCTTGAGAGCATCCTAGCTGAGCAACCTACTGAAACCGTAATTATTCAAGCTGATAAAGGCGCGAAGCACGGTGTGGTTGTTAAAGTTATGGACCAAATCAAGGCGACTGACGATCAATTAAAAATCTCAATCGCTGGAGCTAAGTAATGATTCGTTTTCTGTTTTCACTTGTAACAGGTGGGGCAGTTACTTTCGGCTTGTTTTATTTTATGGCATTTCTGATCTCTGGCGGAGCAGATAGAGCTGAAAATAAAAAAGAAGAAATTGTAGTCGAAATTTTGACGAATCCACCTGAATCTGAGGTTCAAGAGCGCAGACGTGTTCCGCCTCCACCTCCGCCGCCGCCGCAGCAGCCGCCTAAACCGCAGCCGCCGCAGCCTGACAATGCTAACCCAAACCCGGGTGCTATTGGCTTTAACATGCCAAGCATCGACATTGGTGGTACTGCAGGTGGCCTAAGTGGGCCTGGTGAATTTGGTCGTGATGGTGATGCAACACCTATCGTACGTATTGAGCCGAAATACCCGACTCAAGCGGCACGTGATGGTAAAGAAGGTTGGGTACAACTTTCATTCACTATTAACGAGCTTGGTGGTGTTGAAGATGTAAAAGTTATTGATGCTGAACCGAAGCGTATTTTCAACCGTGAAGCGATGAGAGCCTTGCGTAAGTGGAAATACCGTCCGAAAATCATCGATGGCAAACCGCAAAAACAACCTGGTCTTACTGTACAGTTAGACTTTAAACTTAACCAAGATTAATAAGGAGCGAAGAAATGAAGCAATTACATAAAGTAACAGCTCTTGCGCTACTTATGACGCTTACAGGTGTATGCAGCAACGCTGTTGCTGCGCCTGACCCAGCTAAGATCGAAGCTCGTAAAAAAGCTAAGACTAAGATCATGGGTGAGCGTACTGGTAAGAAAGTTGTTAAAGCATTTGAGCTTTACAACAACGACCAACTTGACGAAGCAATTGCGTTGATGGAAGAGTTAGATCCGTCTAATGATTTCGACAAAGCAACTGTAGATAGATACTTAGGTAACTTCTATGCTCAAAAAGAAGATTACGTTAAGGCACTTGATTTCGTTAAACGCTCTGTTGAACCGGATGTTTTAAACTTCAAAGACCAAGCCGATACCCTTAAATTTGTTGCAGATCTTTACTTTGGCCAGCAAAAGTATGTTGAAGGTATTAAAGCCTACAATGCTTGGATGGACTTTACTGGTGAGGAAGATGACAAAGTATATGCCAAAATGGCACAAGGCTACTTTGAGTTAAAACAGTTCGCTAAGGTTATCGAACCAGCAGACAAAGCAATTAAGTTGGCAAAAGAGCCAAATAAAACTTACTTCATGCTGAAGGTCGGTTCATACTTTGAACTTAAGCAGTTTAATAAAGTTGTAGAAGTTGGTGAGACTCTAGTTAAGTTGTTCCCTGATGACAAACAAAACTGGACTCGTCTAGGTTCTTTCTATATGTCTACCGAGCAGTTCAGTAAAGGTCAGACAATTATGGAAGTAGCTTACAGAAAAGGCTATTTCGAGAAAGAGAACCACTACAAAATTTTAAGCAGCTATTACTCGCTAAATGATATTCCTTACAAAGCAGCCATCGTTATGGAAAAAGCTTTGAAGGAAGACAAAGTTAAGCGTACTAAGCAAAACGTTACTGCTGTTGCAAGTTACTTCCACCAATCGAAGCACCTTGTAACTGCCGCTAAATACTATGAAGAAGCAGCTAAATTTGATGACGATGCAGATCTTTATAGAAAAGCAGGTAACTTGTTACTTACTGAGCAAAAGTACAGTGCTGCAGTTGAGCGTTTGAACAAAGCGCTTGAATTAGGTACTGACAAGAAGGGCTCGACTTACTCTGACTTAGCTGAAGCTTACTTATACCAAGAGAAGTATAAGCAAGCTTATAGAGCGATTGTCAAAGCACAAGAAGACCCACGTACACGTAAGTTTGCTAGAGGTTGGGCAACGTTCATTAAAGACAAAGCACAACGCAAAGGCATAAGCTTATAAATAAAAAGCCCCGAAAGGGGCTTTTTTTATAGTTGGAAGTGAAGGTGAATAATAAATTTCTTTTAATCATACTCCCCATTCTGTTTTTGTTATCAGCGTGCACTGAACAGCAGAAACTTAGTTCTTTTGAAGAAGTGCAATCACAGCTGAAAAATATCAATGCTGTTTTATTGACCGACAGCAAAAATGAACTACCAGAAGTATTACCTTTCAGTGAGGCCTATTTAAAGCAAAGGCACATAGCTTTAAACTCTGCTGACCCTCAGTCACTCACTGAGTATCAAGTTAATGAACTTCAATATTTGATAATTCAAGAACGTTACCCCGAGAGATATTTACCCTGGCCAGCAGCAATTAATGTTGCAAAGAATCTTAGTGAAGCACAAAGAAAGAAATGGCAAAACCTGGTTCTTACTAGGTTAGAAGATGCTAAACAAAGCAAAATACTTTATAACAGGTATGAACTGAAAAAGTTAAAAGCGTACTCTGAATCTGCATCATTAACGGGTCTAACTGACTATTTTAAAACATACAAACCAAGAAGCCGTTTAGGCATTTACCAACTACCTAACGGTAAAGAGTGGTATCAAAGCAAAGTGAATCATTATTTAGGTAATGTAGAAAACCCTCAGGTTATTTTAGCGAATATTCAAGCTTTAACAAATGAGTATGATAATCATGAAAACCATTTAGAAGCACTAAGCTTAGTTGAGATTGCAAAAAAGCATTGCTCTATTGTTGGAGGTTTAAACTGGGAACATGAGTTTGTTAACTTACATGAGACTTTCGAACAGTGTGAAAAACAGAAGCTAGTAGCCTATAAACAGCTAATATTAGTATTGGCTGAGATAGATTTGGGCATTCACTTTCAGGCTTGGTCAGAACAACAAGCCATGGTGGTATTAAATCAAAAGTTATCACTGCAACCAGAGCAAGCAATGCATTTCTTAGATTATATCGTCATGAAACCTTCTGCAGTTTTATCTTTAGCTAGAATTTATTTTTAGAGTGCAACTGTGAGTGATGGACAATAAAAAGGCCTTTTCTTACTAAGGCCCTTTCAATCAGTTATTTACTTTTTTTGCTTTTTCTCTTCACAAACCGGGCAACGTTGTTTGGCAGGATCTTTTGAAAGCACCAGAAGATCAAGTTTTGTCTCACAATCACAGCAATATCCAAATTGGCCAATATCTATTTGGCATAAAGCAGCTTCTAGCTCCATAAGCCGCTGAAAGCGGGGAAACTGATTTGGGTTAATTTTAGTGACCGCTAAGTCAATCCACTCTCCTGGTGTTGAGTTTTCTAACATTGAAGCTAATTCGCCAGTAAACTCATGTTGTGCGTCTTTAAGCTCATTTAAAAACTCACATCGAACAGAGTCTAATTCAATTTTTAGCTTGCTTTGAAAGTCTTTAGTTTGATTTGCATTCATGATCGCTCTCCTATGAGCAATCATTATGGTACTTCTAGTCGAATTCGTTATGATTTGAATCAATGCTAGGACACTTTGCATATTTCTCTAGCACAGCGACAACCTCGTCTTTATTTTTAAGTTTTCTAATTTCGTCAAAAAGATCATTGGCTTGTGGATATTGAAGCTTAAGATAGCCAAGCCATTGCTTAGTTCGTGATGAAAAATACTTTTCACTTAAAGAAGGGTCTTGGTGCATAGACGAATGCAAAATATGGTAAATCACATTTTCCCAAGATAAAGGTGTGTAAGGCTTATTTTCTCTATGTGCTTTAATCTTTGCAGCTAAGTCTGGAGTTGCTAATGCACCGCGGCCAAGCATTAGATCTGAGCAACCACTGCGCTCTTGACAGCGATAAGCGTCTTCGACTTGCCAAATCTCACCGTTTGCGACGATGGGCATTGTCACTCGATCTAGAAGAGGTTTTATTTTTTCCCAGTATGCAGGCGGTTTATAGCCATCTCGCTTGGTTCTCGCATGAATTGCCAAGCTTGAAGCGCCCGCACTTTGAACAGCATCGACAATTTCGGCAGTATTGCTGTCATCATCAAAGCCTAAACGTATCTTGGCGCTGACTTCATGCTCGGTTGGTACCGCTTCTCTTACTGCTTTAATAATTTGATACATGAGTTCAGGCTCTTTTAACAGAACCGCACCACCTTTACTTTTATTCACTGTTTTTGCAGGGCAGCCAAAGTTAAGGTCGATACCATGTGAGCCAAGCATGACGGCTTTACGCGCATTTGCAGCAAGCGCATGGGGAACTTGACCCAGAAGCTGAATGCGAACAGGGGTGCCAGACTCGGTATAGCCATTATTTAATAGTTCAGGGCAAGTTTTGATAAATACTCTACGTGGAAAAGTGAGATCAACAACACGAATAAACTCAGTTACACATAAATCAAAGTCACCAAGGTTAGTTAAAAGTTGGCGCATTTTAAAATCTACAACGCCTTCCATTGGTGCCAAAATCAATTTCATAACTTGCTCTATACTACTTAAAGGGCGCTTATTTTAAACGAGAGGGAGAGTGTTGCTAAGTTAAAATTGAATTTTTTTAGATTTAATGAAATATTCTTTTTTGTCGTAGGGTCTACTAAGTGAATTGAACGAAATATCCCAAAGGGTCGAGTATGAAAAATTTAAAAACAAAATCAATCGCTGCTACGTTAGGTGCTGTAGTTGTCGGCACAGCAAGTTTAACTGCCTCAGCAGAAGTAAATGCAAACCCATTTGCATTTACTACCATGTCTTCTGGTTATCAATTAGATGCTGCAGAAGGTAAGTGCGGTGAAGGCAAATGCGGCGAAGGCAAATGTGGCGGCAAAGCTAAGAAAGAAGGCAAGTGCGGCGAAGGAAAATGCGGTGGCAAAGCTAAAAAAGAAGGCAAGTGCGGCGAAGGTAAATGTGGCGGTAAAGCTAAAAAAGAAGGCAAGTGCGGCGAAGGTAAATGTGGCGGCAAAGCTAAAAAAGAAGGCAAGTGCGGCGAAGGTAAATGTGGTGGCAAAGCTAAAAAAGAAGGCAAGTGCGGCGAAGGTAAATGTGGCGGCAAAGCTAAAAAAGAAGGTAAGTGTGGCGAAGGTAAATGTGGTGGCGCTCACTAATTCTTAGTTTTCTTCTTTGAGGCAGGTTATCTGCCTCAAACTTCTTAGTAAAATTTCCTCTTATTTTATTATCCAGAACTCAGGTTAAATACAAGCCATGAACTCAAAGGTATTAATATGGTAGTTAATGATATAGGCATGGTAGGTCTAGGCCTCAGACGTGAAATGTTGGATGACTTTATTGAGTCACCACCGGGTCAAGTTGATTTTCTAGAGGTTGCGCCCGAAAATTGGCTGAAAATGGGCGGGAAATTTGGTAAGCAGTTTAAACAACTTACCGAAAAACACACTTTTATTTGCCATGGCTTATCACTATCAATAGGTTCACCTGAGCCGCTTGATGTTGAATTTGTAAAGTCTCTTAAAAGCTTCTTCAAAACTCACAATATCAAACTTTATAGTGAGCATTTGAGCTACTGCTCGGGTACAGGTCATATGTATGATCTGATGCCAATTCCATTTACTGCAGATGCAATTAAACACGTAGCTGCTCGAATTAAACAAGTACAAGATATTTTAGAGCAGCGGATCGCTGTAGAAAATGTTTCTTATTATGCCGCACCCGGTCAAGAAATGTCAGAGCAAGAATTTACGCTCGAAGTTTTAAAGCAAGCCGACTGTGACTTACTACTTGATGTAAATAACATTTATGTAAACAGTGTCAATCACGGTTACGATGCAATTGAGTTTTTACAAGCCATGCCAAGTGAACGTGTTTTATATGGTCATGTCGCTGGGCATTATGAGGAAAGTACTTCTTTGCTAGTTGATACACATGGTGCGGATGTATGTGATCCTGTGTGGAATCTACTCGCAAAAGCCTATGATTATCACGGTTTGTTTCCTACTTTACTCGAACGTGACTTTAATATTCCGAGCATGCCAGAAGTGCTGAGCGAAGTAGACATAATTAAAAAACTTCAGTCTGAGTTTTTAGCTAAAAGTAAAGGAGTTGCCTAGTGTCATTCATCGATGTTCAAAATGCATTTATGGCTCATATTCGTGATCCCGATAATATTGAAAAGCCTCATGATGTAACTGAAGAAAGAATGACAGTTTATAAAGAGCTGTTTTTTAACAACGTCGAAGGGTTTGTCAGCTCCGCCTTTCCGGTTCTAAAAAGCTTATATTGTGAATCACATTGGCAGACACTTGTTCGCACCTTTTTCATTAGCCATGATTGCTCATCTCCGTATTTTTTGGACATCAGTGCAGAGTTTTTAGCTTTTCTGCAGCATGAATATGTTATGCAAGGAAGTGACCCCATATTTATGTTAGAGCTTGCACATTATGAGTGGGTTGAGTTGGATGTGTCAGTTTGTTTTGAAGATGAAATGCAAAAACAGCTTACAAACTTAGATAATCAGCCTTTGTATCTGTCAAACACCGCGCGTAACCTATCTTATCAATACCCAGTTCATCAAATTAGTGAAGACTTTCAACCAACTGAGCCCAGTGAACAACCCCATTATTTTGTTGTGTATCGTGACGAAGAGGATGATGTAGGCTTCATCGCTTCAAACCCTATGACCGCGATTTTGTTAGAGCAACTAGAGAATAATCCGGGTATTAGCTTGTTAGAGCTTGTGTCAAAAGTGCATGAAATTATTCCACAATTTAGTGAGGAGCAGCTAATAGGTGGTGCAACACAAACACTAAACGCTTTGACAGAGTTGGGTATTGTAGTCACCAAATAGCCTTTTTGTGTAACCAGCTTAGCGAATTTTTGCACTTCTCACTTTAACGCATAGCTCGGATCGTCTATTATGAGCGCCGTTCTTCGTGCTTAAAAATTTATAGGTGTACTATGTCAAAGGGTGATTTTAAAGATCCGTTTAATGCTAAATACTTCATTGCTTTCTTAGCTGTTTTTGTAGGTATTGGCTGTCTAAATGCAATTCTTGGTTTAGCAACGGCTTTTACAGCTTAATCATCAAAGAAAATAAAGACATTTTGTCTTAACTAAAGGCTACGTTATGTAGCCTTTTGCCGTTTTATTGCGCAAACAAGCTAAAAACATGGCTTTGTGATTTCTCAAAGTTTCAACTTTTCTCATTCTTGTTATAATCACTTTCTTTACAAAATAGAAAGCTTCATTATGACACAAGCTAATCTCACGCTGATCAAAGACAGTATCGCTACGGTACCTAACTACCCTAAAGAAGGTATTATGTTCCGTGACGTAACCACTTTACTTGCTGATCCTAAAGCGTTTAAAGAAACGATTGATGCATTCATTACAGCATACAAAGATCAAGGCTTCACTAAAATTATTGGTACAGAGTCGCGCGGTTTCATTTTTGGCGCACCTTTATCTTATGCTTTAGGTATTCCTTTTATTCCAGTGCGCAAGCCAGGTAAATTACCGCGTGAGGTGATAAGCCAGTCTTACCAGTTAGAGTATGGTCAAGATGTGCTTGAGTTACACACTGATGCAATTGTTGAAGGCGACAAAGTATTGTTAGTTGACGACTTACTTGCAACAGGTGGCACCATTGAAGCAACAGCTAAGCTTGTGCAGAAGCTTGGCGGTAATGCAACTGACGCAGCTTTTGTTGTATCGTTACCTGAACTAGGCGGTGAGCAACGTGTTGCAGACTTAGGTATTAATATTCTTAAGTTAGTTGAGTTCGAAGGCGAATAATATGAGTTATCAAGTCCTAGCACGGAAGTGGCGTCCGCAAACCTTTCACCAACTTGTCGGCCAAGAGCATGTCAAACAGGCGCTTGTAAATGCCCTCAATGAGCAAAGGTTGCACCACGCTTATCTTTTCACTGGGACTCGGGGCGTTGGTAAAACCACCATCGCCCGTATATTCGCGAAAAGTCTAAACTGCGATGAAGGGATCACTTCAAATCCTTGTGGCAAGTGCCAAAGCTGTTTAGATATTGAAGCGGGTAAATTTATTGATTTAATAGAAATCGATGCTGCTTCCAGAACGAAGGTTGAAGATACGCGAGAGATCCTCGACAACGTTCAATATGCGCCGACTCGCGGTCGCTATAAAGTGTACCTCATCGATGAAGTGCACATGTTGTCAAAGCACAGTTTTAACGCGCTTTTAAAAACACTTGAAGAGCCGCCAGAGCATGTTAAATTCTTATTGGCGACGACAGATCCACAAAAACTACCGATTACTATTTTGTCACGTTGCTTACAGTTTAATTTGAATGCGATGTCGCAGTCACAAATTGTATCGCAGCTGACTCATATTCTGCCGCAAGAGCAAATTCAGTTTGAAGAGCCAGCTTTAAAAGCACTGGCGAAAGCCGCTGATGGTAGTATGCGTGATGCGTTGAGTTTGACTGATCAAGCCATAGCTCAAACCAATGCTCAGCTTACTTTAGCTGCTGTTCAAGAAATGCTTGGTCTGATGGATGTAAGTCATGCCGTGAGTATTTTGGCTTCAGTACTTTGCCAAGATGCACCGGCAGTCTTAGAAGAAGTAGAGCAAATTGCAGTTAAAAATGGTAATTATCTTGCCGTTTTAGACGATTTAATCGCACTTCTACATGCCATTCAGCTCACACAATTGGTGCCGCAGGCAGCAAAAATATCGGTATTTTCAGAATCTGATATTGCAACACTGAGTGAGCAGATTAATCCGCAGCAAGTTCAGCTGTTTTATCAACTGCTGTTAAATGGTAAAAAAGACCTTCAGTGGGCACCAGAGCAAAAACTTGGCCTTGAAATGGTGTTGCTGCGTTTAATTGCGTTTGAGCATGCAGATAGTCAATCTTCTGCCACGTCTAATATCCAAGCCGACCCTGCATTAAACAGCTCTGTTGAAGCTCAGCCTGCACCATCTGCGTCACCAAGACAAGGTTTGCAAGATATTCGCGCTCGCTTAAAGCAAAATAATGCTTCAGTAGGTGGCAGTACCACTCAGCAACCTCATGCTACACCTGAGATGCCTGTAAAATCAGCAACGCCTCAGATTGAAGCAGAAGCTGTTCAAGTTCAGCCTATTCAGGCCGAACCTAAGCAGGCTGAACCTATCCAGGTCGAAGCTAGCCAGCAGTCGGGGGTAGAAAATAGTGTTACTGATCAGCATTCAGAATTAACTCAATCGGTTGCACAAAGTTCACAAGAGCATTCTATTGAGCAACCACACAATCAACTGAATGTTGAAAGCAATGCGTTTAATCAGCAAGCTCAGCAAAATCCGCAAGCACCAGCGCAACAAGAATATGCGCCAGAGCCTCAAGAGCAAGAATTAGCCGCGCAATATGAGCAAGTGATGCAAGATGCGCAAGAGCAAGGCTATACGCCGGCTTATGAACCTCAGGCTACACAAGAGGTGCAGCAAGAAGCTAGCTCTCAAAACTCAGAGTCAGCTTCTGCACGTTTACAAGCTCAACAAGGGCAGGCACAATCTGCCATTGCACGTATTTTGCAAAACCGAAATATCTCAGGGGCAGGGCAGTTATTATCTGCTCGAGGAGATGAGCCAAAAAAGTCTGAGGCGCAAAACGCGCCAGACTCAAGTGTGGCGCCAATAATACCGAAGAAAAAACCAGTACCATTTAGCGAAAGGCACAAAGCGGACGAGAGTAAACTAGCGCCTGAGTTGTTAGAGCAAATTGCACCGCAAACTTCTCAAGCGCAAGAAACGCCTAAAGAAGAAGCTGTGCCTGTGCCTGAAGGGTTTGCGAGCCCAATCAGTGAAATTCGTTTTGCCCATCAGCAAGATGACTGGGCGAAGTTGATTGAGAAAATGGCACTGGGTGGTCGTATGCGCCAATTTGCGCTGCATTCGATCTACCACTACGAGAGTAATCAAGCCAACATTCAAGTTGATATCAGTCAGCGTCATTTAGACAGTGCCGTTTTAAGACAAAAACTGCAAGCTGCACTGAATGATATGTACAACTCTGAGGTTGAGCTTATCGTTGAATTTGCAGAAGGGGTGATAGACTCACCGTATCTCATTCAACAAAAAATAGATGCACATAGGCATCAGCAAGCGATAGAAACGATTAATCAAGATCCTATTGTATTACAACTTATCGAGCAATTTAGTGCCGAGGTCGATGAAAATACCATACAGGCATTGTAATCGAGTACAATAGACCTTATCTTTTAGCCAAATAAAATATATGTAAGAGAGCGTATTATGTTTAAAGGTGGAATGGGCAATATCATGAAGCAAGCTCAGCAGATGCAAGAGCGCATGGAAAAAGCCCAAGAAGAGATCAAAAGCCTAGAAGTAACAGGCGAAGCTGGTGCAGGCCTAGTTAAAGTCACTATGCTAGGTAGCCACAATGTTAAGCGCGTTGAAATTGACGAAAGCTTAATGGAAGACGACAAAGACATGATTGAAGATCTTCTAGCTGCAGCTGTAAACGATGCAGTGCGTCGTGTGGGTGAAGAGTCAGCTAAACGTATGTCTGATGTTACTGGCGGTATGCAGATGCCTCCAGGCTTCAAAATGCCATTCTAAGCTTAATGCTCTGAATTAAAAAGTTTTTATTCTGTTTATTCCCGCAAGGGACAAATAGGGGACAAAAACTAATGAAAGCTCAGGTAATAAATCGCCAGAGCTTTTTTGTATTTAAGAGGTGTTTAAACTAATTTGTAACAATCTGCCTAATAATACAGTTTATTTTTAGTTGTTAAGCCAGTACCTGAAATACTTCTGGTGCTGAAGTATATAAAGCGAAACAGGCTATCAGTAATAAGATTGTCCCAGAACATTTATTTATTTTATTTGCAGTGTTTTCTTTTGATACTTTAGTGAAGAAAAAAGAAAGTAAAAATAACAGTGCGTAATCTAATATTACCCAAATCGTCAGTAACACAAACATTGAGGCGGTTTTATTGTCTGTGACATTAAAAAATGTCGGAAAGAAAGCAATAAAAAATAAGATATCTTTTGGATTTGAAATACCAATTAAAAAGCCGCTTCTTAACCAAGACTTGCTTTTGTTCTGGTCTAAACTTTCTTGCGATAAATTAACTTTTGATTTGAGAGTGTCTATAGAGAAGTAGATAAGATACAGCGCGCCAAAAAATGTTAGAAAGCTGAGTGCATGGTCATTGGCTGAAAATAAACCATTTATCATCAAAAATGATACGGAGATTAAAATAATAGATGCTAAGTTAGTCCCAATGATTGTTTTCATCCCCGCTGATATTCCGCCATTTACGCTGCTATTGGCGACCAAAACTGCAACAGGCCCTGGAGTACCTAAGAAAACCACAATTGAGCTTATGTATAATAATATTAGAGTGTAATCAATCAGCATGTTTAGTTTCCTTTCTTGAATTTATTAATGGGCAGCTTGTAACCCATTGGTTGTTTGATGGAAGTATGTAACGCTTCCATTTCCTTTTGAAAAATCACAAATCCTTTGTGCAAATTTTTTGCATAACAATATCCATCGTAAGTTAAAGAAAAAGAGTGGGGCAAGTGAATTTTAAGAAAGTTAAATTGACTTAGATATAACCAATACGATCTTAGACTTTAGTGCAGTTATGTTTATATTAGCTTTCATGTAACTTAAGAGGTTTTAGTAGGTCACTAATATTGTGTAGGGCAAAATTGTAGCCGCATTTTGATATGAGTGATCCTGCGGTATAGACATATTTATAACGTATCATTTTTAAGTCGGTTTTTATTTCATAATCCGGATTCTATCTGTAAATTATTTAGTATGAAAAATATTCAGCAATTATAGATTTTATATATTCAACATAAATAAGGCTGAATATAATTGTTATTTAACAATCTTAGCCTCTGTAATCCCTGTGACTAAATTCGCGATAAAAGTCCAAATGCCTCATTCAGTTTATTAATATACTTATGTGGCAACATGTGCTCACCTTGGATACACGATAAATGAAGCTTGCATTAAAGCTGTGTGAGTGTTTGGAACTTTGGTTGTAAATACCGCTATTGATATATCTATATTATTGGTGCACTAGAAGAATTATGTAGGTGGGATAATTGCTATTGAAATGTATTTTAAAAGGAATAAAGCGGTTTAGCAGTAAGCGTAAATATAAAAGCCCAGCAAAAATGCTGGGCTTTTTAAGTATTAAGCTTTTTGCTTTTTACCAGATGCGTACGCGATCTTCAGGTTTAAGATATAACTTATCACCTGGTTTTACGTCGAACGCTTTGTACCATGCGTCATGGTTACGTGGAGCAAGGGCACGGAAGCGACCTGGTGCGTGTGTACCTGCACGAAGCTGGTTTAGCATGCTTTGCTCAGTGCGCTTTTCTTTCCAAACTTGTGCCCAAGCTAAGAAGAAACGTTGGTCGCCAGTCAGACCATCGATAATTGGTGCTTCTTTACCATTTAAGCTCAGCTTGTACGCGTGGTAAGCCATTGCTAAGCCACCTACGTCACCAATGTTTTCACCAAGGCTGTTACGGCCGTTTACGAAGTTACCTTCGATTGGCTCGTACTGGCTGTACTGAGCTGCAAGCTTGTCAGCTTTTGCTTCGAAAGCTGCTCGGTCTGAGTCAGTCCACCAGTTACGTTGGATACCTTCAGCATCAGACTTAGAGCCTTGGTCGTCAAAACCGTGACCCATTTCGTGACCGATAACTGCGCCGATGCCACCGTAGTTCACAGCTGCGTCAGCATTTGGATCGAAAAATGGTGGTTGTAAAATCGCTGCAGGGAATACAATCTCATTAAATGAGCTGTTGTAGTAAGCGTTTACTCGTTGAGGTGTCATACCCCAACGGTTACGGTCAGTTTTCTCAAGCTCTTTTGATGCGCTGTCATCTCTGAAGAATTGACGCAGGTTTTTAACATTGCCCATTAGGTCATTGTTCTTAAGTGCTAGGCCATCAAATGACTGCCATACATCTGGGTAACCAATTTTAGGCACGAATGCCGCTAGTTTAGCTTGTGCATTGACTTTGGTTTCTTCGCCCATCCAGTCTAAACCTTCAATGCGCTCGCCAAGGGCTTTACGCAGGTTTTCAACTAATTCAGACATTTGCTCTTTCGAAGACTCAGGGAAGTGCTTATCAACGTACACTTTACCAATTGCAAAGCCTAAAGATTGTGTACCAGACATTTGGCTTACAGCACGCTTCCAACGAGGGCGAGGTTCTTGCTGACCACTCAGGTGCTTACCATAGAACTCGAAAGATGCGTTGAAGATATCTTCTGAAAGTAGGTTTGCATTGCCACTGATAGCGTGGAAAGTCAGGTAATCTTTCCAAACAGCCAGGTCTTCTTTATTCACAAGGTCAATCATTGCTTTGATTGGCTCAGGCTGAGACATATTTAGCTGAGGCACTTTGTAACCTGTTTGTGCAAAGTACAGATCCCAATTGAAACCAGGGTACTCTTTAGCTAAATCTTCACGCTTGATTTGGTTTAGTGTCAAGTCGCGGTTACGACGCTTTTCACGTGGCCAATGGCCTTCAGCCATTTTAGTTTCTAGTGCAAGGATCGCTTGTGCGCGCTCAGTTGTATTCTCTAAGCCTGCAAATTTAAGCATGTTTGCGATATGAGCAACATATTCTGCGCGTGTCTTCTCAAAACGCTCTGCTTCTTCTAAATAATATGAACGATCCGGTAAACCTAGACCGCCCGCACCCATAGACATTTCATATTTGTTAGGGTCAAGGCGGTTAAACCACATGCCACCGCCAATCGGTGAGTTTACGCCTGTAAGCCAAGACTGACCGAACGCTTTTGTTAGGCCGTCTGTATTATCAATGGCTTTGATCTCATCAAGTAAGCCTTGAATTGGTGTGATCCCTAATTTGTTAAGGGTTTCAACATCCATAAATGCGTTGTAGAAATCAGCAATCAATTGCTCTTCTGCATTTAAGTTATCGCGAGAAATAATGTCTTCGATGATGGCATTAACTTGTTTTTCACTGCGCTCAGCAAGTGACGTGAATGCGCCGTAACGCGTTTTGTCAGCAGGCATTTCGTAGTTTTTATACCAAGTGCCACTTGCATACATGAAGAAGTCGTCACCAGGTTTAACGCTTTCATCACGTGCTTTTAGGTCAACACCGAATGTGCCTAGTTCAGCTTTGCCAGCTGTTTGTTCTACTTGTTGTACTTTTTCAACTTTTGGTTCTGACTCAGAACAGCCAGCTAAAAAGACAGCAGCTAAGGCTGTCGCAATAACAGTTCTTTTCATTGTTATCTTCTCTTTTTAATTGAGTAAAATCTCAATCTATGTTTTAAGTAA
Organism: Pseudoalteromonas sp. BZB3; assembly: GCF_040104455.1. Taxonomy (NCBI): domain Bacteria; kingdom Pseudomonadati; phylum Pseudomonadota; class Gammaproteobacteria; order Alteromonadales; family Pseudoalteromonadaceae; genus Pseudoalteromonas; species Pseudoalteromonas sp. BZB3. The sequence goes on along the minus strand of NZ_JBECOS010000010.1, from coordinate 90,499 downwards.
GAAATGTTCCTCATTAAACAACAATAGAGGAATAAACCCATTGTCAGCCCACAAACAGTGAAGGGCAAGTTTTTTAGGTAAATGAGGGGAAAATACCGTTGAATAGTGAAAGTTCGTGTTAATTTTCTCTAAAATGACGTCAATTAGATGAACGATGTCTAACTACAAATTTTTGCAAATAATGAAAGATGCCAAATGCAATGAATGAAAAAAAGCGCACAAAGCTTTTTCCATACAACTTCAGATTATTATTGTTAGCTATGTTGCTTATGCATGTGCTTATGGCAATGGCATCGTTTTATCCTCCTATTATTTCTAATTTTGGGTTAGTGCCTCAGCTACCCGAGCGTTTATACGGTATTTTTACAGCACCTTTCATCCATGCGAGTTGGGGTCACTTAACAGGGAATAGCATTGGTCTATTTATTAGCGGATATTTAGCGAGTTTGCAGGCTGGGTTTAAACGTGTCACTGTTTTTATCATGGTTGTGACGGGATGTTTGGTCTGGGTATTTGGTGAATATGGTAATCATATTGGCGCATCGGGCATTGTGATGGGCTATTATGGCTTTTTATTTGGCACTGCAGTGTTCAATCGTAACTTGATTGGTGCAATTAGTTTTACCGTGTTAGTTGCCGTTACCTATTACATGGACTTTGCTTTTTTGGCGACATTATTAGACTTTTCTGCTCAAACCAGCAGTTCTAATCATATTTTTGGTTTTATAAGTGGTTTATTGGGTGCCTACATTTTTAGGAGGAAAGTAAAAAAGCCTAAATCCGCCAAAAACGAAAATAGGCTTGGGACGAAACTTTAGGCTTTTGCAAAGAATCCAGATGTAATGACTTTTTGCTCTGCAACCATTAGCTTTCCATTACTCCAAACATTTTCAACTGCTAAGTTGTCTTGTTTTAACAAAACTAAATCAGCATCGCCTGTGACTTTTATCTGTCCTTTAGGCAAGCCGAGTATATGTGCAGGGTTTTGAGTGATAGCCATTAACGCCTTTCCAATTGGTACGTTAAATTCTAATACAGCTTGTCGAAATGCATGTAAAAGCGATGACTCTTGGCCCACTTCAAAGCCAACCAAGTTATTGTGTGTATCATAAATAGGCAAGCTTGCATGCCCATCCGAGCTCATGGTGAGCTGACTCTCAGAGACACCTTTTTCAAGGCAGTAGGCAAGGGCTTCTGCGGCAGCGAGCTCTCCATGTGCTAAATCATAGTCTGTGGTACTGGTGGTGAAGTCTATGGTGCCACCCGCTCTGCAAAACGCAATACCAGCCATCAGCAGCTCTGAATTACGATTCATATGCGTTGGGTAAAACATATCTAAAGGTAGCTCAGTTGTTTGAGCGACTTCATGCAATAAGTCGAGTTTTGTATCGCCACTACCGACATGAATTGAGACTGTGCCTCTTTTGCCGCTGAGCAATCCTGCAGTGCGTGATTCAGCGGTGACTTCGGCAAGTTGTTGGACGGTGATTTGGCGACCGCGATGATCTGCGATGGCGACTTCACCGACACCGATTATTTCATCGATAAACATGATGTCTTTACTGATTGAATCAGTGAGCGTTTTTATAGGCAAATGATAAGAGCCTGTATGGCAAAAAGCATTTAGGCCTTCTTGTTTTAACCCTTTTGCTTTGGCAACCAAATCAGCATGTGTTCGGCTAATATCGTCAGTACCAAGCGCGCCAACAACAGTTGTTATACCATTTAAAGTTGCATCAGTGAGGTGCATTTCGGGTGTACGACTGGCAAATCCGGCTTCACCTCCACCACCAATAAAATGCACCAAGGAGTCAACAAACCCAGGCACTAGGATAAAACCATTACCGTCAACTAGATTGACGAGTGTGTCATGATGAAGTGTGATGCTTTCTTCGATGGCAATGATTTTTTCACCGCCGAAGAGCACGTCTTTTTTACCAAGATAGCGTGGAGCATATACCTCAGCATCTTTTATAAGTGTAAGCATAATTTATTGATAATTAATGAGTTGAGCGAAAACCATGGCAAGTGTAGAAAGACCAAAAAGCACCAACATAAAGCGCCAAATGAACTTTGCCCAATCGCCCCAGGATAAGTTAACCACCCCTAAGCAGCCAATGAGACTCGCAGAGGTTGGAATGATGATATTGGTAAGACCGTCACCGAGTTGAAATGCGAGCACTGCCGTTTGCCTAGAAACGCCAACTAAGTCAGCCAAAGGCGCCATGATTGGCATAGTTATGGCCGCTTGTCCTGAGCCCGAAGAAACAAAAAAATTGAATACAGACTGGAAGACATACATTGACCAGGCAGCTATTACATCGGGTATATGTGATATCACACTGGCACAATGATAAAGCAAGGTGTTAAGCATAGACGGTGAATTTAATTCACTGCCGCCAAGTAATAAAACCAGTCCTTTTGCTAAGCCAACCAGCATAGCAGCCGGTAATAATGCGGCACTACCGTGTTTAAATGCGTCAACTGACTCAGATATGCTTTGGCGTTTACCAAGCTTGGCAATGATGGCCACAATCAAGCCTAAAACAAAGAATTGTGCAGCAAGCTCAGGAATGTAATAACCTTTTGCAGTAACGCCATAAATCACCCATATAATTACAGCTAAAAACGCAATGAGCAGTACTTTATCGACCGTACCGAGTTGAGTATGTGACTGTGGTGTTGAGCAGTCCACACTTTTACGAGATTGCTTTGCGTAGTGCATGGTAAACACCATGCCTACCACAATAAAAATAGCGGTTAATGCAACACGCAGCTCCACACCTGAGAACACCTCAAGCCCAGCAATGCTTTGTGCGATGGCAATACTAAATGGATTCATCGGTGAGGTGGCAAAGCCAATTTGTGTGGCAACATAAGTGACTAACACGGTTACATACGCGTTATATCCAAGCTTTTGCATAATTGGGTAGAGCACAATACAAAACGCAATGGCTTCTTCCCCCATACCAAAAATGGCGCCACCTAGGCTAAAGGCAATAAATAAGCTGGGAATAAATAACCAATCAATTTTTTGTGTGTTATTTATTAGCGACATCACGCCATTATCGATGGCTTTGGTTTGCATAAGCACGCCAAATGCCCCGCCAGTGATTAAAATGAATGCGATAACGCCGATAGCCGCGCCATTTTTGTCACCACTGACTAGCCCTTCAAATAAGACGTTAAAGAAGCCGAGAGTCCCACCTTCGCCAAACAATGCCATCGGGGCAGGTGATGCAATTTGACTAAACTGCGACAGCATGACCGTATTTGTTTGCTCCGGCGTATTAAAAAAACCGGGGAGTACAAAAAAAGAGGCCAGATAACATAGTACGACCATCATCATTAAGATGACGAAGGCATCTGGCATTTTATATTTTTGATGCATGTTAATTTAGAATGGGGTTGCCCCCATTCCTCCATTAGAACTTAGCTGATAAGCCAATTTGATAAGTCGTACCAAACGCATCGTGGTTAATTGAATCAAAGCCACGCTTTGAACCAAATACTGCTGGTGGTGCTTTATCAAATAAATTTTTGATACTGGCTCTAATGAACAGGTTTTCACTCAACTCCAGACCTGCATTGAGATCCATAACAGTCCAGCTATCTACTGTGTGTTGCTGTTGTGCATCGAGTAAGCCTAGTTCGTCAAGCTCATCAATTTCACGGCCTTTTAAACCTTCAATATCATCAAAGTAACTGTCAGTATAGTTGGCAGACAATGAGATGTAGTAGCTATCAGTATCTAATGTGACTGACAGGCGCCCGACATTTTCAGGGTATCTAAATGTGCCGACAAGAGATTCAATTTGATCTGAGCCTGGCTTATTGCGGTCATATTCAAGATAGTGCGTCGCATCTAACGCCAGTTTTAAATCGGCAAAACCCAGTTCGAATCTGTGATCGAACTTAATATCTAACCCGCGAATATCCTGAGTGCCAGTATTTTCAAGTTGGATTACATGATCGCGATATAGCTGAAGTGATTGTGAACGTGGATCAAACTCTGAGATATAAGCACCTAATATTTCTGATAAGTTCGCGCCAGATTCATCAATTTTAAGCCCTGCATTATCGGTGACACTACAAACATCTTCACCATATGATATGCCCATTTGATTTTGCGGTACGATGCCACAGTGGCGAAGTGAGGCGTCTGAAATAGCGCGTTCTAACACTGCAGTCATGTTGGTATCAATGACTTCTTTGTAATCAAACTGCCAATAATCGATCATCACTGTGGTCTGCCTAGAAGGACTCCATGCAAAGCCAATTGAAAGTGAATCAGACTCTTCAGCGTTTAAGTTTTCATTACCTAACTCTAAGCTGTTTACGCTGACAAGTGTGCCGTCACCTTCACAATATAGGTCAGCAATTGCTTGGTTTGTACCGCAATCAAAAGTTGAGGTAGTAGTACGAAGCTTGACACCTGCTTGCGTTAAAGACGGTGCTCTGAAAGACGTTGCCCAACCCGCGCGAAGTAAAATGGTGTCAGTTGGTCGATAACTGATACTGACTTTTGGGTTAAACGTTGAGCCAAAATCATCAAAGTGATCGTAACGCCCTGCTAATTGCATCTCGACTTGCTCAGTGAGTGGAACATAAAGCTCGGCAAAAGCACCATATTGCGTACGCTCTGCTTCAGCTATACTCGAGCCATAACCAAATACATCGACCAAATACTCGTTTTCAGCTTTTGCCACTGCATTTGCAGATGGAATATCGGAAAGCTCTTCTTTACGGGCTTCAAATCCAAATGAAGATTGCACATTAATATCACCGAGCGTGAATAACTCGCCCGAGAAAGTGAGATCTATACCATAGACTCTACTTTTGCCTTCGCGTGTTGGCATAGCTTGTGTGAGTGCAAGAATTGCATCATTGTTTGCGTCTGCGACTAAGAATGGATTATAAAAATCAAGCAACTGACCGCTGTTACAGGTGACACCATTATCGCTGAGAGCACCAATCGAACCATCAGAGCATAGCTCGCCAGCCAATGCTGCATGGAATTGGTAACGGTTATACACGCCCTTTATTGCTTGCTGCTCTGAGCGAGACTCAGAGAACAGCACGCCCGATTGCCAATCCCACTCTCCAAATTGACCTTCAAGACTAGAAACTAGGCGGAAGTTTTTAGATTCTACCTCAATGGTTCTTGGGTCGTTAAATCGTGCATCAAACCGAAAACCCCATTGCTCTTGGCCTAAAAAAGTATCGAATGGGTCGATATACAAAGCATCTAAAAGGGCGTTATTGCCTTGGGCATCATCAAATATAAACAACGCATCCTCTTTCACCCAAGGACCTTCAGCATCATCAAGTTGATTAATGGCAGCTGGCGTTGAATAGGCAGTTGATTTAGTGGTGCTGTAAAAAAACTCAGAGTTCCAAATTAGGTCACTAAATGCTTTATTAACCATAAAGCCTGCAGATAAGCTTTCAAATGGCGCGCTTAATACGTCATCTCGATTACCATAATAGGCGCAAATTTCTTCCCCATATTCCGTTGTGACGAGTTCAGTTTTACAGCCCGGTGCGCCTATTTCATTACCATCTTGGCTGCTGTAGTAGTAAATGTTGGGGGTATTTTCGAGTTTAGGTAGGTAAGAGTAACTGTTAATCAAAGACGGATTAGCTGTGTAATCACGATCTGAGGCATTAAACTGGTTTTTATCGAAGTAATCAGCAAATACGGTGACATTGCCACCTTCAATTTCGCTACCCCAGATCAGGTTAAGTTGTTTTTTGCTTTCATCGCTGTCTTCAAAGCTATCTGAAAATGACACATCCAGCTCTGCACCTGTGAAGTCTTTTTTAAGAATGTAGTTGATAACGCCTGCAACCGCATCTGCGCCATAAATCGCAGAAGCCCCGGTCGCTAAAATTTCAACACGCTCAATGGCAGCCAGTGGAATGGCGTTTACATCGACAAAGTTTTGTGTACCTGCTGCAAAAGAGCTTGGTGCAATTCTTCGCCCATTGATGAGTGTCAATGTAGCTGAAGGCCCCATACCACGAAGGCTGGCAGCTGCTTGACCTGCAGGGGTTGAAGTCGACGTACTGCCACTTTCACTGGTTGTAAAGGTGCCCGCACCACCTTTAAGTTGTGGTAAATCTTGTAAAAGTTCAATGACAGAGGTTGCGCCAGAGCGGCTAATGTCTTCTGAAGAGATAATGGTTATTGGTTGAGTACCTTCTAGGTCAACGCCTTTAATGCGAGAGCCTGTGACTTCAATACGTTCGACTTTTTCTAAACTTGCTTGTTCTGATTGTTGTGCATGAGTGTAGCCACTGTTCAGCAGCGCAGCAGCAACACCAAGAAATAACTTGTTGTACATGTTTCACCTAACTTTTGGTTAGCCGTCGATGCAATTTGGGTGAACAGGTAGGAGTCTTACCATCCTCACAAACACTTAACTGAATAATGAGAGCAGGTAAAAAACGTAACTATCCTGTAAATGGCATTAATCAGCATAGAGCTCGCAAGATGATCAAGGCCTTCGACAGCTAGAATTTATTTTTTATGATTTTTTGAGGTGGGTTGCATACCAATAGACAACACCACGGTGTTGATACCGTGTGTCTACTCGTCGAACCACTCCGAAAGGTAGTGAGGTGAGTAGAAGTAGCAAACAAGCTTAAACGCTTTTTTATACATAGCTTCATCTCTTCATTTTTGACAATGCAAACTGGCCTGTGCTAGCTTGCTTCCTGCAATGTTCATAAAAGTTATATCACAGCTTTTTTTGTGATGACAAGTCTGATTTTTTAAATTTATGGAAAAGTCCGTATGAACTTTGCTCGTTTTTTGTCCAGTATCAGTCTGGGCTATTTGTTACTTTTTAGCGCGTCATCTTTAGCGCAAACCCTTTATCTTATTGGCGGTTCGCTTAAAACTTGCTCAAGTCAAAGTACTCAAAATTGTTCAAAAAAAGTCAATTTTGAAAGTGCTGCTAAGCGCCAACAATTATTTTTAGTTCATGACCTCACGTTAAATGCTGTGAATGAAAAATGGCCAACTCATAACACACAACATAAACATCGCACTAGAAAGCTGCTAAAAGCAATTAAATCGAAGACGTTGTATTCAAAATCAGCGCTGATAGCTGCAATTAAGCAACAAGATAGCTACTTGTATAAGCGTTGGAGTAATGAAGAATATTACTTTGTTTTTGATATGTTAGAAGTACCTGTTTTGTATGAACAACGTAGAGCGAAAGAGCAGGTGTTAACGCAGTTTAATAATGAACCTGCCAGCACTGAAATCTTAAATGACATTGTAGAAACGCTAAAACAGCAAAATAATGCAAAATTACTCCTGAGTACCGCGTCTTCTCGTGACCCATACGAGTCAGCTGATTTCTATCAGGGTCTTTTTAGTGCATATGGTATAGAAGCAACCTGGTTTGCATTGACCCCAGCTTTAGCCAAAGCAATCAGTAATAACGATTGTGACAACCTAGATATTTACCGAAACAAGCTGAATAACGTGTTTAATCGTGAATTGGTTTATCCCGACTTAACCGCGCAAGAGCTAGCTCTGTGTAAAAAAGGCATCGACAACCTCACTCAAGAAATTACAAGCGCTGGTGGCATGATGTTTAATGGCGGCGATCAGTCTCTGACAAAACAGGTCATGGTTGATAACGAAACAGGCAAGGCGTTTCCTTGGTTTGAGGCGATACAAAATCGCCCAGTGTTGATTGGAACCAGTGCAGGTACAGCGGTGCAGTCTGGTGGCCAAAATGCATCTGGACAAGTGCCTATGATTACCAATGGCACAAGCTTAAGTGCGCTTGAGTCAGGGGCATTTGCGAAAGCGCCACCTAAGCAGAACTGTCAGCAACATGGCGGATGTGACATTTTACCCCATGATGCGTTGACGTATGACAATCGAGGTGGGTTAGGCAGCTTTAATTTCGGTATTCTAGACACGCATTTTAGTGAAAGAGGTCGCACACCAAGGCTAGCGGTGTTATTAGCCGAAACTAACCAAAAGTGGGGTTTTGGGGTGGATGAAACCACGGTACTTAAAGTTGAAAAAGCAGTAAATAAATTTTCTGTGCTCGGAAAACAAGGTGTTGTGTTACTCGAAAGGCTTTCAGAACAGTCATTTTTATATAATTTTTACCCTACTGGTAGTGAGTTGGAGTTGCATCCAAATGTGGAAAATTTAGCTGATGGTAAAGTAAAAGGGCGAGTTGAGTATTCAGTTGATTTGATCTCGGACGGTTTAATAAGAGAAAGGCTAAGAGCGTTTTGTGCAGACGACATATCAAGCCTAATTAACAAAGAGCAAGGCATAAAGAATAAGGAACTCATATTCAAAAAGCTTGAGCAAACTCGGTGCGAAGAATTAGGCCTAAGTATGAAAATTGAAAACCTGTTGATGGAGATTAATTAACACATACGGGTGATCACAATACTAAGAAAGCTGGAAGCGGCTGGTTTCATTGGTGGCATCTAGTAATTTATCAAAGGTCTTGAGATCACCTAATAAATCTTTTTTTATGTCCCGCCAGGCAGGTTGGTGATGACCAAACTGCCTTATCCATCCTGATTGCTCTTCGTTGCTTGGTTCGTAAATAGCGGTGCCATATTTTGAGAGTCCTTTTATACATTCGGTATGAATGGCATTAAAATTATTAATGTGATGATCAAATGTCTTTTCAGCGGCAATGGTAACTACCTCTTTTAAAGAGGCTGGTAACTGTTTTAGCCAAGCTTGGCTGATAACGGTTACCCATGCATCCGGTACCGTGTCGATTTTAGTAACATGTTTTAAGTAACTTTTTAAACCGTCAGGACCTGAATGAAGTCCAACTATACTAGGATCAAGTGCGTGTATTAGACCTAGGCGTGCCATTTTTGCGGTTTTACTCCATGGCACCTCGATAATGTTCGCCTGCGTCAGGGTATAAAAGTGATTGAGTACTTTCGATGCGGGTACGCGTAAATTCACGCCTTTCAAGTCTTCAGGCATTATGACGCGTTTATTTGAGCGTTTTACCGTCGTTAATGTACGTGAACCCACAATATGGTGTAAAAGAATTTGAAATTTACTCTGCTCCTTGATGGGGGTGAGTACCAAATCGTGCCATTGTTTAGAACTGATTAAATTTAAGTAAGCTTGGTTGCTACTAGCCCAAAAAGGGATGTTTAAGATGTCGAGTAATGGCAATGCACGAGATAAGTTAGAGACTGAAATTAATGCAGCATCTATTCGTTTATGGCTAATTGCAGCCATTAACTCTGTTCCAACACCTAGCTGGCCATTGTCAAACAGCGATACGTATATTTTATCTTCAGATAATGACTCTAAATAAAATTTTAATTGTTGGTGAAGGTGAGGGGTTGTTTTGTATTGGCTGGTTGTATAAGGAGAAGCAAAGTTAAGAATGTAGTCAGCTCTACTTCGTTTATCTCGCTCTTCCATTAGGTCATATTCCATTTGAATAGTTTCAATTGGAAGGCACAAAAGCGGGGCGCAATAATTTAGAGCACCAACACTCAATGCCCCTTTTATAAACAAGCGTCGATTTATCTTCATCATTTCAGTATAGCTGGAAATATTAAGCTGGCACGAAACGACACTTATCTATGATTTTTCTATAAGTCATTCAATTATGCTTGTGACTGGTTTGTCGCACTTTTATAATCACATCAATCTAACAAGACATACTTAGTACACAATACTAACCCTTAGTAATATTTAATCATTTTGAGGGACTAAAACTGACGCTAACTTCGTTGAAAACATCTTATTTAGAACAACTAAATAGAAAAAATTTTCGCCTTGTTATCGACATGTTTCACTTGCCTTAAAATAGATCACTTAATAAAGAGGGTTGGTATAAGTGTTGAGTTTTAAATAAAAAAAGAAGCGTTATGCAACTATCTGGAACCTTATCACAACTCATTGAAGCCTTGCGCTGTTTACCCGGCATTGGCCCTAAATCGGCTCAGCGTATTGCTTTTCACCTGCTTGAAAGAGACAGAGAAGGCGGCAGCCAGTTAGGGCAAAGCCTAACTAAAGCGATGCAAGTTATTGGGCACTGCCAAACTTGTCGCACGTTTTGTGAAGAGCCAGAGTGTTCGCTTTGTCAAAATATTAAACGCCAAGATAGTCGTTTGTTGTGTGTAGTTGAATCGCCAACTGATGTGCTTGCCATCGAGCAAACAGGCCAGTATACGGGCTTGTATTTTGTATTAATGGGGCATTTATCACCGTTAGATGGCATTGGCCCAAATGAAATTGGTTTAGATGTGTTAGAGCGACGCCTTTCTGAAGGTAATATTGATGAGGTGATTCTCGCTACTAACCCAACCGTAGAAGGTGAAGCAACTGCACATTTTATCTCTGAGCTTTGTCAAAAGTATGATGTACTTGCTTCTCGTATTGCTCATGGTATGCCTGTAGGTGGCGAGCTTGACTTAGTTGATGGTATGACGCTAATGCATGCGTTTTCAGGGCGAAAAGCCATTACCTAAAGTGTACTCTGACCTATGAAGCATTTAGAAAAGCTAATCATATAACATGATTAGCTTTTTTATTTTCTGTGGCTATTGATTAATACAGAAAAGGAAGTTGTTTTATTTAATGCATTGATATCGTAAATGTAAATAAACCTTTGACAGGAAGTATCAGGTTAGGGACAATTTAATTTCAAGAATAGTATTTAACACTCTATTTTTAGTCGTTTTCGATAGGGATATATCACGTGGTAAACTTTGACGAGCAAGTAAATTGCTTAAACTGTGGTGCAAAATTAACAACGCGCTTTTGTGGCGAATGTGGTCAAAAGAAAGCAAAACGCATTACTCTAAAAGAGCTGTTTAAGACAGCTCAAAGAGCGCTGTTAGAGTTTGAATCTCCTTTTCTACATACTTTCATTAAAATGACCGTTCAGCCTGCTGTAGTTTGTAAGGATTACATTGAAGGTAAAAGAGCTAGATATTTTAATCCAATAAAATATGCGTTTTGGAGTATTACATTTCTGGTATTTTTAACCGCATTTACCGATCAATCTTTGGCTGAGCACTATAGCTTCTCAACCTCTTCTTACAACAGTGAGTTTGCAAAAAATATGGGGAGAGTGGTTGAGAGCTCTCTGTTATTTTTGACCTTTCTAAATTCTGTTTTGTTTGCTGCCATGCTGAAATTGATGTTTAGAAAATCAGGCTATAACCTGACTGAATTGTATTTACTTGCTTTATTGCCTTCTGCACATGTCTCTTGGTTTACTTCACTTTTACTTATTCTAGGGCTGATAAACTCCCAAATAGGGCAAGTTATCTCTGCCACTATTGGAATCGTTTTTCCTTTATACGCATTCACGACCTTCTTTACAGGTAGTAAAATTAAAGCCTTTATTAAATCTAGTTGTGTGAGTTTGGTATCCTTGGTATTGATGGGTGTGCTAGCAATATTTCAAACAAGTATTTTTTTGGGCTATGAGGAAGCAGAACTTCAGCGTAAATTAGAACAAGCTGAAAGTGAAAAGCAGGTTGAAACTAATAATCTCTAACCCTTTTCAAAGAGAGTAAAGCCAACCCTTTGGCTTTACTCAGCTTCTTTATATTGAAATACTTCTTCAAGTGGTAAAGAGAAGACCTCAGCAATTTTGAAAGCCACTTCTAAACTTGGCGAGTATTTATTGGCTTCTATTGCCATCACTGTTTGACGAGTCACCCCGATGGCTTCAGCAAGTTGCTTTTGCGTCATCTCATTGTTTAAAAATCTCAACGTTCTAATCGAATTTGTGATAACGCGATCAGTCATAAATCGCTCCTGTACGGCCTTTAATGAGTTGTACACCATAAAAAACGATTTCAGCTAAGATAAAGGCGATGACCATAATATGTAGTGGTAAAAATGGTATACTGATTTTATCTGCAAAAAACGGGTTAGCTTCAATCTGATATTGGAAAATGCCTATACCCAAACCTATTTGTAAGATCCAGGCTGAGTATTTGTAGCCGATTAAGTTGATTTGCTTTTCACGCACATCCATGGGTTGCTCTAGTTCTTTGTCACTTGCAAATGCTAAAAGAATATAACTAGCTATCATCAAAACAATACTATAAAAAATTACATTACCAAGAAGCCCTGATAACCAAGTTATATCACTCAACTGCTCGGTACTTGCTAATAACACAGCTCGTAAATAATAAAACAAGATGTAGCCACAAATCAGCAAGTCAACGAGTAATGTCACTTCTCGAAAGCTACAGCTATCAAGCCATTCTTTAAATTTCTGTTGTCTAGTCATGTTCGCTCCATTTTACTTTAGGTTAAATATTTTTAACATGAACAAAATTACGTCAAAATAGCAGTTGGGTCAAAAATTTTTTACTTCGAGTTAGCTTTATTTGCCATTTTAAATGTAACGACGTGTGTATTTTGAACAAAAAAATACCTGCATAAGCAGGTATTCGTTTTTAATTTCATAAGGTTAGGTTTATTTTAACTCTTCGGCGACTTCTGCCACTTTCTGTCGCAGCCAAATATGGCTCGCGTCGCGGTGAAGGAGAGGGCTCCAGATCATATCCAACTCGAAAGGTGGAATAGGGAACGGCGGCTCTAAAATAGCTAACTGTGGATCATCTTTATAAATGTTGGCGGCTTTTGATGGCAGTGTAGCAATCAAGTTTTGCTCTTTAGCCAGATGAATAGCGACATGATAGTTACGGGTAAAGGTAGCTATGTTTCTGTGTTTACCAAAGTGCGCAAGTGCTTCATCAACCCACCCCAGTTTTTGCACATCTTCTGGGTCCATACCAACACCCACACCAAAGCCAGTTTTACTTACCCAAATATGGCGTGCTTTTAAATATGCATCGAGGTTAAATTTATCTATGATTGGGTTATCAGACTTAATTAAACAGCAGAAACTGTCTTTCCAGATACGTTTATGGTGGAAAGATTGAGGTAGATTTTCAAAACGGTTGATGGCCATATCTACCTTACCATTTTCTACATCATGAAAGGTGACGTCACTTGGCGTTAATATATCTAGTGTGGTGTCAGGTGCTTCTTCATGTAACTTAGTTAATAACTTTGGCGCAAGCGTACTTGCGGCGTAGTCACTTGCCATGATCCTAAATACACGCTTACTTTGACTTGCTTCAAATTCTCGATTTGGTGCAAGGGTTTCTTCAAGCGTCATTAAAATACCACGGATAACGGGCTGTAACTCTAAGGCACGCTCTGTAGGCACCATGCCATCACTGGTTCGAACCAAAATAGGATCATTGAATAAGTTACGCAGTCTCTTTAGGCCATTACTCATGGCTGGTTGCGTAATACTAAGCTGGTTTGCAGCTCGAGTAACATTGCATTCTCGTAATAAAGTGTCGAGATATACTAATAAATTTAAATCTATTTTACTGATATTCACATTAATCTCTTTTGTTTCGCAATGTGGTTAAATCTTTGCTCTGGCGGGTATGGGTAAATATGCTTACTTATTTTATTGACGATATCGGCTTGTGCATTTTGCCAATACTCAACGGTTAATAATTCGGGATGCGTCTGCTCAAAGAATGTTTTCAATTTAGGGTTCGTCATCACAAAAGTTAATAACTGCTCAGGAAATACATCTTGTGGTGCAACTGAATATAAATCAGCCCCTGAGTATAAGTCATCTAAACTTGGCTTCGGCAAGGCTCTAAAATTCATTTCTGTTAGGTATTGCACTTCGTCGTAATCATAAAATATCACCCTGTGGTGTTTACTGACACCAAAGTTTTTCAGCAACATATCTCCAGGGAAGATATTAGCCTGCAACATCTCTTTGATGGCTAATCCATAATCGTCAATCACTTTAAAACTTTGTTCGTCAGAAGCTTGCTCAATAAAAAGGTTGAGCGGATTCATTCGTCTCTCGATGTATAAATGTTTAATGACTAAATGATCATTCTCTATCTTGATACTGCCAGCAATGGTTGCTTGTAATTGCTTTAGTAATTCAGGGCAGAATCTATTTAGCGGCAGTACAACATCTGAGTATTCAATGGTGTCAGCCATTCGACCAACACGGTCGTGATTTTTGACCAATTGATATCGAGCTAATACTGTATCGCGTCCAAAAGGCTTACTTTCAGAGAATTTATCTTTAATGATTTTAAAAACATAGGGAAAGTTTGGGAGCGTAAATACCATCATCACCATGCCTGGGGTTCCTGGAGCGATCACAAACTTATCATTACTGTTATCTAGATGATGTAAAAACTCACGATAAAACTCGGTTTTGCCTTGTTTATGAAAACCTATGGCATTGTAGAGCTCTGCGGGCGTTTTATTCGGCATTAACTGATTTAAGAAATGCACCATAGCTGATGGGGTATTAGTCGAAACCAAAAAATACGCGCGCGCAAAGCCAAAAATGACCCGCATCTGTGAAGAGTTGGTAAGTAAAGCATCTATGCACAGCTTACCATTCTCATTATGCAACACAGAAATAATAAAGGGTTGAATACCACTCTGGGACACAACCCGACCTATGATGTACGCGCCTTTATTGCGATAAAATGGGGAGGGCAGCATATCAAAACGCATTTGATGGTGCTGGTGGTGCGTATCGGGTGCTTGTTGAATAAATGCTTTTACTAATAATCTAATATCTTGCTCTAAATTGGCAAATTCGCACTTAAAGTCAAACTCATTGATAATCTGTTTGATAGTGGGCTTTAACCCTTTAACAACTGGAAAATAACTACTATATTCGGTTTCAACAGCAACCGCAGGGGCATCTTTCAAAGTTGTTTCGACGAAAATAAAATCATTATTGAAATACTGCCTGTCGAATAAACGACAAAATACTGAGTTATAAAAGGTTTCAGCCAGTTCAGCTTGAGGATGAAAGGTTAATAAGTCTAGATAGTGCTGTTTCACTTGATACCAAAAAGATTCATCAAGCACATCGCAGTTTAATAGTTCTTTTACGTCATTGATGGTTTCGTTGACTCGAGCATCATAATGATGGATACGTGCTTTGCTGATTTGCTGGATTTTCCCCCAGTCTTGTGTGGCAAAAGCGATAGGGGCTTGCCCTGTTATCTCTTGAAATAATTGATAGTGCTTAGCAAAGCCAGAAAGTATCAATTGGGCTAGACTGAAAGCGTGCATCATCATCCTCGATATTTAGGTAATTTGCCGCCAAAATAGAGGTAAAATTACCAAAAACGCATTATCTTGCTAACACTATATAATGAAAATGGGGTGTTTGGCTATCCCACAATGGTCTACAGATGATTATGATTTGCTTAACTTGTGCTAAGCCTTATTGATAGCGGGCTAGTTGCTTCTCTAATTTCGCTATTTGTTTATCAATGTCTTTAATATCTTTTAAATATTGCTTATTGATAGATTTGAGCTGCTTTTTAACATCTCGGATAGTTTGTTGTTTTTTTCGGTCATCCATAACGCGATTCAAGCGAGCTTGTTGCTCTCTAGAGTCTCTGTCTCTGTCACGACTCAAAATAGCAGATTTCTGACGCTTAGCACGGATCTCATGCTTTAAATTTCGAACTATTTGTTGCTTCTCAAGGTTATTGAGTGTTTTGAAATGCTGTTCAGCAGGTATTTTTGCTTCAGGGTTGGAATGCGTTAATGTGTGAATAGTGCCATTTTTACCACAAGGGTGCTGACTAAAAATAGTGCCTCTATCTGTAACGCACTTATAGTAACTGACAGAGACCTTTTCAGCAGACACACCCATAGATAGTAGTATAAGAATAATGGCATATGTTCTTCGCATAAACAGCTCCTTTTAGTTTTCTCCATGACCCTCAGTAGGATTATAGAAATATAGTAAAGCTAAAAGGAGATGCAAGTTAATTGCCACCACTACTGTGAGTGAACTTCTGTAACTCTTTGATACTGTGGATAAGGAAAGGGATATCTAAACTTTGCTCTAATAGGAAACCCTCTGAACCTGACATTTGTTTATAACTGCCATCTGGGTTAACTAAAGTAATTCGGTCTTTCTTGAACGTAATCAATACACCGTTAGAGTAGTTCACGCCCTCTTGGCGGAAGTCTTGATTTAGGTTTCTACCTAACATGGTAGCTTCTGCAAGTGTAGGGCAATTGAGTTGCTCTGATATCAGAGAATAGACTATGTCGTTAAGCTGTTTAAAACTGTCACTATTTTTTATTTGAATAGAATCTGACACATATGCCTGTGAGGTGGTAATTAGCTCTTTGCCATTGTCGTCAGCAAGAGAAAGTGCAATCAAATTTTCAGTAGGAAGACCTTCAAGTTTATCTGCTAAGATGATGTTGACTGGGTGCTCACCATCAGTATCTTTGAAGCCTGAATCTGCAAAGCCAGATAGGCCCAGTAGCGCATTTTTCTGTGACCAAGCGGGTAAAGAGCCTCGTAGCTTTTCAGAATTGTAATATGCAGGTAGCCCATAAATAAGGTTAAACAGTGCATCTTGGCGATTACCTGGCTGTAAAACATTGTCGAGCACAGAAAAATTCGAACGCTCAGTAACAAAAGCATTCAATTGTTCACTATTTTCAAATACGACAATATTGACGATTTGTGTTTCAGCTTCACAATTTGGCAATGAAGACTTAAGTACAAATTCACCCTTTGAGCCTTCTAATTGTACACTTCTCGCCTGTTGATATTTTTCAATATCAAGTAAATCGTGACGTGCTAATAAGGTCTTTGCCGTTGTAGGGTAAGAGAGCGGCAATACGTTATCTTGTTTTGTAATATCGAAATAGTTGTTTGCATCGGCCCATATGTGAATACTATGACTTAAGGCAAAGCAAGTAACCAGTACACTCGTAGCGTAACGGGCAAATTTTAGGTTTTTCAGTCTATCTAGGTGTCGCCATGCATGGTTACTGGCAATCAATTCCAGTCCCAAAATAATAATAATAATAGAACCAGCAATGACAGTCGTTATGGCTGGTGAGCTTGTGAGTGTTGACCAAAGTAAGCTAATTATCTCAGGTAGCGACTGAATGTTAATATGGTAGCCGAGGCTGTAGTATACGAATGCATCTAAGCATAAAGTTGAAACACCAATCGTTGCAATGGCCGCAGCCATGCCCCGTATGTGCCTAGGATAAGGGAATACTAAACTCAGTGGAAATATGGTTAAGACAAAGGCACAAAACGTAATAAAGCTGGTATGACTCACCCAAGTTATCAGCATATAGAACCAACCAAGCGGTGTGCTCGGTTGGCTATCGGCAAATAAATAAATCGTACTGATCAGCAGTACTAAGCCAATATTAGCGAAAGTAAACCAGTGTCCCCAACTCAAAAGTTGGCTGGCTTTCGAAGAAAACTGGTTGTCAGGGGTGAGATTCATTCAGTTATTTTACCGATTGCACGAGCGCTTTAGCGAAATTGTCGGCAACAGCTTGTCTTTTATTTTCTGGCACATGTTCTTTTAGAATATGCGTGATAGAATTTCCTAAACACATTAGACTTAAATCAACAGGTGCCTGTTGTTGAGTTAACACATCGATAAGCTGGTCGACAATTTGTTCTACTTGTTTGTTGGAATATTTAGATTGGATAGGCATCAGTTGGTTCAAAATCAATAAATAATAATTTTTTATTTTAACACCAGAGGCGCGAAAAACAAAGATGAGCATTGAGGTGAATAAACTGGTTGTCCATTATGTCGACAAACAGGACGAAGATACCCAAATCCATTTACGCAATGATGAGATGTCGATTAACGACCGAGTGAATGTATTTATTGAACAATTACATCATGCTTACACCAGTAAACCTGGCAAGGGATATTGTGCGTTTAGCCCAGATAAAAATAGCCAAGTTGCATCGGCGATGCAGAGTTATCGCAATAATGAACTCAATTTTTATAATGTGACCGAACAAGCGACGCAGGTATTAAAAGAAGAGCTGAATAAATACGCCTTTAACGAAACAGGGTACTTGGTATTTTGCCACTACCAATATGTGGCAACAGAATATGTACTAATCGCATTAATAAACATTAAAGAGCATTACTCGATTACTTCAGAGCTAGATTTATCTGCTTCGCGCCATTTAGATATTTCTCGCATGCAGCTTGCAGCAAGAATTGATTTGTCTGCTTGGGATACGCAACCTGAAGATGCGCGTTACATCTCGTTCATTAAAGGGCGAGCAGGTCGAAAAGTGGCTGACTTTTTCTTAGACTTTTTAGGCTGTGAAGAAGGCATTGATGCTAAACAGCAGTCGAATGTGATGTTGGCAGCTGTGGAAGATTATTTGAGTGAACAGCAGTTTAATAAGGAAGAAAAAGACGACTTAAGGAAAGAAGTCTTTGATTACTGTAACGACTGCATTACAACAGGTGAAGACGCCAATATAGCTGACTTATCTGAAACACTGTCAAAATCTTCAGAGACTCAATTTGAAGACTTTTATAAAGATCAAAGCTATGACTTAGCTGAATCTTTCCCAGTTGATAAGAAGACGTTAACAACTATGGTAAAATTTTCAGGTCTAGGCGGTGGTGTAAGTGTGGGTTTTGAGCGTAAACACTTAGGTGAGCGGATATTGTATGATGCTCAAAATGACACGCTTACAATTAAAGGTATACCACCAAATCTAAAAGAGCAATTACAGCGCTTTTATGAAGAAAACGATTAGGGCGTGTTTATCTTTGAGGTATGAATTTTGTTCAAATCAAAGGCTTTCAATACACGAAATGAGCTACGAAGCATAATGGGTTATGTGAGTGGCGAATGACAAAGTATTGGAAGCCTTTGGTTGAACTCTCCGAGCAGCGCGAGTTGGTCATTTATTCGGCGTTATCGGCTGACTTACATAGAGCAACTATGCTACGCAGCCTCTGCCTTGCCTAAATATCCAACTCACTGCTGCAAAAACAAACAGCAAAGGTCAACACGCCCTAGTATCAATTATGATAATTCCAAAAAAAGAGCCTCGGCTCTTTTTTTATTGGCTTACTCTAAGGTAAAGTCTTGTCTATATTTAATAATATACTTCAATGTGCCTGACTATTATGAATCAAAGACCGTTTGTTTATGCTGATATAAATTGCCCGTTTTGTTTTGTACTACACGAGCGGTTAAAAAATCTCGATTTAATTAACGAAATAGAGTGGCGGTTAGTAGAGCATGCACCCTCTGCAACTGTTCAAGAGTTAAAGTATATTGATATTCTCAATGCCGAATTTAAAGCCGTAATAGATAAAGCCCCTGACATTGAGATCCATAATCCAAAATTTATGGTTAATACTTCAATGCTGAATGAAACGCTCAATGCGGTGTCAGGCTGTTATCCAGATAAAGCCCTTGAGTTTAGAGATGCTTTATACCGAGCACTATGGATAGAGAATTTAGATATATCAGATCCTACAATTTTAGATTCTTTACTTGTTAAATATGGTGTAGATGAATTTGAGTTTAGTGAACAGCAGCAAGTACAGCTGTTGCAATGGCAATCGGGCTGGGAAAAAGGTGATTTTGGGCATAAAGTACCTGTTTTGGCAAACGGAGCCGGAGATTCTATTACAGGTTTACAAAATGAAAGTACTTTACGGTCTTTTTTTAAAAATGAAGCCGTGCAACAAGTTGATCAGTACAGTGCCTGCAATCTTAAATTTAATGAAAAAGTGTTTATGCTTGGAGACTCATTATCATCTCAAGTAGTTTCAAGTTATTTGTCTCATGCAGAATATGATTTTTATAAACTTGAGTCGCAAGATGCTTTATTGAGTAAAGCGCTGAAACAAAACGGTGCTTTGATACTCGTTGAACACCAAGCGGATCCTGACTTTAAGTTCTGTAAACAGTTTCGTGCAATGTCGCAAAGTACAACCCCTGTTATTTATTATAGCGATAAGTTAACCGATAAAGTCGAGGCACAAGGTTTTGCCGTTGGCGTATCTGACATGCTTGATGTAAGCAGACAAAAAGAGAGCTTACTTGGTAGGTTAGCCATGCATATTCGTACTAAACATCAATTAGATATTATTAGTGGTTATGCAACTCATGATGCATTAACCGGGTTTTATAATCGTCGTGAAATTGAACGTGTTTTACAACGCAGTTGGCAAACAGCTTGCCGTTATAGTATAGAGTTAACCGTATTTTTGATTGATGTAGATGACCTAAAAAAATATAACCTTAAATATGGTTATGCGGCAGGCGACGAAGCACTTATGGGCATTGCGAATGTGTTATCTGCAGGCAGAAGCGAAGATATAGTAGGGCGCTTTTCTGGTGAAGAATTTGTGATG
This sequence comes from Pseudoalteromonas sp. BZB3, assembly GCF_040104455.1. Taxonomy (NCBI): domain Bacteria; kingdom Pseudomonadati; phylum Pseudomonadota; class Gammaproteobacteria; order Alteromonadales; family Pseudoalteromonadaceae; genus Pseudoalteromonas; species Pseudoalteromonas sp. BZB3. The sequence goes on along the minus strand of NZ_JBECOS010000010.1, from coordinate 70,243 downwards.
ATTTTACACAATACCCCAGAAAAAGAACTACTAAAAATAGCAAACCGCATTCAAAATAATATTTTATCTCGCAAAATCTGTTATAACAAAGATGATGGCAATGACTTTGTGACTGTCTCTATTGGTATTTCGACGACCTTAGCAAATAAAGCAAATAATTACACAGATCTACTGGCTTTGGCTGATACAGCCTTAAATGAAACAAAAACGCTTGGCCGTAACCAAGCGATTAAGTTAAGAATGGCTTAATTGTAAGTGTGTACTTACATATAAGATGAAGAAATAAAGTCAGCGATTTGTGCAGCTAGGTTATCTGCAATCTTATCCATGGCTTTATTTTTTGCCATACTTTGATAAGAAGAAGCCGCTTTTACTTTACTGTTGAAGTGTGCTCTTTCTTCCCCATTCTCAACGATAGAGACAAAGGTCTGTGCAACGCTGTAATGGGTGCTGTCTTGGTTAATATTTTGCCAATCAGTTCTGATCTTGATGGTAAAGTCCGGTTTAAATGTCGAAACTTTTAAACCTTGATCTGTGAGCGCTTTAGCCAGGTGATCTCTTAAATTTGATTCTTTCTCAGAAGTTACTTCAAGATTGAAGCTCAAATCGGCAATCACTTCTTCAGCTTGTTTGGCTTTATAAAATACTGATTCACTTAAGATCACTTGTTGGCTTTGCAGCATAGACAAAAATTCATTCTTTTGAATACGTTCAGCTAAAAGCTTCTTAACTCTCAATGCCGATTTTAAACGTTGTGTTTTTGTCGGCTGGGTTAAACTCACACCGGCAATTTGACTATCAATACCTGAAATTTCGAGTTCAGTTTGCATAATTGCATTAGTTTTATTGAACTCAGCCAGTGCATAAATGGTATTGCCTTGTTGAAACTCTTCACTTATACGTAACCCTTGTAACTTTAAGTCAGGCACTTGGGATCGAATTAATTCGTTAAGTTTAAACTTACTACTGCCATTACTGGCTTGTTGCACAATACGGGTATCGGCAGTGATCACGACATTGAGCTGTTTAGCCAACGCAACACGGGCTGATTCAATCGCGGTGTTTTTAGCTTGTTGTAAATCGCCATAATTCTGCGCCTGACCAACGCCGTATACCACATTCGGTGCACTTGGAGTTTGTGTGATCCAAGCCGGGGTGACAGGCTCACTTCTTGAAGAGGTAGACTGACAACCCGATAACATCAGCAAAGATAAGCACGCAGCTATAGGGGCTTTAGAAACCAAAGCGCGAACGTTTTTGATGTTTTTGAATTTTCTTCTGGCCATTCCATACCTCACGGTTGCTTGTCATATCGATTAATCTTAAGTCTACTTGGTAGAACGTCACTCTTTGTCCATCTTGTTCATCTACAAATGAGTTGATACTCCCTGAGAGGGCATAATCAGCACCTAGCTCTTGCCCCATTTCATTTTGCGTTTCGATAGAGGCATTAAGTTCTTGGTCTTTCCGCTCTTCACGGATCTCATTTCGAATACTGCTGTTTGCCACAAAATCAGCCTGACCCGTTCTTAGAATGGCACGTTTTAAATCATTTAAAAAAGTATCAACCGCAATATGCTGATGAGATTTGTTACGAACACTTTGAATGATAATGGCAGGTTTACTGCTGTGATATTTTAAGTGGTCGCTAACCCATGGAAAGGTAAGCATATCATTGACCATAGCTTCGGCGACAAGTTGCGAATCCTTAGCATTCCAATTGTCAGAAAGAGCAATCTCTTGATTGCTGTCTACGCGTTCAATCTTTGTACTTTGGCAGCCTGATAGGAATAAAGTGCCTGAAAGTAAAAGGCCAGAGTAGGTTAAAAAGTTTTTTGTTCTCTGCATTGTGTTTTCCATTTATAGAGCATTAACTGTTGGCACAGCATTTAAAAAGGTACGCGTATGCCAAACCGTCATTGAACCTTGTACTTCTATGTTAGCCGATTGTTGTATCACTCGTCCCGAGTTTAGGGTGGTTTTTATTGTTAAATTTTGTAGCCCGGGCTCGAGAGAAAACTGAGCTAGCCTGATTTGTGCAGGCAATGACTGCCATTGTCTTGTGTCAGCCGATGCGGTAATTGCGTTCACTGCGGTTGAAGCAATTTTCACAAAGCTACCTAATAGATTGTTTTGATCTGCGCCGGCTACCAGCATCGCTTTGCGAGCGGTTAAGGCTTTGACGATTTCTCGCGTAAATGCGATACGGATTTCAGATTGTGCATCAATCAAGGCCTTTTGTAAGGCTAATTGGCTTATTGAATGAAATTGCTCAAGATCAGCTAATTTTTTATTGCCTTGCCAAATCTCAGTCTTACGGACCGGTAATTTGGGTGGAGCTAAATAACTTACTGAGATCCTACCCCCATATTCGAGGGCATCAATTAGCCCGATATCTTCAGCTTCATCCCATAAAGAGCCTAATGGGATCCGCTTAGTCATGGTCCCTAACAGTACATCGCTTACATCACCGAGTATGTAATTTTGCATCAGGTCAAATAAGCTAGTATCAGCATAAAGCATTTGAAACCAAAGTCGCTGCTCACGCTTTTCTTGCTCTGAGCCAATAAAAATAGGGTACATCACCAAAGCTTTTGATCGCGCTTCGGCTCTTAGCATAAAGTTTAACTGTTTTTTTTCTGGTGCAATCCCTAGGTTTTGGATAATCGTAACTTGTTTACCCTTGGGAACTTCAATAGAACTATGTTTACTCAGCAGGGTTTGCAGCTCTGAGCTGTATCCACCTGCTAATTTCATCGTCCGCGCCAAGTTTTTTAGTGCAAGTTTTTCGGTTGTATCAGCTAACCCATATTGCTTAGTAAAGCCATTTTCATATGCGTGAGCGGCCCTCTGGTACTGCAATCTAGCAGCATCTAAATCGTTATTTTGCTCATTTAGTAAACCACTGAATAAATGAATGAAAGCATCATCTTTATATTCAATATTTTCTAAAAGCGTTTCAGGTGCAGCAATTGGTTTTAAAATGTCATATATAATATCGGTAAGGGAGCCTTCATCTTCTTGTTCAGAACTTTTGTAACCCCCCGTTTTAGACTTTAAATTTTCCATGTAAACATCAAGCTGTCGCATTTCAACTTGGGTCGAATCTAGGTAGGTTTCACGCATACTCGGGTTAAGTTGAGCGAGTGCATTAAAGTTTAACGCTTTCAGATAATGTATCAGAGGTAAATAATAGTTTTTGCCTTCATAGTTGGCAAAACTGGGCCCGCTTAACATTGCTAGGGCTTGCTCAGATACGCTAACCGTGTAAAACGACTCGATGTGTGCTTTAGCTCTCTCTAAATGCTGATTACTTTGTAAGTAGTCTTTTTCTAGATGAAGAATGGTTGCTAACTCTATTTCATACAGTAGTCTATCTCTACCAACTGCGGAGTAGTTTTGATTGATAGTTTGCTTTGCTTGAGTAAATTGCCCTTGTTCTATTTGCAAGATAGCGCTTTTGTTAGCATGAAGGGTATTACAACCCGATAGAAATATAAGCGTTAGGCTGCATACAAAAAGTTGTTTTAATAGGAAAAAATGAAATACTTTCAAAGACACATCCTTTGCACTGAAAATAAATAAAGAATATAGTAACTTATAACCAAGTAAGTTAAATAAAAATAGTAACATTTGAAAGTGTAAAATTGTTAAAAGATGTTTTTACACTTTATTACTGTTTAGCTTGATTAACTTTGCTACAGTAACTCTAACATTGCTTAAGGCTATAAAGGAAAACAAGATGAAAGTTAAACCACTAATTGCATCAGTGTTCATGGCAGGTATGCTATCAGCGTGTAGTTCAACGTCAGACAGCACGGCATCAAGCTCTCGTGTAAATGTACCCGATTGGGTTTTAAACCCTGTTGTCGAAAATGGTATTGCTGCTGCTGATTGTATTAAGTACTCAGGTAATATTTCGATAGATCAAAAAATGGCAGTTGCAAATGCACGTTTGGCATTGGCGCAGCAAATTGAGACACGTATTGAAGGTTTAGATAAAACTTTTGCAAACCGTGTTGATGCAAATGATAAAACGACTGTGGGCTCAACTTTTAGTTCTGTCTCTAAACAGTTAACCAAACAAACTTTACGAGGCTCTCGAGTAGTTAAAGCAGACATTGTTGATATTGCTGGCAAAGATTATTTTTGTGCATTAACAACTTTATCTCCAGAGCTGACAAAAACACTGTTTCAAGACCTAGTGCAAGAAACAAAGCTTAAAATTGATCCACAAGATGAGCAGTTTTTATATCAGGAATTTAAAGCGTTTAAAGCAGAGCAAGATTTAGAAAAGGAAATTGCTAGATTAACAAACTAAAGCAATTCTAAGCGCATCATTCGATGCGCTTTTTTTGTCATTGAGGACAAGTAAATGAAACGTCAATTAATGCTATTAGCAGCATCCCCCATCTTAGCACTGCATGTGCAAGCTACGCCTTCTACTCTTTATACTGAACTCGATAAAGCCATGCAGTCCTGGCAGGCAGAGCAAAAGCCTTCTCAAGAAAACAACTTATCTGAATTTGAGGCGTTTAAACAGCAGCACTTAAAAGATTTTAACCGCTATGTTGAAACGCAAATGGCTGAGTATGATAAGTTCAGGGATAAGCTTTTGAAGTCCTGGGGTGATGCGCAAGTAACAAACCAAAATCAGTTTGTGAGTTATTCTGAGGATGATTCAGCTAGACTGAATGTTGATTTTGAGAATAATACGCTCACTTTGAGTGTTAAGCATAAGGCGGGTATCGCACCTAAAAAACACGAAGTAGAGGCGTTATTTCAGCAATTCCTTCGTTCTGAACAAGCACTTTTACAAGAGTTTTATAACAGTGAGCCGTCATCTTTAGATGAGCGAGACTTTAAACGAGCAGACACCACAAAGATCGATAAAAAATCTCAAGCGAAAGCATTGAAGAAGGCTTTACAAGAGATAAAGAAGCAAACGCGTCTTCAACAACAAGCGCTTGATAAAAAATATGACGAACAGCTTGTAAATGAAAATGTAGATGAGCAATCGCTCAAATCTTTAGAAAAAGATAAAGCAGTCTTAAAGCAGTTAGAACAAAAACGTATGCTTTCTCTTAAAAAGAGTGTGCCTGAAATTATCTCTGAGGCACCAAAGAACACGCTTATTACTGAATTTGTAATCACCTTGCCTAAAAGCAGTGAGGTATCACAGCGTGCAGAGAAATATCTTGCGCCGATAAAAAAGCAAAGTGCACGATTTGAGTTGCCTCCTGCGACGATATTGGCTGTGATGCATACCGAAAGTCATTTTAATCCGATGGCGAAGTCTCATATACCTGCTTTTGGTTTAATGCAAGTTGTGCCTACAAGCGCGGGTATTGATGTGAATCGTTTCTTGTATGATATAGACGCGCCAATGTCAGCCCCATATTTATACGTTTCTGATAATAATATAGAAGCGGGCTCGGCTTATTTGCATTTGCTAGATAAACGCTACTTAAAACATATCTCAGATCCTTTAAGTAGAAAGTATTGCATGATAGCAGCTTACAATACTGGTGCCGGGAATGTAGCGAGGGCTTTCAATGGCGATGGCTCTAGAAGCATTCGCAATGCCAGCAAAGTCATTAACTCTATGTCTCCTGATCGTGTTTTAGAAGTATTAAGCGCAAATTTACCTTATGACGAAACTAGAAAGTACATTCACAAGGTGCTTGAGAAAGAGAAGCTATACGTAGTTGATAGACTTTAATATTTTACAAAAAACAAAAAAGGCTGCATTTGCAGCCTTTTTTAGTCAGTAGTGATACTTAGTCAACTTGAGCAGGAGAGGCCATGTCGGCACTTGCCCTCGCCGTTGGTGCTTTAGAACCCGCAGACATACCTGAGTTATGGGTAGGTGTACGTTGTTCTAAAGGCATCGCAGATGGCATTTCAAATGCATCAATTTCATCACTGCTTTGTGCTTTCGTCATTGGCGCTGATGCATTGGCATGGAAACGAACGCGAGGTAGTGCTGACAAAGCGTTAACAGCTTTAGAGGCTTCAACCACTTTAACAGTTTCTTCAGCTTGAGGGGCTTCAACTACTTTAACAGTTTCCTCAGCCTTAGGCGTTTCAACCACTTCAACAGTTTCTTCTGCTTTAGGCGTTTCAACCACTTTAACAGTTACCTCAGCCTTAGGCGTTTCAACCACTTCAACAGTTTCTTCTGCTTTAGGTGCTTCAGCTACTTCAACAGTTTCTTCTGCTTTAGGTGCTTCAGCTACTTCAACAGTTTCTTCTGCTTTAGGTGCTTCAGCTACTTCAACAGTTTCTTCTGATTGAGGTGCTTCAGCTACTTCAACAGTTTCTTCTGTTTGAGGTGCTTCGGCTACTGCAATAGCTTCTTCTGCTTTATGTGCTTCAGCTACTTCAACAGCTTCTTCTGCTTGAGGTGCTTCAGCTACTGCAACAGTTTCTTCTGCTTTAGGCGTTTCAGCTACTTCAACAATCTCTTCTGTTACTTGCTTAGCTTTAAGCTCTGCTTCGTATTCTGCTGCAGCTTGGTCTGCTACAGGGATGAATGCAGGCTCTTGCTCTTTTTCTGCAGATTCAGGTTTTCTTCTACGCTGACCTGCTGCACGAAGGTGACGAGGAGAGCGACGAGAACGTGTTCTTGGTGCTTCTTCACCTTGTTCTACAGATTCAGTAATCACTTCCGTTACCGGAGTTGCTTCTTCAGAACTAACCTCTACAGGTTTATCTTCAGTTTTAGCTGCTTTTTTAAGCTTCTCAGCGCGCTTTGTCTCAGAGCGTGCGGCTTTTTCTTCACTCTGATTTTTAATTTGAGTTTGCTCTTGAGAAACAATCGCACTTTCAGATTCAGAAATTCCTACTGTATTGTTACTATCTTGATTATCAATAGCAGCTTCTTGATCAGCAATGCGTACTTTTTTGCGAAGGTTGCGACGCTGACGTCTCGGTTTTACGCGAACTTCAGCATTTGCAGTCCCTTCGGTATTAGTTTGTTGCTTTTCTTCAGCTTCTTTATTAGTGCGATTGTCAGGACGACGACGCGTATTTTGACGACGGCGCTTATTGCGATTTTCCTGACCTTCTTTTTTCTCATTCTGGTCTTTGCTTTCGGAATTGTCTTTAGCTTGGGCATCATCACGTTTTTTGTGATTGCGGCGCTTCTGCTGATTACGACGGCGATTATCATTATTGCGACGTGGTTTACGTTCTTGGTTTTTGTTTTCTGTTTCTTTCTTTTCAGGTTCTTCCTCTGATGCAAACAGACCTTTTAACCAATTACCTATGCGCGTTAATAACCCTTCAGACTTAACCTCTTCTGCTTTAGGAGCAACAGCTGCTTCAGGCTGAGGTGTAGGCGCTGGTGCAGAAGGCATAACAACACCTTTAAGTACCGGCTCTTCTTTAGGGGTTGTGCTGACAGCAACTTCGATTACTTCAGGTTCAGGTGTAGCAATCTGCTCGTAACTTGCCGTCTCCGGTGTTTCATCTTTGCGCAAACGAACCACTTCATAGTGAGGTGTTTCTAAATGCTGATTTGGAATGATGAATACATTACAGTTATGACGTTTCTCGATACGATGAACAGACTTGCGCTTTTCATTTAAAAGGTATGCTGCAACAGCTACTGGCACTTGCGCATTGACTTGGGCAGTATTCTCTTTAATCGCCTCTTCTTCGATTAAACGCAAGATAGAAAGGGCGATAGATTCGTTCGAGCGAATTGTACCTTGGCCATTACAACGCGGGCATGAATGCTGGCTTGCTTCACCTAATGAAGGACGAAGACGTTGACGTGACATCTCAAGTAAGCCAAAGCGTGAAATCTTACCAATTTGAACGCGCGCTCGGTCTGGACGTACAGCATCTTTTAAACGGTTTTCAACTTCACGTTGATGGCGTGGTGGAGTCATATCAATGAAATCAATAACTATGAGACCACCTAAATCACGCAAACGTAATTGACGCGCAATCTCATCAGCCGCCTCAAGGTTAGTATTTAACGCGGTTTCTTCAATGTCGCCACCTTTGGTCGCCTTCGAAGAGTTGATGTCAATTGATGTTAGTGCTTCTGTTGGGTCAATGACAATTGAACCACCAGAAGGTAAGCGCACTTCACGTTGGAAAGCAGATTCAATTTGGCTTTCGATTTGGTAATGCGTGAATAGTGGCACGTCGTTTTGATAAAGTTTAACGCGGTTGATAAAGTCAGGACGGAAGCGCTCGATATGTGCTTTAGCTTCTTCAAAAACACGGGCTTTATCAATTAAAATTTCACCAATATCACGACGTAAATAATCACGGATCGCGCGGAAAATTACATTACTTTCTTGATGGATCAAGAATGGTGCTTTACCACTGTCAGCAGCTTGTTGGATTGCATCCCAATGAACAAGAAGTGCTTTTAAATCGTACTCGAGTTCTTCAAATGATTTACCAACCCCAGCAGTACGAACAATCAGTCCCATGCCTTTTGGTAAATCCAAACGGCTTAGCGCCTCTTTTAATTGAATCCGCTCGTCACCTTCAATACGGCGTGAAATTCCACCTGCACGAGGGTTATTTGGCATTAGGACTAAGTAACTACCTGCAACACTAATAAATGTTGTTAAAGCAGCCCCTTTTTGGCCTCGCTCTTCTTTATCAACCTGAACGATAACTTCTTGGCCTTCTTTGATAACATCTTTGATGTTAGGGCGGCCATTGAATGTGTAACCTTCTGGGAAGTAAGTTTTAGCTATTTCTTTAAGAGGAAGGAAACCGTGTCTCTCAGCACCGTAATCAACAAATGCAGCTTCTAGAGATGGTTCGATTCGAGTGATTTTACCTTTGTAAATATTGGCTTTTTTCTGTTCGTGGCCAGGACTTTCGATATCTAAGTCATATAATTTCTGACCGTCAACCAGTGCGACGCGCATTTCTTCTTGCTGCGTAGCATTGATCAGCATACGTTTCATATTGTTAACTCTACTTTCAAATTAAGTCGAGTCTGATGTGCAAAGCGTGGACCTGACGAGTGCCCCATATTTAATGATGCAGTCTCACGACTGGGGTCAATGGAATGTTCTTACAACTTATTTTTTAAGCACACGGTGACGGTTATCACTACCAGTTTATTCGCACGGTAAGGGCGCTTCTTAGTGAATAAGTTTTATCTCGTTTTTGGCTTTTACTTACGCAATCAGACATTTATTTCTATTTTTGCTTTCTTTTTTAATCATGCTTAGCCTTCACTGCGATCTGTTACGCGCATCGAAGTGAGCTAAAGGCACGTGTTATTCGGGTGACAAAAGCTTTGGAAATCCAAGCCGCTATCTGTATGATCGTCACCCATGATGTGCATCACGATTATTGTCTTTGCGATAAAAAGCAGTTTCGCAAAAAAATTGCGCGTCGATTATCCCATTAATAACGTCGTGATAGCAACTAAATTATTACTCAAATCAGTGATTAGGCAATGTCAGAAAAATCTCCTTTAAAAGTCAGCTTTGTAACCGTAACTGAAGATCAGCAAGGTCAGAGGATTGATAACTTCTTAGTGACCCATTTGAAGGGGGTGCCTAAGAGTGCAATTTATAAAATTCTTCGCAAGGGAGAGGTAAGAGTTAATAAAAAGCGCGTTAAGCCGGTTTATAAATTACAAATGGAAGACTTAATTCGTATTCCTCCCATTAAAGTGGCTGAGCGAGAAGAGTTTGTACCAAAAAATCTAGATAAAATATCAGCATTAGAGGATGCGATTTTATTTGAAGATCAATATCTCATTGTGATTAATAAGCCTTCAGGCATGGCTGTTCATGGCGGAAGCGGTTTGAGTTATGGCTTAATCGAAGCGTTACGCGTTTTAAGACCACACGAAAAAAACTTAGAGCTTGTGCATCGTTTAGATAGAGATACATCCGGTTGTCTTCTGATTTCAAAGAAACGCTCTATTTTAAAAGGACTCCACGAGCAGCTCCGTGAAAAAACCATGGAGAAAAACTACTGGGCATTAGTAGTAGGTGAGTGGGCGGCGAAAATTAAAAATGTTACAGAGCCTCTTCGAAAAAATACCCTACAGTCAGGCGAACGTGTTGTTCGAGTAGATGAAGAGCAGGGGAAAGCATCTCATACTCGTTTTAGAGTGCTTGAGCGTTTTGATGGTTGCACGTTGGTACAAGCATCGCCAGTGACAGGTCGAACTCACCAAATTCGTGTTCACACCCAATGTAAAGGCCATCCTATTGCGTGTGATGATAAGTATGGCGACCAAGTTTTCGATAGCCGTATGAGAGAAATGGGACTGAGCCGTTTATTCTTACACGCTCATGATCTTCGCTTTTTGCATCCGAAACATGAAACAACCATGCATGTTGAGGCACCACTAGATAAAGCATTAAATAATGCTTTGAAAACATTAAGAGCAAAGTAATGCAGTTCAAGCTTGTTATTTTTGATTGGGATGGCACTTTAATGGATTCAGTGCCAAAAATTGTGAATGTTTTAAAACTTGCAGCCAAGCAATGTGATGCGGTAATTCCGACCGATGATGCTGCTAAATCTATTATAGGTTTATCTTTACCGACCGCGGTTGCAAAGCTGTTTCCAAACGATGAAGATAAGTGGGAAGCGTTAGCTCAAGCTTATAAAAAAGTTTATAAAGAATGGGATGATACGCCCACACCGTTATTTACAGGAGCAAATGACCTATTAGATGCTTTAGCTGCGAGTCAGGTGCAACTGGCGGTTGCGACTGGTAAATCTCGTACAGGGTTAAACCGCTTAATGGCTGAAACATCGACAGAAGAATACTTTGTTACCACTAAAACAGCTGATGAAGCGCAGTCGAAGCCAAGTCCTGATATGCTAAATCAGATTTTAGCATTGACAGGTGTGGCTGCTGAAGATGCCATTATGATTGGTGACTCATTATTAGATATCGAAATGGCCAAGCAAGCGGGTATTGCAGCGGTTGGATTGACCCATGGCGCAGCAACTCGAGCAGCGCTTGAAAAAACGCAAGCGCTGACAGTACTAGACAGCCTAACTGACTTACATACTTTTCTGTTGGCTGAGCAACACATCGACGTCAAAGCGAGTTAATAACTCGTTTAATCTAATTAATGGCAGCCCAATCAATGAATTTGGATCGCTGCCTTCTAATTTTTCAAACAAACAAATCCCCAAACCTTCGCTTTTAAAGCTGCCAGCACATTGATAGGGCGTTTCAGCATCACAATATGCCTCGATTTGTGCAAGAGTTAACTTCTTAAAATGAACGTTGAACGGTTCGACAATGACCTCATATCGGTTCGTTGCTATATCGTATAGGCACAATCCGGTTAAAAACTTCACTTTATTGCCACTAAAACTTTGCAGCTGTTTGATGGCATTTTCTTTTGTATGGGGTTTACCAAGTATTTTTCCGACGTGAACAGCTACTTGGTCTGAGCCAATCACCAAGCCTTCTTTGAATTTGCCATTGGCTGCTTTTGCTTTTAACACACTTAACCTAGACACTAATTCGTCAGGCGACTCATCGCATAAATGACTTTCATCAACATCAGGTGAAAATGATGAGAAAGGAAGGTTTAATTTTTTTAAAATTTGCTGCCTAAATGGCGAGCTTGACGCTAAAATAAGAAGAGTTTTCATAAACACTTAGTTCTCAAAATACCAATAGCGCTAGAATAGGGCGCAATAGAGCGAAAAACAAAGGAAACTTTGATTTTTATTTTGACTAAAACATTAACTATCTATATGATGCAGCCCCTATGCAAAAGGTGAAAATTCCCATCACTCTTGATCCTTGCAGAGCAGCTCAACGCAGACTTAGTTATGACGGCGTTGTTCAGCTTGAAGAACTTTCTCGCTTAGAGCAAGTTGTGCAAGATCAAACTGGTGAAATAGCGGTAGACATTCATTGCAGTAATGATGAACAAGGGTTGGTTGTAATTCGCGGTTCTTTCCGTGCACATCTGACCGTTATTTGTCAGCGTTGTAATGGAGATTTAGGGTTGGATTTGGAACATGACTTTGCTTATTCACCGGTTAAAGCGGGTGATGAGTCGGACCATCTTCCTGATTGCTACGATGTGGTTGAACTGGATGAAGAAGGTGAAATAAATCTTCGTCAACTTATAGAAGACGAGCTTATTTTAGCGATTCCTATAGTGCCAACTCACGACGAAGCATCTTGCGCTTATTCCGAAGAGCCTGCGAGCTTTGGTGAAGTAGTCGCAACAGAGAGCAAACCAAATCCATTTGAAATTTTAAAACAACTTAAGAAAGATTCTTAGGAGAAGGCTAATGGCTGTACAAAAAAGCAAAAAGTCTCGCGCAAGACGTGGCATGCGCCGTTCACACGACGCAATCAGTGGACCAGCTCTAACTGTAGATCAGGTTTCTGGTGAGACTCATCTTCGTCACCACGTGACTGCTGATGGTTACTACAAAGGCGAAAAAGTAATTTCTAAATAAGAGATTGCTTTTATGCTGACTCATCTAACCATTGCGTTAGATATGATGGGGGGCGATTACGGCCCCCGTTCATCTATTCCAGCCGCCATTTCTGCGGTAAATAAATATCCTAATCTTACATTGCTTCTTTGCGGCGATGAAAATTCCATTGCTGACGCTTTAAGAAAACACAAAGCAGACACACACCCACGATTGATCATTAAGCACTGTAGTGAAGTTGTTTCTAATAATTGCGAACCTGCGCAAGCACTTCGAAACAAGAAAGACTCTTCAATGCGTATCGCTTTAGATTTAGTAAAAAACAAACAAGCACAAGCTTGCGTTAGTTCAGGCAATACTGGTGCACTTTTACTGATAGCGCACTTTGTACTAAAAATGCTACCCGGCATCAAACGACCTGCACTCATTTCTGCTGTACCTACAGAAAAAAAACAACCTGTCTATTTACTGGATCTGGGTGCTAATGTGCATTGTGATGCACAGACTTTGTTTCAGTTTGGTATTATGGGCAGCATTGTTGCTGGTGAGACATGCAAAGGAGATAGACCAAAAGTCTGTTTACTTAACATTGGCTCTGAAGACATTAAAGGCAATGACACAATTAAAGAAGCCGCGAATATGATGAAGGCAACGCCTTATATTAACTACACGGGGTTTTGTGAAGGCAGCGATATGTTTTCTGGTAAGGCCGATGTTGTCGTTTGTGAGGGGTTTGTGGGAAATGTCGCTCTAAAAACATGTGAAGGCATTGCTAAACTTATTATGTATAAGTTTACAAAAGCGTTGAAAAAACGTTTTTTCTACCGATTATTAGCCGTATTACTTAGCCCAATCATAAAAAAACTCTATAGAAGGGTGAACCCCGACCAGTATAACGGTGCAAGTCTGGTAGGATTGCGTGGTATTGTTGTGAAAAGTCACGGAAATGCTTCGAACAAGGCGTTTCTTGCTGCAATCGAAGAAGCAATCAGAGAAGTTGAAAAACAGGTTCCTGAAAAAATAGAAGCGACCTTCGAACAAATTACATTAGATGAAGAACACTCGCCATCGTCCCTCGAACATCACTGACTTGGGGTGAGGGTGGCATAACTATTATTATAAAGAGCATTATATGTCACAGAAAATTGCACTTTTATTCCCAGGTCAAGGCTCGCAAGCAGTTGGCATGCTTGCAGAGTTACTTGAATCATCAGAAATTGTAAAAGCAACATTTGCAGAAGCATCAGAAGCGCTGGGTTATGACTTAGCAAATCTAGTTGTTAACGGTCCAGCTGAAGAACTAAATCAAACTCATCGTACACAACCTGCATTACTAACTGCGAGCGTTGCTGTTTACCGTGAATGGTTAGCAAGCAATGCAGAAGTTGAGACTGTTCTAGCTGGTCACAGCCTAGGTGAGTACTCAGCTTTGGTGTGTGCAGGTGTAGTAAGTCTTGCTGAAGCCGTAAAATTGGTTGAGAACCGAGGTCTATACATGCAAGAAGCCGTACCAGCAGGTGTAGGTTCAATGGCTGCTATTATCGGTCTTGATGACGACAAAATCCAAGCAATTTGTACTGAGCTTTCGGGTGAGCAAGTGGTTGCGCCAGTTAACTATAACTCTCCTGGTCAGGTTGTCATTGCAGGTCATAAAGAAGCTGTAGAAAAAGCATCTGAAGCTTGTAAAGAAGCAGGCGCAAAACGCGCACTTCCACTGGCTGTAAGCGTGCCTTCTCACTGTGAACTAATGAAGCCTGCAGCAGAAAAACTTGCTGCTGATTTAGAAGCTCTTGCATTCAATGCACCGAAATCAAGCGTGATCAATAACGTTGATGTTGCCATTGAAACAGAAGCGGCAGCGATTAAAGATGCGCTAGTGCGTCAGCTTTACAGTCCTGTTCGTTGGACTGAAACAGTTCAAGAACTTGCAAAGCTAGGTATTACACAGAGTTATGAGTTCGGCCCAGGTAAAGTACTGAGTGGCTTAGTTAAACGTATTGATAAGTCAATTGCATGTGCATCTGTGAACGATGCAGCAGCAATTGAGTCTGCTAAATAAGAAGAGATAAATAATGAGCAATCTATTTTCATTAGAAGGTAAAATTGTTTTAGTGACAGGTGCAAGCCGTGGTATCGGTAAATCTGTTGCTAATGCACTAGTTGCACAAGGTGCGATTGTTGCGGGTACTGCGACGAGCGAATCTGGCGCTGAAAGAATTAGTGAATATTTAGGCGAAAACGGCAAAGGTTACGCGCTAAACGTGACGGATGCTGATTCAATCACAGCAACGTTAGCGGCAATTAAAGCTGATTTTGGTGATATTGATGTACTTGTTAACAACGCTGGTATCACACGTGATAACCTACTTATGCGTATGAAAGACGATGAGTGGAACGATATCATTGATACCAACCTAAGCTCTATCTACCGTCTTTCTAAAGCGGTTCTTCGTCCTATGATGAAGAAAAAAGCTGGGCGTATCATTAACATTGGTTCTGTTGTGGGCACAATGGGTAATGCAGGTCAAGCAAACTACGCAGCTGCAAAAGCGGGTGTAATTGGTTTTTCTAAATCTCTAGCACGTGAAGTGGCTTCTCGTGGTATTACAGTGAACGTTGTTGCACCAGGTTTTATTCAAACCGACATGACTGATGAGTTAACTGACGAGCAAAAAGCAGCAACACTTGCTAACGTGCCTGCAGGTCGTTTAGGTCAGCCTGAAGAAATCGCAGCTGCTGTATGTTATTTAGCGTCTGATGCGGCTGCGTACGTATCAGGTGAGACTTTGCACGTAAATGGTGCGATGTACATGGTTTAATTGCTGTAAATCATAAAAAAGATTCAATTAATTTTTTGTGATCTTGCTGCAATCTTACTTGAAATTGCTATCAAAATAAGCGATAAAAGTATAAATTAATTTATAACAGGTTTGACCAGATCAAAATATCTGAGCAAATCCTTGAAACACAGAATTATGCGCCGTACACTACGCCGCAATCTGAAAATAACGCAAATGCGTTTTAATAAAGGAAAGAAGAATGAGCGATATCCAAGAACGCGTAACGAAAATCATTGTTGAGCAACTAGGTGTTAAAGAAGAAGAAGTTAAAAACGAAGCGTCTTTCGTAGACGACTTAGGTGCTGACTCTCTAGACACTGTTGAGCTAGTAATGGCTCTAGAAGAAGAATTCGACACTGAGATCCCTGACGAAGAAGCAGAGAAAATCACTACTGTTCAAGCAGCGATCGACTACGTTACTGCTCACGCTGAGTAATCAAACGTATCACTTGGGGCAGCATTCGCTGCCCTTAGTCTTTTCTACCCCCTCATAAAAATAATCAATCCCTTTTGGAGGAAACCGTGGCTAAACGTCGAGTCGTAGTAACTGGCTTAGGTATGTTGACGCCGCTAGGCAATGATGTTGCATCAACCTGGCAAGGCTTACTAGAAGGCCAAAGTGGCATTTCTAACATCACGCACTTTGATACCACAAATTTTGGAACTAAATTCGCAGGTCTGATCAATGACTTTGATGTCACTGAGTACATGCCTAAGAAGGAAGCCAAAAAAATGGACTTGTTTATCCAATATGGTGTTGCAGCAGGGGTTCAAGCTTTAAAAGACTCAGGTCTTGAAATCACTGACGAAAATGCAGCACGTGTAGGTGTAGCTGTAGGTTCAGGTATCGGTGGTTTAACATTAATCGAAGAAAACCATGTAAAACTACTCAATAGTGGCCCACGTAAGCTGTCACCGTTTTATGTACCTTCGACAATTATCAATATGATCTCTGGTCACTTGTCTATCATGCATGGCTTGAGAGGTCCAAATATTTCAATCGTTACTGCTTGTACAACCGGTTTGCATAACATCGGCCATGCCGCGCGCATGATTGCCTATGGTGATGCAGATGCGATGGTTGCAGGTGGTGCGGAAAAAGCATCTACACCAATTGGTATGGGTGGTTTTAGTGCAGCACGTGCACTTTCAACACGTAATGACGATCCACAAGCTGCTTCTCGTCCTTGGGACAAAGACCGTGATGGTTTTGTACTTGCGGATGGTGCAGGCGTGATGGTACTTGAAGAGTACGAACATGCAAAAGCACGCGGCGCAAAAATTTATGCCGAGCTTGTTGGCTTTGGTATGAGTGGCGATGCATTCCACATGACGTCACCACCTGAAGATGGCTCAGGTGCAGCGCTTGCGATGGAAAATGCCCTTAAAGACGCGGGTGTAAACGCAGAAGAAGTGGGCTATATCAACGCACACGGTACTTCAACGCATGCGGGCGACAAGGCTGAAACGCAAGCGGTTAAGTCTATTTTCGGTGCCGCTGCTGATAAAGTGATGGTTGGTTCATCTAAATCAATGATGGGTCACCTATTAGGTGCTGCGGGCTCTGTTGAGTCAATTATCACTGCGCTATCGTTACATGACCAAAAAGTATCACCGACCATTAACCTAGATAACCCAGATGAAGGGTGCGATCTAGATTATATTGCTCACACAGGTCGTGACGCAAAACTTGAGTACGCTTTATGTAACTCATTTGGTTTTGGTGGAACCAATGGCTCGTTGCTATTTAAAAAGGTATAATCCTTAAATACGGCGAAAAACTACTAAAGAAAGCCTGGCAATGCCGGGCTTTTTTGTGATTAAAATGAGCTTAAAAATAACAACTGCAATCACACCTCAAGACCGCGGCTTCCAATATGGCGATGGCTTCTTTACTACTGCAGCCATCAAATTTGGCAAAGCCGAACACTGGGACTTACATCTCACACGCCTGCAATCATGTGCCAAAGCACTCCATTTTCCAAAAATTGATTGGCAACAGTTGCAACTCGATTGTGAAAAGCATGCGTTAGAGCATGAATTAGCCGTATTAAAAGTGGTTATCACCAGAGGTGAGGGAGGACGGGGTTACCAAGCGCCTGACGAGCCAAGCCTAAATGCGATTGTTTCCATCCTTCCTTTTCCAATGCATTATGCTGACTGGCAGGCTGATGGGATCAAAGTAAGCACTTCAAACGTAAAACTAGGTCATCAACCATTGTTGGCTGGCTTAAAAACATTGAATAGACTCGAACAAGTGCTGATTAAACAAGATGCCAAGCAGTTTACTGACAGCCATGATGTGGTAGTGTTAGACATTCATAATCAAGTTATTGAAACATCAGCAGGAAATTTGATTGGTTTTAAAAATGGTGATTTTTTTACGCCAAAATTGTCTAAGGCAGGAATAAAAGGTGTTTACCTTAGTGCATTACAGCAAGTAAATACCATTACTGAAGTTGAAGAAAGTATTGGTTTTTGGACTGATATGGATGCGTTGTTCACTTGTAATAGTTTGATGGAGTTAGTGCCAATTATTCAATTAGATACAAAACAGTTTGAGCTTGAAGTAGCCTTAATCGTCAAACAGAGTTTAATGAGTTCCTTACATGCTTAGGAAGATAACCGCAGTCTTTGTGCTCTTGATGTTATTCGCTGCCATATTTATTCAACAGCAAATAACACACTTTAAGCAGTTACAACTGACAAATCTCCCTGAGCTGTTCGAAGTGAAACGTGGTACAGGTGTTCATCGACTTTGTAATGAGTGGTTAGCGAAAGGTAATATTGATTCGTGTTTTGCACTGCAAGTATATACCAAGTTATATCCTGCAAATACTTCGCTAAAACCAGGCTTATATGAGTTACAAAATTTAACCGTGTTAGAGACCATTGACAAAATTCACCAAGGTCAGCAAAAACAGTTTAGTTTTACTGTGATCGAAGGTGACACTTTAAAAATGGTCCTCAACAAGCTCAAATCAGCCGCTTTCATACAATATAATATTGACGAGGCAAAGCTTTCAGAGCAATTAGAAGTGACTAACTATGCGGAAGGCTGGTTACTACCCGAAACTTATTTTTATCATGCAAACGACAGCGCGTTGTCGATTGTGACACGCGCACATGAGGCAATGAAAACAGAACTCGCGCAAGTTTGGGAAAATCGAATGGCTAATTTGCCACTGCAAAATGCTTATGAGGCGCTAATATTGGCATCGATCATTGAGAAAGAAACGGGTTACGCTGGAGAGCGCAAAAAAATCGCTTCAGTGTTTATTAATCGACTCAATAAGAAAATGCGTTTGCAAACTGATCCTACGGTAATTTATGGATTGGGTGAACGATTTGATGGCGATATTAAACGCAAAGATTTAAAAGAGCATACGCCTTATAATACATACAGAATAAATGGTTTGCCGCCAACACCCATTGCCATGCCATCAAAAGAGGCAATCATAGCGGCGACACAACCTGATACAACTGATTACTATTATTTTGTTGCCAAAGGCAACGGCCAGCATCAGTTTTCTAAAAACTTAACGGATCATAATAAGGCCGTAAGACAGTATATTTTAAAGAGAAGTAATGACAGCTAAATTTATTGTGATTGAAGGCCTTGAAGGGGCTGGTAAATCAACAGCAATGCAAATTTGCCAACAGTTTCTTGCAGATAAGCAAATTGACTTTATTAACACCCGAGAGCCGGGTGGCACGCCAATGGCTGAAGCACTTAGAACGCTTGTTAAAAACCAGTATGAAGAAGAAGTGGCAGGTGAAACTGAGCTACTTATTATGTACGCTGCACGAGCGCAGTTACTGCATAATGTGATCAGACCTAGCCTTGCCGCCAACAAGTGGGTACTGGGTGACAGACATGACATGTCTTCACAAGCTTACCAAGGTGGTGGCAGAGGTTTATCTCAAGCAACATTGAACAGTCTTTCTGATATTGTATTACAAGGTTTAAAACCCGATCTCACCTTATATCTAGACATTTCACCAGAGGTGGGTTTATCACGCGCACGTGGGCGTGGAGAGCTCGATAGAATTGAGTTAGAGGCGATTGAGTTTTTCGAAAAAACTCGCGCTCGTTATTTAGCATTAGCAGAATCGGATGAAAACTGCGTGGTCATAAACGCAGAGCAAGCGATGGATAAAGTGCATGCTGATATTTTGGCGGCATTAGAAAACTTTTATCAGCAGGTTAATTTGTGATGATGCCTTGGTTAGAGCGTCCTTGGCAACAGCTCAATACGAGCTTTAAAGCGGGTCGCTTTCATCATGCTCAGCTGCTTGCTGGGTTGCAAGGAGTAGGCAAGTTAGCATTAGCAAAGGGGCTAGCTGATGCCATCTTGTGTGAAAATACTTCAGAGCTTTTGGCATGTGGCCAATGTAAAAGTTGTGCCTTAATTGCAGCACAAACTCACCCTGATAAACTGCTTGTCAGCTCTGAGGGGGCGACCTTAGGTGTCGATGAAATAAGAGCAATCGCCGATTTCATCTATCATTCGGCGCAGCAAGGTGGTAACAAAGTAGTTATTGTTCACCAAGCGCATAAAATGACGCATTCAGCGGCCAATGCATTGCTGAAAACACTTGAAGAGCCAAACGCAAAACGCTTTTTGATTTTAACTTGTGATGATGTCGCGCAATTGCCAGCGACGATTGTAAGTCGCTGTGCAAAGAGCAATATAGCGGTTCAATCTGAGCAGCAAGTTAGGGCTTGGTTGACGCAGCAATTAGGTGACTACGGTGAACAGCCATGGATTAACTTGTTTATATCACAACCTTTGAAAATTAAGCATTGGTTTGAAACGGGTCAAGTTGAACAAATTAACCAATTATTCCATAGTATTGAAACACTCAATCATACGACTGATGTTTCGCAATGTGTTGAATTATTGGTAAAATCGCCAGAATTGGTAAATGAAATGGGGCGCTTTGTTCAAGGGCGAATAAAGCAAGGTTTATACAATGGTGCTGACTTCTTGAAAATAACAGTCGCACAACATGCTTTGGCTGACTTTATAAAGGATCATCAACAGATCCCAGGCTTGAATTTACAATTAGCCTTGCTTAAGTTATTTACAGCGCTAAAACAGGCTTTGCAGTAGGGGAGCACTATGCAAGTTTTACTTCTAGATTTTGAAGATTTTGACGAGTTATATCGTTGTTATATGCCCGCATTAAAGCACGGCGGCTTGTTTGTTAAAACTAATTCTCGTTTTGATATGGGGCAGCCTTTATCGTTGCGCGTGACTTTGCCAGATGCATTAGAAGAAGATGTCATTGAAGGCAAAGTTGTATGGATAACACCGCAAGGTGCGCAAAATTCAAATCCACCAGGCGTGGGCGTTGGCTTTTCTGAGGGGAATGAAACAGTCAACGATAAAATCATAAAGTTGCTGGGGACAGCACTTAATTCAGAAAAACCCACCTACACCATGTAAGAGTTGTTATGATTGTAGATTCGCACTGCCATTTAGATAGATTAGATTTTGATAAACTTGGTTTATCACTCCCAGAAGCTTTAGATGCGGCAAGACAAAAGCAAGTCGAGCACTTTTTATGTGTGAGCGTCACACTTGAACAATTCCCGAGTATGCTAGAAAAGGTACGAGCATTTGATGATATTTCAGTCTCATGTGGTGTGCACCCTTTAAACCAAGATCAAGCCTTGGATAAAAGTCAGCTATTGTCATTGGCGCAACATGATAAAGTGGTTGCGATTGGCGAAACGGGCTTAGATTATTACTACTCAAAAGACTCGCATTCTGTACAACAAGAGAGTTTTATTGGACATATTGAGGTGGCTAATGAACTACAAAAGCCGCTGATCATTCATACCCGAGATGCCCGAACTGATACCATAGATCTAATGAAAGCCCATGGTGCCGATAAATGCGGTGGTGTTTTGCATTGTTTTACAGAAGATTGGAGCATGGCAAAGCAAGCACTAGATTTAGGTTTTTATATTTCAATTTCAGGTATTGTGACATTTAAAAATGCGGTTGAGTTAAAAGAGGTGGTGAAGCAAATACCACTAGATAGATTACTTATCGAAACTGACTCACCTTACCTTGCGCCAGTGCCTTATCGTGGCAAAACTAACCAACCTGCTTATGTGCAAGATGTTGCTTATTATATTGCTGACTTGAAAGGCATCACATACAAAGAACTCGCAACGGCAACAACCAAAAACTTCTATGATCTATTTAGCTTAGCCAAGCGCAAATAATCGTTATGTCAGTTGTAAACACAGATCTTCCAGAACTTTTACTTGGCCCGATGATTCGTCGGGCTGAGGCTAGTAATGTGTGTTTGCAACTTGTTACCTCAATGCCTCGGGCTGTACGTTTTGAGTTTACAGGTACAGAGGTTGAAAACGAAGTACTCGAAATACCACTGGGGAAGCATTGTTTTTTCTACATAGTGAATGTGAAACCAAAAAGTGGTGAGTTTATTTATGATACAGCAATAGGCTATACGTTGTATCTCGATGAGATTAAAACGGATTTGTCAGCTTATTGTTACCCTCATGCCAATATGCCTGAGTTTGTGATCCCAAATGTTTTAAAGCAGGTATTACACGGCTCTTGCCGTAACCCGCATTATCCTGTTGAAGATTCGCTGGCGAGTGCAGATGAAACGCTTTCTCAGGCGAGACTCAATGAAACAACAGCACCAACATTATTATTGCTTTCTGGCGATCAAATCTATGCCGATGATGTGGCTGGGTCAATGCTTCAAGCCATCTATGCTGTTATTGAGCAACTCGGTTTGTTCAAAGAAGCCCGAACTGAATATATAAATTTACCTGGTAATTTATCAGAGCAATTATTTGCAAGAACGCCGTACTTACCAAAAACACCATGGCAAGAGCGTTCAAAACGCAGTTTAGGATATTGGCTTCGCAAAGATGACCCACACTTCACCAGCGCGCATGCAGTCAATCACCTTGTTTATTTAGAAGAGTTTGTTGCTTATTATTTATTGGCGCATAGTGAAGCGTGCTGGCGGTTATTTGATTTTGAAAAAGCACATTTTAAAACTACCAACGCCAAACAAACTGAGTTATATGAATTACAAAAAAACAGCCTAAAGGGGTTTGTAAAGAGTTTACCAAAGGTTGCAAGGTTATTTGCTAACATCTCAACTTTAATGATGTTTGACGATCATGATGTTACCGACGATTGGAATTTAACCGCTCAATGGGAACAAAACATTTCGTCTAACCCTGCCAGTCAACGAATTATCAGCAATGGTTTGTTGTCTTATTGGCTCTTCCAAGGGCTTGGTAATGACGCAGTTTCAATGTCTAAATCACTTTTAACTCACTTCAGCTCTAGTCTAAAGTCAAGTGAGTGGCATCTGACAGAATTTGATACGCACATTCATCAGTTCGATAACTGGCATTACTGTCTTGAAACAACGCCGAAGCTAGTTGTATTAGATACAAGAACTCACCGTTGGCGTAATGAGCAAGACTTTAATGAGCCCAGTGGCTTAATGGACTGGGAAATGCTGATGTTTCTGCAAACTCAGCTTCAGCATCAAAAAGAAACAATTATAGTGTCTCCTGCACCAGTATTTGGGGTAAAAGCCATTGAAGCGGTGCAAGCCATTTTTAACGCCTGTGGTCACCCTTTGGTGGTCGATGTTGAGAACTGGATGGCACATGAAGGCGCGGCAAGAAAGCTAATGGATATTTTTAGGCGAAGTGATACGCCGATAGAAACTATTATTTTATCGGGCGACGTACATTATTCGTTTTGTTTTTCTGTGCAAGCACGCTTTGGTCAACACGATAACCGTATTTGGCAATTAACTGCATCAGGGATTAAAAATGAATTCCCTAAAACCCTGTTGAAGTGTTTTGATCATTTAGACTCATTTTTATACGCGAGATGGAGCCCGCTCAACTTTTTTACTAAACGTTGGCAAATGAAAGTGACCAAGCATCTTTGTCGCTCTGAGCATCTGCGCTCACCTTATCTTTTATCTCACGCTGCAATCAGTCTTATTGAGCTTGAAAACAACAAACTCGCAGGCTACTACCTGTTGCATGCTGACGGGTCAAAAAGCGATTTCGAACTCTAAAAACTTGTTTATTTTTTAGTGAGTTTTAATAGCTTTGCTATATTTAAAACACTTTGGTGTGTTTGATGGCAGGGTATGAGAGCGACAATTCTATCTTTTCTATTTCTGCTTTTTTCTAGTCAATTGGTACTGGCTGTGCCGCAGTTTACCGATACGGCTCAGATCATGCGTTCTTACGATTATAGTGCAGGCCTTACGCAAAGCTCTATTACAGCGCTAGCTCAAGATCAGTTTGGTTATATTTGGGTGGGTACCCAAGCGGGCTTGAATAGATTCGATGGCCATGAATTCAAACAGTTTCAACCAAAGCAGCAAGATAAAAATAGCCTCTCTGGTGGTTTCATCACCGACATTTGTATCAGTGATCAAGATGTATGGGTAGGCACACACACAGGGTTAAGTCGATACAATACGCAAAATGGCCGGTTTCATTCTTTTTTGGCAAGTGACTATGACGCGATAACCTCTGACAGAGTGAATGATTTAACTTGTCAAAGTGCTCATGTGTTGGTGTCGACCGCCAACGGTGAAAGTTATCAAATTAATAAAAGTACATTAGAAGTAAGCCGCTCTCCCGTTGTTGGCAATTTCATTCGCTCACCAGAGACACAAAATAACAATATTTATTATCTTACCGACAAAGGTTTAATGAAAATTAACGAGCAGCAACAGTCGCTATTGCTATTCGAAGGTGAGTTCAAGATGCTCAAGGTTAGGGGGCAAAGAGTATTCCTGCTGACGAAAAGTGAAGAGCTGATAGTTTATGATTTGTTATACAGCAGAGTTTTATGGTCTAAAACGTTTGCTGAGGTCTCGAACATCACCCTAAATAACTTGTATCTTTCGAGCAATGAAATATTACTGGCGACAAATAACGGTGTTTATCTATTCCATTTCGATGGCACTTTGCTGAATCATTGGTATAAGCGTCAGCAAGCAAATGGCCTACAAGATAATAATATTTTGTCAGTAATGAGAGATGAAAATAAAGGCATTTGGATTGGTACAGAAACACGAGGGCTACATTTTTTTAGCCAACTCAGTGAGTCATTTGGACATGTTAGTACAGATAACTATCCAGATTCGCCTTTATCGACGCCAGACACTCGCAGTTTTGCCATCGATGAACTAGATAGAGTTTGGGTAGGCACCTCCGCTGGTGTTTATGTTTTTAATGGGCAAGGGTTCATCGAGTCTCAATTTATTTATAAGGCTTTAGTTGCTGTACAAGGCAGTTTTATAACTAAGTTATTTATGCATGGCAGCGATTTATGGATAACAACACGAGGTAATGGTGTCTTTCGGTTCTCATTTGACACAGAGACCCTTGACCATTTTAAGCCCGATTTTGGTAATGGACCGGAGTTAAGTTTTAACGATATTACTCTTTATGACGGCGTGTTATTACTCTCTTCAAGAACAATGGGTTTGATGTTTTTTAATGAAAATACGAGTAAGTTAATGCCGTATTTTGCAAGTTCACTCGATGCACCTTCTCATGTTTCTTCATTACTTGTTGTAAAAGAAGAGCTCTGGTTTGGCAGTATTGGCAATGGATTATTCCGCTATAAAGGGGATGAACTACAACAGATTAATACATCAGATGGCTTACTATCTAATTTGGTTTTCATGCTTGTTCAAGATGCTTATGGCAGAGTATGGGTCGCCAGTGAGCAAGGGATCACGCTGATCCATAGCGACTTTAGTATCGACCATACTTTCGCACAAAATGAAGGGTTAAGTAATACAGCAATTTGGGGTCTGATTTATGACGGTGTTGGGCACGTTTGGGCTGGAACAAGTGGTGGGCTTAGCCGTATTGATATTAGTAACTTTAATGTGCACAACTTTTCGCCTACAGATGGTATTCAAGATAATGAGTTTAATTATAATGCCGCTTGGTTGGCACCGGATGGGCGGTTGTTTGTTGGTGGCGCGAAAGGGTTCAATCAATTTTACCCGCAAAAACTCGATGTAGATAACTCTGCAAGGCCATTATTAGTAAGCGAAATTGAGCTATTGGGCGAGTCACTTAAGCCAGCAGAGGGCTCTGTATTGTCAGTTGCCCCTGAACTGGCTGAGGGACTAAGTCTAAAACATAACCAAGACATTATTTCTTTGAACTATTCCAGCTTGGACTATGGCGCAGAACAAAACCAGTTTTATTATCGTGTTATTGGATTGAGCGAGCAATGGCTAAAGCTTGCAAATGGGGTAAGACAAGTTAGTTTATTAAAACTCAAACCAGGAAGCTACATAGTTGAAGCTTATACCATTAATCGATTTAATGTCGCTTCACCAGTTCATCAGTTTTCACTCAGTATTGCAGCGCCTTGGTGGTGGAATACTGGCTCTAAAAGCTTTTATATCTTTTTAGTATTAACCCTCATAGCCTCTGTTGTTTATGCCCGCCAACAGAGATACAAAAAAGTTGTTCGTGACAATATTAAAATGTCAGAGTTGAGGCAGCGCTTAGAGTGGTCACTGTGGGCCAGTGGTGACGAGCTTTGGGACTGGCATGTGAATAGCAATCAAATATATCGTCACACAGTGTCTTCGAAAGTTGATTATGGTGATGCAGGCACAGTGATGACCATTGACGATTTTGATCAATTCGTCCATCCAAAAGATTGTATATTGATTGAAGAGAAAGTTCGTGAATGTATAGAAGGTAAAACAGACAGCTACGAAATAGCAATACGGGTTAAAGATTTGTTTGAGCAATGGACTTGGGTACTTGATAGAGGAAAAGTCGTTAAACGTGATCAGAATGGCAAAGCAACGCGCATAGCAGGGGCATTAAAGGACATTGCAGAACTAAAGAAAAATCAAGAAGCACTCCAGAAGCTAAATGAACAACTAGAGATCAACGTCGCTATGCGAACCGATGAGCTTTATAAAAAGAATCAGAAACTTGAGCAGGCGATGATGGAGTTGCAACATACACAACAAGAATTGATCGAAAGTGAAAAAATGGCTTCATTAGGTAGTTTAGTTGCAGGGGTTGCTCACGAAATAAACACGCCTTTAGGTGTTGCATTGACGGCACTTACTTACAACCAAGAAAGTTTGGCAGCGATAGAGTATAAGCTTGAGAACAAGTCACTGAGGCAGCAAGATTTAGATAATGCAATCAATGAACAAAACCAAGGTTATGCACTGATTTTAAGGAACTTAGATAGGGCGCAAAGCTTAATTAGTAATTTCAAGCAAGTTGCTGTTGACCAATCAAGCGAACAAGCAAGAAACATCTTTATAAAATCTTATCTAAAAGAAGTATTTGATTCATTGGTCCCCTTAACAAAGGGAAAGCAACTAGAGATAGATATAGAAGGAGAAGATTTTGAATTGCACACTTACCCTGGCGCAATATATCAAGTAATGACTAATTTATTGAACAATTCGATGATCCATGGCTTTGAAGGCGTTGATTTTGGCAATATCAAAGTTTCTATCCACCAAGACGGAGAGTTTTGGCATCTGAGCTATGACGAAAATGGTAAGGGAATGAGTGCTGAAATGCTTAAAGCAGTGTTTGACCCTTTTGTAACCACTAAGCGAAATCAAGGCGGATGTGGTTTGGGTATGCATATAGTCTATAACCTGATTACGCAGCTTTTAAAAGGGGAAATCAAGTGTAACTCTACATTAGGTGAAGGTATCACTGTAAAACTCAAATTACCTATCGAGTTACTCAAAGATTACTGATATACATTGCTTAATATCAACTTTTCGGCTGTGTAGCATTTTAATGTGTTACCTGATTTTATATACTCACCACTCTAGATTATTCTAATTACTTTGAGGTTATAGATGACTCAGCTTTTTCCAAAATCACGACTAAAATGGGCCTGTAGAAGGGGAATGCTAGAACTAGATGTACTGCTTGGACCGTTTGTTGAAGAAGCTTTTGACGAGTTGCCTGACCCTGAAAAACTAATTTTTCAACGTTTACTCGAAGTGGAAGATCCTGATTTATTTGCTTGGTTTATGGGCCATGAAAAGTGTCCAGATCCAGAGCTAAACAAAATGGTTCAGTTTATACTTGGCCGTGTCAAAGTATAAAATCATATTTGCAGATAACCGGCAAGACTTCAGGGTCTTAGCGCTGTTCTTGTCGGTTTTAAGCTTTGCCACTTTTCTCGTTTCTGGGCATCTGATTTCTTTCTTGTTTATTAGTATCGCTGCAGTTTTAGCGTTTCTACTTTTTTATAAAATTACCCAAAATACGACGCCACTTAGTGGAACACTGTTACTTGACTGTGAAGATAATTATATCGAAGTGCATAGTGAAAGGGCGGTATCTGGGCATATTATTTCAGCACAACTACAGTTTTCCGTCTTATCTTTAAAAATCAGAACTATCCAAGAAAAATCAGAAACCATACAAATTCTGGCTTCTTCGATGAGTGAAAAAGATTGGCGAAGAATATGTCGATTCGCTTTGAATGAAAAAGATCCAATCCTCAAAAATGATTCGAACATTTAAGAGGATTGGTTTTGAAGAACGAGAACTGCTTTTTGTCTACGGTTTTAAAACCGTGGGTCTAGGGTTGTCACTCTGTTCAGGATAGTCGAGTGTGTAGTGCAAGCCACGACTCTCTTTACGTTCTAAGGCACTACGAATGATTAATTCAGCAACTTGTACTAGGTTTCTAAGTTCTAACAAGTTATTACTAACTCTGAAGTTGGCATAATATTCTTGGATCTCTTGTTGTAAAAGCTCAACTCGTCGTAATGCTCGTTCTAAGCGTTTTGTTGAACGAACTATGCCGACATAATCCCACATAAATAATCTTAGCTCATGCCAGTTATGGGTGATCACGACTTCTTCGTCTGAATTGCCTACTTGGCTTTCATCCCACTGATTGATTGGAACAGGCGCCTGTGAGTTTTCAAGTTTGGACAAAATATCTTTGGCTGCAGCATGTGCGAACACAATGCACTCAAGTAATGAGTTACTCGCCATACGGTTCGCGCCATGAAGACCTGTATAAGCGACTTCTCCAATCGCATATAGATTTTGTAAATCAGTCTTACCATTAAAGTCTGTCATGACACCACCACAGGTATAATGTGCAGCTGGTACAACAGGAATTGGCTCTTTTGTAATATCTAGCCCTACACTCAAACATTTTGCGTAAATGGTAGGAAAGTGCTCAATGATAAAGTCTTTGTCTTTGTGTGAGATGTCTAAATAAACACAATTGGCGCCTAAACGCTTCATCTCGAAATCGATCGCTCTGGCAACAATATCACGCGGTGCGAGTTCTTCGCGCTCGTCAAAATCAGGCATAAATCGCGTGCCATCTGGGCGCTTTAAGTGGGCACCTTCACCGCGCATTGCTTCTGTTATCAAAAAGTTTTGCAACTCGGGGTGATAGAGGCTAGTTGGATGGAATTGATTAAATTCCATATTCGCAACACGACAACCAGCGCGCCACGCCATTGCGATACCGTCACCGCTAGACACATCAGGGTTAGAAGTATAAAGATAGACTTTACTCGCGCCACCGGTGGCAAGGGCAACAAACTTAGCAGAAATCGTTTCTACTTTGTCGGCAAGGCGATTATAAACATAGACACCTTTTACAGGTTGAATGTCACACTCAGTATCTTTTACCAAATCAATGGCATTGTAGTTTTCAAGCAGCTTAATATTGTTATGAGATTGTACTTGGCTAACTAAGGTAGTTTGAACGGCCTTACCTGTTGCATCCGCGGCATGCAGAATACGTCTGTGGCTATGTCCACCTTCACGTGTTAAGTGATAGCGCTCTTTACCTTTGCTATCAAACTCCATGTCGAAAGGAACACCTTGTTCAATTAACCATTTTAAACAAGCTTTTGCATTACTTGCCGTGTAGTGCACAGCATCCCTGTCACATAAACCGCCGCCGGCTGCTAACGTGTCTTCAACGTGCGATTCAATACTGTCATTTTTTTTATCAAAAACAGCTGCTATGCCACCTTGAGCATAAAGTGTAGACCCTTCTTTTAAAGACCCTTTACTGATCACCGTAACGCTACAGTGCTCAGCAAGTGAAAGTGCAAGGCTCAATCCGGCAGCACCACTACCAATGACAACCACGTCAGTTTCATGGTTATTGATTTGTTTCATATTCGAATCTTCGTTTTTCTATGTGATGTACATTAACAAGTGTACTATGATCGTAAAAGTACGAACGTTTGGCCAAAATAGACTTTCAAAAAGAGGTTATTTTAGGCGTTTGAACGATATTTTAAAAAAAATTTCAAAAAAACAGAACTTTTTATTTATTAGTGTGTCTCAATTGCTGTGAAAGATGGCAACTCACATTTAGTTACAATTATAAAAAAGAGGAGTACCGGCTCGAATGAGCGAGCAGGAATTGGATTTAGCATTGGTCAAGCGGGTACAGCAAGGAGATAAAAACGCCTTCAACCTCTTAGTTGCCAAATATCAAAACAGAATCGCAGGTCTTATCTCTCGATATGTATCAAATCAAAGCGATATAGCTGACGTAGCACAAGAAGCGTTTATAAAAGCGTATCGTGCTCTGCCTAATTTTAGAGGTGAGAGTGCATTTTATACTTGGCTGTACCGTATTGCGGTTAACTGTTCTAAAAATTATTTGGTGGCTCAAGGTCGTAAACCGCCAGCCAACGATATTGATGCTGAAGAAGCTGAACTCTACGACAACGCAGATTCTCTTCGTTCAAATGCATCACCCGAGAATTTATTGCTGAGTGATGAAGTTAAAGCAGTTATTTATAAAACCATAGATGGCTTGCCTGATGACTTAAAAACAGCTATTACCCTTCGAGAAATAGAGGGGATGAGCTATGAGGAAATTGCAGTGATTATGGACTGTCCGGTTGGAACAGTCAGATCGCGAATTTTCAGAGCGCGAGAAGCAATTGATAATAATTTAAACCCAATGATTAGTGAGTCTTAAATATGGCCCAAGCTAATAAAGCTGAGAATGAACAAGTAAGCACTTCAGAGATCTTTGACGGTGAGCGCATCCTAGATGATGCAAGTTTAAGTCAATTAGACTCTGAAAAGTTTTCGCGTTATGCCATGATTGGTGATGCATTGAGAGCTAAAAGCGACAATGCAATAACGATTGACATTACTGCAAGCGTTGCAGCAGCATTGGCCGATGAACCTTGCCACAATGTAAAAGGCATTGAAGAAGTCGCTCATCAACCTGCGCAATCTAATGTTGTCAGTATCAGTAGTTGGAAAAAGCCGTTTTCTCAAATCGCGATAGCGGCGAGCGTTGCATTAGTTGCGGTATTAGGTGTAAACACCATGCAGCAGACACCTGTTGTTGGTGATGATTTACCTGTACTACAGTCCATTCCTGTGGCGGGTGGTGTTGCTCCGGTGAGTTTCTCATCTGAGGGTTCTGCATTACAAAGTGCCCAGCAAGGAGTAAGAGAGCTTCAGCAGCAACGCATTGGCGCACTTGTTCTTGAACATCAACGTCAATCTAGAATGGCCCATGCTTTACATCAGGCAAAAACTGAAAAAGTAGAAGAGAGTAAAGAATCTAATTAATGAAGCCGTTTATTTTTCTTATTAGTTTATGTTTTTCTATAGTAGTTCAGGCATCTGAGCTACTTTCTGCAAAACAGTTACTTCAAAATATGGCAACTGCTGTGCATCAAAGAAATTTTGATGCTTCTTTTGTAGTGATGAAAGAAAAGGGTATGGAGCCATACCGTTGGTTACATGCCCAACATCAAAACCAAGAGTTAGAGCTGTTAAGTTTACTTAATGGTGCAGGCCTTGAAATTGTCCGTGTTGATGACAAGGTCACTTACTTTGAGCCACAATCGACACCTTATTCAATTAAAACTGACACAATTGCTGGCCCAATCCCTGAAGTGCTTTTTAAAGACATAGCGGTTTTAGAACAAGATTATGATTTTGTTCTTGGCGGAAAAGGGCGGATCGCAGGACGTCCTGCTCAGCTCGTTCGTTTAGAATCAAAAGACAGTGGTAAATACAATTACTGGCTGTGGATCGATACCGAATCATCACTGTTATTAAAAGCGGCGTATGTGAATCAGGCGGGTGAATTGCTCGAACAACTCCAGCTAACACACATTAGTGTTACGCCTGAGCCTGCACAACAGCTTGTCGAGCTCCTAAACAGAGAGTTCCCTGAACCAACTCTAGTTAGCGAAAATGTGATAAGCCCACAATCTCAGTCTAATTGGCAGATCGATTGGTTACCGCAAGGATTTACCTTGTTAAAAGCCGATAGACATAAATTAGATTTAAATAATGAGCTTGCAGATTATTATTTATTTTCAGACGGGTTAGTTGAGTTTTCAGTGTTTGTGCAAAGACCGCTGGCTGGTAAAAGACCGAGCGGCGCGTTATCATCAGGCGCAACAACTGTTTATGTTCACAACTCAGGTGCTTTTGATGTATCTGTGGTAGGTAAAATTCCACCGCAAACAGCAAAGAGCATTGCTGAGTCTGTAAAACGAGCTCTATGATAGAACAAACCTTGAGTGTCGCGAAAATTCGCGGCACAACTGCTTATCTTCAAGCCGAACCAAAACCAGCCTGTGAAGGATGTAATGGCAAATGTGGTTCAAAAATATTTAGCCGCCTTTTTGGTACACATAAGAAACTCTTTCCCATTGACCTAAATGAATCGGTTGAAGTTGGTCAAAAAATAAAACTCTCTCTTGATGACAGTCAGTTAGTACATCATGGCGCGTGGGTTTATATGGCACCGTTAATGGGCGCATTTATGATGATGTTCATTGGCGCGCTGTTGTTAAATTTATCTGAACCATTACAGATTTTGTTTGCGTTAATGGGTGGTGTATTGGGGTTTTTATTAGCACGTTATCGAGTTAGTCGCATTAAACACCAAGTAAAAGTGGTAAAAATTTACCCAATTAGTTTCTCTGTGAAGCAAATAGATGGTGATTAGCGCAAATAAAATGTAAAATCCCACCCTAATATCTAATTTAATGACTTAAGAAGTTTAGAATCCAGAAATATGAAGCATATCCGTAACTTTTCTATTATCGCCCATATCGACCATGGCAAATCAACTTTGTCTGACCGCTTAATCCAAGTCTGTGGTGGTTTAACAGATCGTGAAATGCAGCAGCAAGTTCTGGATTCGATGGACATCGAACGTGAGCGTGGTATCACAATCAAAGCACAGAGTGTAACGTTAAACTACACGGCTGATGACGGTGAAACTTACCAGCTTAACTTCATTGATACGCCAGGACACGTTGACTTCACCTATGAAGTATCACGTTCACTTGCTGCTTGTGAAGGTGCACTATTAGTTGTAGATGCGGGTCAAGGTGTAGAAGCACAAACCCTTGCAAACTGCTACACAGCCATCGAAATGGACTTAGAAGTCATTCCAATTTTAAACAAAATTGACTTGCCTCAGGCCGATCCACTTCGCGTTGCTGAAGAAATTGAAGAAATCGTCGGTATTGACGCGTTAGAAGCCGTTCAATGTTCAGCAAAAACAGGTATTGGTATTAAAGACGTATTAGAAAACATTGTACGCGATGTACCACCGCCAGTAGGCGATTCTGAAGCACCTCTTCAAGCACTCATTATCGATTCATGGTTTGACCCATACCAAGGTGTTGTATCACTGGTACGTATTAAGCATGGTGAATTACGTAAAGGCGATAAAATCAAGATTATGTCAACAGATCAAACACATATTGCTGATCATGTTGGTATTTTCACACCTAAGCAGACAAACACAGGAGTGTTGAAAACCGGCGAAGTAGGCTTTGTGATTGCGGGTATTAAAGATATCCATGGTGCACCTGTAGGTGACACAATTACTTTGACACAAAATGCAGCGCCTGAACGCCTACCTGGTTTCCAACGCGTTAAGCCACAGGTTTACGCGGGTATGTTCCCGATTGCTTCAGACGAATATGACGCTTTCCGTGATGCGCTTAACAAACTAAGCCTAAATGATGCGTCATTATTCTTCGAGCCTGAAAACTCAACGGCACTTGGTTTTGGTTTCCGTGTTGGCTTCTTAGGTATGCTACACATGGAAATTATTCAAGAGCGTCTTGAACGTGAATATAACATGGACCTTATTACTACTGCACCAACGGTAGTGTATGAGGTAGAAACAAAAGATGGCGTTATTCAAATCGATAACCCGTCAGAGTTACCTCCAGTTAATGACATCATTGAAATTCGTGAGCCGATTGTGGAAGCGAATATTCTTGTTCCTCAAGAATACCTTGGCAATGTAATTACATTGTGTATTGAGAAGCGTGGTGTTCAAACTAAGATGGCTTACCACGGTAACCAAGTTGCTGTGACTTACGAGCTACCGATGGCGGAAGTGGTGATGGACTTCTTTGATAAGCTTAAGTCAACGAGCCGTGGTTTTGCGTCACTAGATTATAACTTTAAGCGCTTCCAAGCTTCTGATATGGTTAGGGTTGATATTTTAATTAACGGCGACCGTGTTGATGCATTGGCGATTATCGCGCACCGTGAGGGTTCACAGCAGCGTGGCCGTCAATTAGCTGATGCGTTGAAAGAGCTAATTCCTCGTCAAATGTTCGATATTGCGATCCAAGCAGCTATTGGTACGCATGTTATTGCGCGTACAACAGTTAAGCAGTTACGTAAGAACGTAATCGCGAAATGTTACGGTGGCGACGTGAGTCGTAAGAAAAAGCTACTTCAAAAACAAAAAGAAGGTAAAAAGCGAATGAAGCAACTGGGTAACGTTGAAGTTCCTCAAGATGCATTCTTAGCAATCCTTAAAGTAGGTAAATAACAGGATTTATTAATGGCAGGCTATTTTTCTGTATTCTTGGTGCTTTTGACTCTTGGGTCAGGCTTGATTTGGTTGATTGACCATTACATGTTCGCACCAAAGCGAAAAGAACGAATTGCGTTGGCACAAGGCGCCACGCAAACTCCTCTTGATGATGATGTGATTGCGCAGATTGCCCCTGAGCCTGCCATTGTAGAGGGTGCAAAATCGATTTTTCCGATGATTGCTGCTATCACCATCTTCCGTTCGTTTATTTTTGAACCATTTCAAATACCATCAGGCTCCATGATGCCAACGCTATTAGATGGTGATTTTATTTTGGTTCAAAAATATGCGTATGGCATTAAAGATCCGGTTTGGCGTTCACAGATGATTGAAGTCGGTGAACCTGAGCGCGGTGATATTACGGTATTTAAATTCCCACTGGATGAGCGAATTGACTTTATCAAACGCGTCATTGGCCTACCGGGAGACAGTATTGTGTATCGTAATCGCCAACTTTTTATCAAGCCTAATTGTGAAGCAGGTAAAGAGCGCACTGACAACTTAGTGTGTGGTGAATACAATAAAATAGGCCTTGATATTGTAAACCGTGATGAATTTATGCAAGGACCAATGCCTTTGGTAAGACTGACTGAAGACTTACCAGGTGCACAACATGACATTCTAATAAATCCACAGGCTTTAGAGTCTACTGATCGCTATTACCAGCAAACTGGTACTCGTAAAGATGAGTGGGTTGTACCAAAAGACAGTTATTTTGTAATGGGTGATAACCGTAATAACAGTCAAGATGGTCGTATGTGGGGGTTTGTTCCTAAAGAAAACTTAGTGGGCAAAGCTGTATTCATTTGGATGAGTTTTGATTTTGATAATGGCCCAGATAGCCTGTTACCAGGGTGGGTTCCAACCGGTGTTCGTTTTGAACGCCTAGGTAATATTCAATAAAATGAAAAGAAGTGTAGCAGAATTATATAAAAAAATAGGCTATGAATTTAGTGACGAGTCATTGCTTGAACAAGCCATGACCCACCGTAGTCACAAAGGCCAACATAATGAACGTTTGGAGTTTCTGGGCGATTCTATCTTGAGCTACGTGATTGCCGATGCGTTATACAAAAAGTTCCCTAAAGCACGTGAGGGCGATCTAAGTCGCATGCGTTCGACGCTTGTACGCGGTCAAACTTTAGCTGAATTTGGTGTTGAGTTTAATTTAGGTGATTACCTTCGTTTAGGACCAGGCGAACTAAAAAGCGGTGGCTTTAGACGCGAATCGACACTTGCTGACGCTGTTGAGGCGATCATTGGCGCGGTTTTCTTAGATTCAGATATCGATTCTTGTACTAAGCTTATTTTGACATGGTATGAATCTCGTTTAGCGGCAATTTCTCCGGGTCACAATCAAAAAGATCCTAAAACATTACTGCAAGAGTTTCTACAGGCTCGAAAACTGCCTTTGCCAAATTACACAGTGATCGACACGAAAGGTCAGGCACATAACCAGACATTCACGGTTGAATGTGAAGTGGAAGGGATGGAAAGCATTATTTCTGTGGGCAGTTCACGTCGAAAGGCGGAACAAAAAGCAGCAGAGCAAGCATTGAAGATTTTAAAGAATGACGCCTAATACGCACTGCGGCATGATCGCAATCGTTGGTCGCCCTAATGTGGGTAAATCGACGTTACTAAATAAAATTGTTGAACAAAAAGTCAGTATCACCTCGCGTAAACCGCAAACTACCCGTCACCGTATCATGGGTATTCATACTGAAGACAACTATCAAGCCGTTTATGTCGACACGCCTGGTCTTCATATTGAAGAAAAGCGTGCGATTAACCGTTTAATGAACCGTGCAGCATCAAGCTCAATTGGTGATGTTGAATTGATCATTTTTGTGGTTGAAGGTACGCTGTGGACGAAAGACGATGAAATGGTACTAAAAAAAGTCCAAGATAGTGGTCGTCCGGTGCTTATCGTTATGAACAAAACGGATAATGTAAAAGACAAAGAAGCCGTGCTTCCACACATGCAGTGGTTGAGTGAGCAGGGTGACTTTGTTGGCATCGTACCAATTTCTGCCAAGAATGGTAAGAATATCGATATGGTAAAAGATGAGGTTCGCAAACGTCTTCCTGCATGTGAGTTTTACTTCCCAGAAGATTACGTGACCGATCGCTCAATGCGATTCTTAGCGGCCGAAATCATTCGTGAAAAGCTCATGCGTTTCATGGGTGACGAACTCCCTTACTCTGTTACTGTAGAAATCGAACAGTTTAAATGGCAAGACAACGGTGTTTGGCAGATCAATGGCTTGATCTTAGTCGAGCGTCAATCACAAAAGCGTATGGTAATTGGTAATAAAGGCGAAAAGCTTAAAGTTATCGGTCGCGAAGCGCGCAAAGATCTTGAAGATATGCTTGATAACAAAGTATTTCTTGAACTTTGGGTAAAAGTGAAGTCTGGCTGGGCTGACGATGAGCGTGCACTTCGCTCTCTAGGCTACGGAGAAGACTGATTGCATAACGACTTTCGACAAGCTTACTTACTGCATAGACGTCCGTATAGTGACTCTCAGGCAATGCTGAGTATGCTTGTTGAAGGTGTTGGCCATCTAACCATGTTGGCCAGGCTAAAAGGCAAACAGTCGGTTAAACACAGTGCTCAACTTCAACCATTCACCCCAATTTTGTGCCGTTATGCTGGCAACTATGACCTAAAATACTTAAACCAATTCGAGTTAGTACAAAACCCACTTCCTTTAAAAGGCAAGCCGCTATATTGTGCGTTTTATTTGAATGAGCTCAGCTATAGAGTGATCCCAGCCAGTGAGCCACAAGAATATATTTACGAGCTATATCAAAAACACCTAAAACAATTAGTAGACTGTAATGACTTTGAACCCGTATTACGTTCATATGAGTATCAATTACTTGAAGCTTTGGGGTTTGGGGTTGAGTTTGACATGGATGCCGATGGTGATGAGATAAAAGATAAATATTATTACCAATATATTCCAGAATTAGGCTTTGTTGTTACCGACAACCCACAAATGGGGTTTAATGGTAAAGTACTTAATCGTATGGCAAGCGGGGAGTTTGCAGATCCTGAGGTGCGCAAACCTGCAAAGTATTTAAGTCGGTATTTATTAAAACCACTTTTAGGAAACAAGGCTTTAAAGAGCCGAGAACTATTTTTATCAAGGTAAGGCAATGAAAGATATTTTATTAGGCGTTAACGTCGACCATATTGCAACGCTAAGACAAGCTCGTGGTACAAGTTATCCAGACCCAGCGCATGCGGCAGCGGTTGCTGAGCATGCCGGTGCTGATGGTATTACCATACATTTACGTGAAGACAGACGTCATATTCAAGACAGAGATGTCTATGTAATGGCAAAAACCATTCAAACTCGTATGAATCTTGAAATCGCGCTGACTGAAGAAATGATCAATATTGCGCTTGAAGTGAAGCCTGCATATGTGTGCCTAGTACCTGAAAAGCGTGAAGAATTAACCACTGAAGGTGGCCTTGATGTTATTTCATATCAAGCAGCAATCACTGACGCAGTAAGCAAACTAGAAGCTGCGGGTATTAAAGTATCGTTATTCATTGATGCTGATAAAGCACAAATCGATGCTGCAAAAGCAACCGGTGCACCTTATATCGAAATCCACACAGGTGCTTATGCTGATGCTGAAACAGACAAAGAAATGACACAAGAGCTTGACCGTATTCGTGAAGGCGTGAAATATGCACATAGTTTAGGGATCATAGTGAATGCAGGTCATGGTCTGCATTACCACAATGTAAAGCCAATTGCTGAAATGCCTGAAATCTATGAGCTAAACATTGGTCATGCCATAATTGCACGCGCAGCGATTGACGGCCTTGAAAAAGCCGTACGTGATATGAAACGTATTATGTTAGAAGCAAGACAAGCTTAATAAGCATACCCTTATGCTAGAAGGCCGCCCATGCGGCCTTTTCTATATGTGTTTCATTTATAAGAGGTCAATATGCGTTGGCAAACAGAGTTTTTAGAGAAGAATAGTCTTTTAAAAAGTTACCCAGAAAATGTGCAGTGTGTGATCGACTGGTTAGAGCCAGTATTATCACATCAAAAGAGCCCATTTTGTTTAGCCATTAATGGTGCTCAGGGCAGCGGTAAGTCAACACTATCGGAGTATTTAAAGGCGTACTTAGAGAGCCAAGGTATTGCCACTGAGATTGTTTCTTTAGACGACTTTTATTTATCAAAAGCACTAAGAGCAGAGCGAGCTATTCAATACCATCCACTTTTCACAGTACGAGGCGTGCCAGGTACGCACGATGTTTCTTTTGCCATTGAGCAAGTAAAACGATTTAAAAATAGTGAGAATTTTATCTTGCCTCGTTTTAATAAGGCGACTGATGAACCTCATAGCACTGGTAGGTGGTTAAATTGCAAAAATAAGCCCAAGGTGCTTATTTTTGAGGGTTGGTGTTTAGGACTACTGCCACAAAGTGAAGCGCAGTTAAATATACCTATGAATAATCTTGAAGCTACGCAAGACTCAAATGGGAAGTATCGTGCCCGAGTAAATCAATTTTTATCGGATGATTATCAAACCTTGTTTGCACTTTTCGATAAATTAGTCTTTTTGAATGCGCAAAGCTTCGAGTGTGTGTACAGTTGGCGTTTGCAGCAAGAACACCAGTTGATAAAACGAGCTGGAACCGGCATGAGTAGCAAAGAAGTCATTGCATTTATTCAATATTTTGAGCGATTAACGCGTTGGGGTATTGAAAGCTTGAGTGCGCGTAGCGACTTGCACATCAAGCTTGATGAAAACCGACAATTTAGTGTGGCTACTTGAACTTAGTTTAAGTTAACTCACTTCATTCAATAGTGGTTTGTTTTGACTAAAGTCGCTCAAGTTACTAACTGTCACATTAGCAATTTGCTCCAGTGCCTCTTCTGTGAAGAAACCCTGATGACCTGTAATCAGTACATTAGGAAAACTCACTAAGCGAGCGAATAAGTCATCTTGCAAAATTTCTTCACTGCGATTTTTGAAGAACAGTTCAGACTCTTGTTCATAGACATCTAGTCCCAAGTAACCTAATTTTCTTGATTTAAGTGCTTGAATACAGGCCTGAGTATTTATAAGCGCACCGCGGCTAGTATTAATGAGCATGACTCCGTCTTGCATTTTATTAAACGCAGTTTCATCAATAATATGATGAGTTGCTTCATTTAAAGGGCAGTGCAACGAAATGATGTCACTTTGGGCCAATAACATATCCAGGCTAACTTGAGTATAAGAGCCTTCGCCAACATTGGGATCAAACACTAAAACTTCAGCACCAAAGCCATTGAGAATTCGGATCAAGGCTTGGCCAATTTTCCCTGCACCAACAATACCGGCTGTTTTTTTATGCAGATTAAAACCGAGTAAGCCATTTAGGTCGAAGTTATCTTCTCTTACTCGGTTATAAGCTTTATGGGTTTTACGACTAAGCGTTAGCATTAAGGCAATACAATGCTCTGCAACGGCTTCAGGGCTGTATGCGGGTACTCGTACTACTGCGATCCCGAGTTTTTTAGCGCATGCTATATCGACATTATTAAAGCCTGCGCACCTTAGTGCGATACAGCGTATGCCCTGCTCAGCTAACAATTCTAATACAGGGCTTGATAAGTCATCGTTTACAAAGGCGCAGACAGCTTGAAAGCCCGAACATAGCGGTGCAGTTTGAACATTTAATGTTTCGCTAAAATGTGAGACGCTAATATTGCTGTTATTTGATAATGCGTGTTCGAAATAGGGTTGTTCATACCTTTGCGAGCTGAACAAGGCGACTTTCATCATAAAGCTGACTCTCAATAGCTGTTTTTAGTGATTCCGGCTTAGTTCTAGGCGCATAACGTGCGACGAGTTCACCCTTTGAGTTTACTAAAAACTTAGTGAAATTCCATTTAATTGCCCGATTTTGCACTATGCCTCGTGTATGGGTTTTCAAATAGTTAAAAATAGGGTGTGCATCAGGGCCTAGCACATGATGTTTTTGGGAAATATAAAAACTGGCAGTGAAGTACTTGTTATAAGAGTCGAGTAAAGGCTCACCTGATAAAGGCTCGCTATGACCAAATTGATCACAGGGCACTGATAATATTTCAAAACCATCTTTTTTGTATTCTCTATAGAGAGATTCTAATCCGGCAACTTGGTTTGCAAAGCTGCATTTACTGGCAATGTTTACGATGAGCAAGGTTTTACCTTCAAAGGTACTCATTGGAAGTTTTTTGCCATTAAGTAAATCAATACTGTATCTATAAATGTTATCCATAATTAATACATCCAAAGCGAGTAGATTGCTTTTTATTTTTAATCCGCATGTGTCTATTTCATTTGCCATACCCAAGCGTCTTGGGTATAAAAGCTCCAATCTTCATACCCTAACAAACAAATAGGACAATTTTATGTCAATGAATGTGGCTTTTATCGGTTTAGGTGTCATGGGCTTTCCAATGGCTGGACATTTACAGAAAGCGGGTTACCAAGTAACCGTGTTTAATCGCACCACAGCCAAAGCAGAAGCTTGGGCTAAAGAGCACGGTGGAGATTTTGCAATTACGCCAAAATTGGCAGTAGAGCAGGCTGAAATTGTGTTTATGTGTGTTGGTAATGATGATGACTTGCGCTCGGTTGTGTATGGTGAAGAAGGCGTGCTTGCGGGTATGAAGTCAGGAGCTATCTTGGTCGACCATACAACCACATCAGCAAAAGTTGCGAAAGAAGTGGCTAAAAAGGCGGCAGAGCAATCAGTCGCATTTCTTGATGCGCCCGTATCAGGTGGTCAGGCGGGGGCAGAAAATGGCGTGTTGACCGTTATGGTCGGTGGTGAACAATCTGTGTTTGATAAAGTACAACCAACCATGGCTGCGTTTAGTCGCTTTAGCCAGTTACTAGGTCCTGTTGGTGCAGGTCAAACCTGTAAAATGGTTAATCAAATTTGTATTGCAGGTGTAGTACAAGGTTTAGCTGAGGGACTTCATTTTGCTAAGCAAGCAGGTCTAGATGGTGAAAAAGTCATTGAGACAATTTCAAAAGGCGCAGCTGGTTCATGGCAAATGGAAAACCGTTATAAAACCATGTTAGCGGGTGAATATGAGTTTGGCTTTGCGGTGGATTGGATGCGTAAAGATTTGGGTATTGCCCTTGATGAAGCGCGAAACAACGGCGCAAGTATTCCACTGACCGCAATGGTTGACCAATATTATGCTGACGTTCAAGCTTTAGGTGGTGGACGTTTTGATACATCGAGCTTATTAGCACGCTTAGATGCGATTCACGACAAGAAGTAATTTAGGTCGAGCGTAAAACAAAAAAGGTATGCGTATAGCATACCTTTTTACTTTTAGAAGAATACGATTATGCGTTTTCTTTTAGGAAGTTAATAACGACTTCGTGATGGTCTTTCGTCTTAAATTTATCAAACACATGTTTGATTTTGCCATCTTGAGATACTAAGAAACTAATTCTGTGAATACCGTCGTATTCTTTACCCATAAACTTCTTTAAACCCCACACACCGAAGGCATCTGCAATGGCATGATCTTCGTCAGATAATAGATCAAAGTTTAACTCTTTCTTAGTTTCGAAGTTCTTTAAACGCTTGATTGGATCTGGGCTAATACCAACCGCCACAGTATTAAGTTCAGCAAGTTGTGCCTTTTCGTTACGCAGGTTTTCTGCCTGTACCGTACAACCCGGCGTTGACGCTTTAGGGTAGAAGTAAACTAAAACTTGGTTTGATTCTAATAAGGCTTTTAGCTCGACTGTTTTGTCATTTTGGTTTTGTAACGAGAATAAAGGTGCGTTGTCACCTGCTTTTAATGTGTTCATATATATCCTTAGCGAATACGTCTTAAAATGTAATCTACATTGAGTGTACTTGAAAGTGCTTCGAATTGTACTTTGAAATCGTCAAGATCGATCTGTGCAGGTAAATTTAATTCTAACTCACAGCGCATATGTAATTCATTGTCTTGTTCATACGTGTCAGATTTTAATGATGCGATACTGACATTATGCTCTGCGATAAAACGAGTCACTTTGCTGAGTGTGCCTGGCGCGTCTATGCCCGTGTATTCTAAATTATAAGCACCAATATAATCGTCTTCAGTATGAGAGCTGGTACGTTTCATCATTGTAAGCAAACCGAGCTCCATGCCTTTAACAGGTAAGGTGTGCTCAACACGGCTGATGGCGGCCATATCGCCACTAAGAAGCATTATGAAGGTAAACTCTCGCCCCAGAATGGCGATACGGCTATCAATGATATTGCAATGGCAGTCGCTGACGAGTTGAGTGAGTTCACTAACGATACCAGAGCGATCTTCGCCGATTGCAGTTAGTACTAATTGTTGGTTTGTAAATGCGGTCATTAAGTCGCCAAATTAATTTA
Source organism: Pseudoalteromonas sp. BZB3 (assembly GCF_040104455.1). Taxonomy (NCBI): domain Bacteria; kingdom Pseudomonadati; phylum Pseudomonadota; class Gammaproteobacteria; order Alteromonadales; family Pseudoalteromonadaceae; genus Pseudoalteromonas; species Pseudoalteromonas sp. BZB3. The sequence continues at coordinate 27,626 of NZ_JBECOS010000010.1, read as the reverse complement.
TTTGTTTCGTATGCATCTAAACGAAAACAGCAACGCTGCTTCTCTAAGTAAAATGCGTTTTCTTAATGCTTTATTTCGACACAACTGAACTTTACATGCTTTGAGCTAACGCAAGTTCATCATGCTTGTCGAATTCTAAAATATTCGATAATTTACTTTTTGCATTGCGCTGAGTAAAAGCCATCTGAGCATTCAGACAATGTGTTTGTTAATGTATTGGACATGAACAAACCTTTACCAATGAAAAAGCCGCGCGAGAGTGTATCACAATACGCTTAATAACGCACAGTAACTGTGGTTATCAACTTTTAAAAGGCTGGCGTTTCTTGTGTTTGTGTGGATAGACAAGTAACATATTGAGAATTTTTTAAGTAAAAGATTCTAAGTGATTAAAATTCATAAGAAAGATTAGTCACAATAATAATTTTCGCTTTTACAGTGAACCAAACTAAGCATGCCCGACTCATATAATTAAATAACAGGGTCTGCTAAGGAGAATAATCAGTGCAGTATTGGATCCCAAAAACGGTCGCGTTAGGCGTGATCCTTGGTTTATCTGGATGTAGTGTTTTCACAAATGACACCCACCACGAAAGAAATTACCGTATTAATAAAGCAGTTCAAGTTCCGGGTGATCTAAAACAGCCTTACAAAGATCCAACGTATGTTATGCAAGAAGCACAGTACAATAATGATACTGAGGTACTTGCATTGCGCCCGCCTCAACAAGTACTCACACTTGCTGCAGGTTCTTGGGTTGAACAAAATGACAAGCTCGCGAGAGTGTTTTTTGATAAAAACGATGGCATTGAAGATTTAACTTCATTCATTTGGCAAGCGGTTAATTTCGTTGTTGCTGAAAACCAAATTGGTTTTGAAAGTATGAACAAAGTTCAAGGTGAGGCACTTACCGATTGGTATTCAGTGATCACGCCTTCTTCAAAGTGGTTTTGGCAAGAAGAGACTACGCCGTCGAAACAAAAATATAAATTCACGGTTTCTCAAAGTGAACACCAAAGAACCGCGTCGTTAAGTGCTGAACTTGTCGATTACCAAAGTGATGAAGTTGAATTGACAGATCTACTTAAACAGCAATTGGAAGTACGTGCGCTTAATCAAGTTGTTGCTGAGTTCGATTATCAATACCGTTTATTACTTGTTGAACTTCGTAAACAGCAAGGACAACTGGCATTAGATATGGGTTTTGACCCGAAAGGCAATGCAGCTATGGTTGCAGCACAACCCCTTAATATTGTGATTGCAAATCTAGCTAATGTCTTAGAGCGTCTTAATTTTACTATCATCAGTGTTGATGGTGAAAAAGACGAATTACATGTTAGATATGAAAAGCCTGAAGATAGCGTATGGGACTCTATTTGGGGTGATGAAGTGACTATTCTACCAATTGAAGAAGGTGATTACCGTATTAAAATAGCTTCGTTATCAGATAAAGAGTCATCAGTGACATGGCGCAACAATGATGGTGAAGCTTTAACCGCTGAGTTGTTAAGTGAATTACAACAGAAGCTAAATAAAGCAATTGGTAGCAAAGGCTTATCAATCTAAACAAGTAATATTTAAAGAACAGAAAAGAGCTTCGGCTCTTTTCTGCGTTTTTATAGGTAAATAATAATGACAACTCAACCTTATCAACAAAATAAAGTGCACTGGCGTACTTTGTTTGCGTTTATTGTACCTTCTTTAATCGGTGTATTTTTGTTTATGACACCGGTCTCAGAAGGTGAGGGAATGACTATCCCCATTGCAAAATTAGCTAAAGAATTACAGGCTTTTGTTTCACCTTTTATTCATGCCATGATTGTGGGAGTTGTGTGTGTTACAGCTGTTTTAAGTCTAGTCGCTAGACTATTGAAACCAAAAGCTCTGATGCAGTTCTCGCTGTTTAAACATTTGTTTGATGTCAGTTGGGTTTGGTTAGTGACCCGTTTATTGGGTGCAGCATTTATATTAATGACTTTTTTTAAAGTAGGTCCTGTTTTTATCCATTCTGAGCATACCGGTGCCTTGGTACTGAACGACCTGTTACCAGTGCTCTTTTCTGTGTTTGTACTTGCGGGATTATTGTTACCTTTATTACTTAATTTCGGTTTATTAGAACTGGTGGGTACTTTGCTTACAAAAGTAATGCGTCCACTGTTCGGAGTGCCTGGTAGAAGTGCGGTTAACTGTGTGGCTTCTTGGTTAGGTGACGGTAGTGTCGGTATTTTAATGACAGCCCGTCAATATGAAGAAAAATACTATACACAAAAAGAAGCTGCCATTATTGGAACGACCTTCTCTGCTGTTTCGATTACTTTTTGCTTAGTAGTAATCGGCCAAGTAAAGCTTGAACATTTATTTGCCCCTTTCTATTTAACCGTATGTTTAGCGGGTTTTGTTGCTGCGATTATCGTGCCTCGATTACCGCCTTTAAGCTTTAAAAAATCAACTTATATTGATGGCACTGAGCCTGCGCACGATGCGGAAGCAGTACCAGAAGGTAAAACCTTGTTTCAACATGCATTATCTGTAGCATTAGAGAAGGCTGAAAAAGCACCAGGTGTTAAAGGTACATTGAAAGAGGGGATGACCAACGCACTAGATATGGTGTTTGCCGTGCTTCCAGTGGTGATGGCTGTTGGTACGTTTGCACTGGTCATTGCTGAATATACGCCAGTTTTTCAGTATTTAGGTACGCCATTCGTTCCATACCTTGAATTGCTACAAGTACCAGAAGCGGCCCAAGCTGCACAAACTATCGTTGTTGGCTTTGCAGATATGTTTATTCCTTCAATTCTTGCTGCCAGCAGTATTGAAAGCGATGTAACACGCTTTATTGTTGCAGGAATGAGTGTGACACAGCTTATCTATATGTCTGAGGTTGGCGCTCTACTTCTGGGGAGTAAAATCCCGGTTAACATCCTAGAATTATTCACAATTTTTATTCTAAGAACGTTAGTAACATTACCGGTGATTGCTTTAATGGCGCATTGGTTAGTGTAAGGTATTCAGGAAGAGTAAAGGATGTAAGCTTTACTCTTCTTTTTCATTATCTGGTTTTATCTGCTTATCAATTTTCTTCTTTATATCATATTTAGCTGAGTACTTAAGCAGCGCGATATTACTCCAAATAATACCTAGAACACCAATAATGATAAGGATGACTTGCCAAGTCTCGAATTTAGTTGATGCCATGATAGGGCCCTTAAATCGGTTTAAAATTATATTGTCATTATAATTTCGAAAGTTTCATTAAGATACCTTGAATTCAACTGAAAAAATAAGATTTTCTATATATGAGCTGCTATGATTTGCGCATTTAAGATTAATACATATAGCTTCAAACTTTGTGAGTAATTGATGGAAAAAGTTTTAATTTGGCCTGCACAATATCCATTACTTCTTAAAGGGCTTGCGGAGCAAAATGGCGCATTCATTCTCGATGCACTAGAAGCTTGGCCTGAATGTCAGACCTTAACTGATGAGCAAGGCGTTGAAAGTACCATTTTACCGCCAGTTTTCTATTTGATTTGGCTTAAGCCACTAGACCCATTTGAAGCCTGTCATTTTCAACATATCGATGAATATGAAGAAGAACACCGCACGTATACGGAAATGCTGGTTTCTCATTTCAATCAGGCAGGGCTCGATCATCAAGCAATCGTGTTAATGCTCATTCAGCGTCTAGCGCAATACAGCCAAATTAACGCCCAGCTCAACTGTGTTTCAGACCCTGACTTTTTCGAGTTGTTGTCTGATAAAGTCATGGCTGATGTCATACTTTGGACGATTCAAAATGGCGTAAATTTGTCACCAAAACAACTACTCACCTGTTGGCGACAAGATGTTTTAAAAGAACCTGTGATAGCACTTCTTCCTGACTGTTTGCAAAGCCTGGATGAAACGACACAATATTTACTTGCTCAAACTAATACAGAAGAACCTGTTTTTAATTTACTAAGTCATTTAATTGATGAAGATGAAGTTAAAAACCTACTAGAACAAGCTCTGCTCAATTTGATCACCTCAGAGCATGTAAAACAAGCAGAACTTATTGAATATATTAAGCAAGGTGCAAGGGCCACATTAGTTGACGAGCATGGCAAAAATGCATTTATGTATGCTATCGAGCAGGGCTTTGTGAGTATTGTGGAACAACTTATTGATTCACAAGACCTTAGCCAAAAAGACGAACAGGGAAATGGATTAATGCACTTCGCAGTTCTATCTAATTCTTCAGCCATGATAGCTTTGCTATTTAAGCATGATTGTAAGGCAAAAGTTGTTAATGAGTTAGGGCAAACACCTTATCGTTTAGCACTGAAGCATGGTGCTTTTATCGCGAAGAAGACGCTTGAACAGCGTGGTATCAAAGAGCTGTCAGAAGGGGAGCAATATAATAAAATCAGATTAGTGCACATATTCGTGGCAATAGTATGTTTTGCATTTCCACTTCAGCTGTCGTTATTCTTTAGTGATACTTTTGATTATAAAAGTGAAAGTGTTTGGCTTTTTTCTATCTTGAGCATTGCGCTTATTACGCTATCTCGGAAAATTAAAAAAGGGGCCTTGTATCCGGTTAAACGTCACCCGTGGTCTTTAAAGCTTCTTTACGGAAAAGCCTATTTGAGTACGAGCTTGCAAATCATGTTATCACTGCTTGTACTATTTACCGTCTTAACAAGTTAATTTATCTTCTGTTTTAAAATGCAGACTACAAATAAGAAGAGCACCAGTTGGTGCTCTTTTTCTATATTTAAACTGAATATTAAGGATTGGTATCAATCACGATCTTCAGTATGCTCGTGTGCTGCTTTTTCATCAGCGAGATCTTGTTTAAGCTTACGAATTCTTAACCCCAGTTCTTGGCCTCTATGTTTCGCGTAATAAGTACAGCCAACAAACATCAAACTTGCAAAGAGTAGTTCTAACAGCACCCAAAGTAGTTCATCAGTTGCAATCCACAATAAGGTGAATCCATGCAAGAAGTAAATCAATACGATAAAGTTTGCCCATGCGTATGTGTAAGGGTTATCTTTTATGAATCCTCTTAAGGGTAACAGTAGGGGAAGAATATATACCGTAAACATAAACCCAAGACTGTGAGCTTCTCTAGGAGAAAGTACAAATAACCACAGTGGCATTAAAATCAGCAAGCCTACGTAGCCTGTTAAAGCCATATTTTGAAAGCGCTTAGTTAGCGGTTTTTTTTCTACAGATGTCATTTTAATTTTTCAGCAATTGTAATGAGACGTTTTCCAACAGAGCGACAGATTTTCGTTTCTGTCTCACTGAGCATTGATGTATTTGCAGTGCCTGCAACATGACTGGCACCGTAAGGTGTGCCACCAGTGGTAGTTTGAGATAATTCAGGCACATCATAGGGTACACCTAATAACATCATGCCATGATGTAGCAATGGTAGCGACAAGTTAAGTAATGTTGCCTCATTACCACCATGCATACTACTTGAAGAAGTAAATACGCAAGCCGGCTTGTCAATTAGCTGACCTTTTAACCATATATCACTGGTTGTTTCCCAGAATAGTTTAGCTTGTGCTGCCATCATGCCAAACCGAGTTGGTGTTCCAAATGCAAGTGCATCACAACGCAACAGGTCTTCTTTTGAGACGACGATGTCATGAGCTTCTCGTTGTTCGAAAGTGCGAAGCAACACGGTTGCGCCTTGTGCCTCTGCAGCTTCTGCAATTTCATTGGCCATGGCTCTTACAGAGCCGTGGCTAGAATGAAACAAAACCAATAATGTGGACATTAAAGAATAGCCAGCACAGACTCAGGTGGACGACCAATTGCTGCTTTATCGCCTTTCACTACGATAGGGCGCTCAATCAGTTTAGGGTGCTCTAACATTGCTTGTTTAAGGGCAGCTTCATCAGTGTCTTTATTCAGACCCAATTCTTTGTAAAGTGTTTCTTTACTGCGGACAAGTTGATGCGCTGATTCAAAACCTAACTGAGCAAGTAAAGTATTTAAAGTGGTTAAATCAACGGGCGTTTTTAAATATTCAACGATTTCTGGTGTCACACCATTCGTTTCTAGTAAAGCGAGCGTTTCTCGTGATTTTGAACAACGCGGGTTATGATAAATGGTTACAGACATATTCATTTCCTAAATTAAATTTTGCGTATTTTAAGTGAACGAGGCAAAGACTTAAAGTTTGGCAAGCTCTTTCTGCATCTGTCTATATTGTTTTAAAAGCGCTTTGAGTCTGGTTTTCTTGACGGTTTCTAAAGTATCAACATGATTTAGTGCACGTTGTACCTCATCAGCTGCTTTGAGGAAAGCACCGTAAGAAGCGAGTACACTTGCTTTGGCTTCGTAATAAGCAGCCTGGTTGCCATTATTCTTATAGAGCTCAGTGAGCAATTCTTTGGCAAGTAAATGTTCTGGCTCATCGAGTAGAAATAATTTTAGGGTTTGCTCAGCAATATCATACTGCTTCGCTTTAATTGCTGAGTTGGCGTAATTTAAAGCCAATACCTGATTATTTGGTCGTAAATTATTATGTTTAGTTAATACTTCTACCGCCTGTTCCGATTGCCCAAGGCTAATTAAAATATCGGTATAAACATCTAAATAAAATAAGTTGTTAGGCTCGTCATCAAGTAGGGGCAGCAATATTTTTTCAGCTTCTTTAGCTTGTTTTTGGTCTAGTAAGCTGATGGCAAGACCGTATTCTAGATGCTTTTTATCTAGTGAAGTTGATTTCCGAATTTCATTCTCAAAAAAAGCTTGAGCATCTTTGCTGTCTAATTGATATCTTGCAATGACACGGCTTTTAGCTAAGTTAAAGTCTTGACTTGGCTGTATTTGCCTTGGTTGATATTGTTGCGCTCTTAATCTCACATCTGAAACCCGAGAATCAGGCAGTGGGTGAGTCAGTAAAAATGCAGGCGGTTTGGTTTGAAAACGTACTTGGTTTGACAATTTTGTTAAAAAGGCACCAGCTTGAGAGGGATCGAATCCTGCGTTATGTAAGGTTTGCATCCCAAAGCGATCTGCTTCTTGCTCAGCTTTTCGACTGTGAGACAATTGACTTAAACCCGCCTGAGTAGTACTTGCCGACAGGATTGCCATGCCAGCATCAGGCGCAATTATCGTTGCAAGTATGCCAGTGACAATACCTGCGACAGTCATTGCTGAATTATCTTTTTGATGTTGTAAACGTCTCGCTAGGTGTCTTTGAGTAACATGAGCAATTTCGTGACCTAGCACCGAGGCAAGTTGACTTTCGTTATCTGATTGCGCAATTAAGCCGGTATGAATACCGACATGACCACCATAAAAAGCAAATGCATTAATAGCTTGATTGTTGATCATAAAGAATGTGAAAGGAAAACGCACATTATTGGCATTTGCAACCAGCTTATTGCCAAGAGAAGATATGTATTCATCCAAAACAGGGTCTTGGACGAGTGGTGACCCGCCTCTTATCTGCATCATCATGACTTTACCCAAGGCTTTTTCTTTATCTATAGGGAGCACTTCTAAAGCAGATGATCCTAAGTCGGGCAATTTAAAGTCTGTTTGGGCGTTTGAACTACTTGAAAACAGTAGCATAGTGCTGAGCAAACCACTCAGCAATAAGCTTTTGAGCATGTTATTCCTTATTGCCGCTAAGTCCGAGCATGATCTGAGCTAAGTCAATTTCATCACTACACATGCGGCTGTCTTTTTCGCACAGTTGATAGAATTCTTTTATTGAGACCCCTTTAACTGTAACAACGTTCATTTCTTTTTTTAGATACGTAATAATTTTATGTACTACTTTATGAGAATGAAGGATAAGGGCTTTGTCTGCAACATCGCCACGCTCGAAATAGAATGCAATAAATTTATGAAGTTGATTGAAGCGCAGTAACGTCTTCATCGAGTGAGGGTCCCAAGTATTAAATTCTAGAAACTTATTGTCTTTAATTAACATATCAGTTTCTAAGGGTTTATCTTTTGCGTATGGAAGTGCCCATAACTCAAACCCACGGTCAGTAAACACTTGGTCTATGGCTATTCTAGGTTTATTTTCACAAAAGATGTTGCCATTATCATCTTCTTCACCATCGAGAATCGTTAAATTCCAGTTACGTTTATCAACTAGGCGAGTCACTGCATTATCAAACCCATGTTGGAAAAGCCCGTCACTCTCACTTACAGATGAAGCAACTAAATGATAGAAAGGCGGTAGCTCACCCCAATTAAGCTGCTTTTTGTACCAGTTGATGTCTTTTAATGTCGGGTTATCAGGTAGCTTTGCTTTGTTGTTAACTCTTGCCATAAATACGCGTATAGAAAAATAAAACTATTTATAGAATAAACGATTGTTGCAGAGCTATCTACTTTGTAGATGGTTATGTGTAATTTTTTAGTGTTACACTATCGCGGGTGAAACTTGGTAAAGCAGTTATGTGTTTAAGAATTGATTTAAGTACTTATCAGTGTCCACAGTTATTTGTGCAATTTAAACTTCAGTTAAAGCAAGCAGAAGCGAAGAAACGATCTGTATGTTTTATTTATGAAAGAAAGCAACTGATAAATGACATTTTAGCTTTTTTAGAAGCAAAAAAATTTAGCTACACTCAGCATCATGATGCTAAACCTTATCCTTATATAGAGGTGAATCTTTAATATGTTTGAACTTGTTTCAAAGTGGTACAAGAATAAATTTTCTGACCCTAATTCTGTCACGCTTTTGTTTATTGTGTTAGGCCTGGCTGTTTCGCTCTATTTATTTGGCCCATTTATTCTTCCTGTATTGGTGGCTTTGGTTATTGCATATTTATTAGAGTGGCCAGTTGCTAAAATTGAAAATGTTATAAAAAGCCGTGTGTTAGCAACAAGTTTTATTATTTTACTTTTTTCTAGCGTGTTGCTGACCATGGCATTGGGGCTTATACCAGTATTATGGCAACAGCTAAGTAATTTATTACAAGAAGCGCCAGTGATGTTAGAAGAGGGCAAAGACTTACTTTTACATCTTCCAGATCAATATCCCACGCTTATCTCAGGTGAACAAGTAAAAGCATTAGTTGCCAGTACAGAGAATAAAATTCTTGAAGCAGGCCAAGTAATCTTATCGTTCTCATTAACCTCCATTAAAGATATTGTCGCTTGGATGATATATTTAATCTTAGTGCCATTATTGGTTTTCTTTATGTTAAAAGACAAAGATGTACTTACTAAAAGTATGTCTGTATTGGTGCCAAAAGATAGAAAGCTGATACAACAAGTTTGGCATGAAATGGATCATCAGATCATGAACTACATTCGTGGTAAGGTGCTAGAAATTCTCATCATTGGTACTGCCACATTTGTCGCGTTCTGGATTCTAGATTTACGCTATGCGGCGCTACTAGGAGCATTAGTTGGTTTCTCTGTGCTTATTCCATTTGTAGGAGCAGCGTTAGTGACTATTCCGGTTGCGGCGGTGGCCATGTTCCAATTCGGATTAGATACGCAATTTTGGACCATCTTGATTGTGTATGGGATCATTCAAGCCTTAGACGGTAATGTTTTAGTTCCACTTTTATTCTCTGAAGCGGTAGACCTGAACCCAGTATTTATTATTGTTGCAGTGCTATTCTTTGGCGGTTTGTGGGGCTTTTGGGGGGTATTTTTTGCAATCCCAATGGCATCGCTTGTGAAAGCATTGTTCAATGCTTGGTCAGATAGTTGGAAGCCCCAAGTTCAAAACTAAACATGCTTTTTTTTGCGCTGTAGTCTTTGCAGCGCAAAAAATTTCAAATTTCCTCTTGAAGTTATTTTTCCTCGCCCCATATACCTCATAACACTGTGCAAATACTGGTTTAATCGGAGATAAAGATGACCACAGCTCAAAAAGAAACATTAGGCTTTCAAACAGAAGTCAAACAATTACTAAACCTAATGATCCACTCTTTATATTCAAACAAAGAGATCTTTTTACGTGAATTGGTTTCAAACGCATCGGATGCTGCTGACAAGCTTCGCTTTTTAGCGCTGCAAAACGGTGACCTTTACGAGGGTGATGCAAACTTACGCGTTCGTATCAGTGCCGATAAAGACGCAAAAACCGTGACTATCTCAGATAACGGTATTGGCATGACCCGCGAAGAAGTGATCAACTCATTGGGTACGATTGCAAAGTCGGGTACTGCCGAATTTTTCCAAAACTTATCTGGTGACCAAGCAAAAGACTCACAATTAATAGGTCAATTTGGTGTTGGTTTCTATTCAGCATTTATTGTTGCTGATGCAGTAACGGTTGTAACACGTAAAGCAGGTGAAGAAAAAGCTGTAGAGTGGCACTCAAAAGGCGAAGGTGAATTCACACTGGCTGAAGTTGAGAAAGCATCGCGCGGTACAGAGATTATCCTTCATTTACGTGAAGACGAAACAGAATTTTTAGAAGAGTACCGTTTACGTAGCATTGTAACTAAGTATTCAGATCATATTTCAATTCCTGTTGAAATGTATAAGCAACCAGTTGAAGAGTCTGAAGGCCCTGACGGTGAGAAAATCCCGGCGCAACCAGGCGAGTGGGAAGCAATCAACCGTGCGACAGCGCTTTGGACGCGTGACAAATCAGAAGTGTCTGACGAAGAATACAAAGAGTTCTATAAGCACGTAGGTCATGACTGGGAAGAGCCTCTAACGTGGGCTCACAACAAAGTAGAAGGCAAGACTGAGTATACGAGCTTGCTTTATATTCCTAAAAAAGCACCATTCGATTTATGGAACCGTGACCATCAAAGTGGTTTGAAACTTTACGTGCAACGCGTATTCATTATGGATGATGCTGAGCAGTTTATGCCAAGCTATCTTCGTTTTGTGAAAGGTCTACTAGATTCAAACGATTTACCACTAAACGTATCGCGTGAAATTCTTCAAGATAACAAGATCACTCAAGCGATCCGCAAAGGTTGTACATCTCGAGTACTTAAGATGCTTGACCGGATGGGCAAGAATAAACCAGAAGAGTATCAAACATTCTGGAATGAATTCGGTAAGGTATTAAAAGAAGGTCCTGCTGAAGATATCTCAAATAAAGAAGCCATTGCGAAACTACTTCGTTTCAGCTCAACACATACTGACGGAAGCACTGAAAATGTGTCTTTAGAGCAATATATTGAGCGTATGAAAGAAGGCCAAGATAAGATTTACTATGTTGTTGCAGATAGCTTTGAAGCAGCTAAGAGCTCTCCTCATTTAGAAATCTTCCGCAAAAAAGGCATCGAAGTACTATTGATGGCTGATCGCGTTGACGAGTGGATGATGAATCACTTAACAGAATTCAACGAAAAGCAGTTTGCATCAATTACTCGCGGTGACTTAGACCTAGGTGATTTAGACGACGAAGAAACAAAGAAAGCGCAAGAAGAAAGTGAAAAAGAAATTCAAGGCTTAGTTGAGCGCATTAAAACAGTATTAGGCGACAAAGTAAAAGAAGTGCGCTTCACACACCGTTTGACTGATTCTCCGGCCTGTGTGGTTGTCGATGACAACGACATGAGTTCGCAAATGCAAAAACTGATGGAATCAGTGGGTCAAGCAGTACCAGAAGCAAAGCCAATCTTTGAACTAAACCCTGAACATCAACTTGTGAAACACTTAAACGTTGAGCAAGATGAAGAGAAATTTGCACAATGGTCTGATGTATTACTAGACCAAGCCTTGTTAGCAGAGCGCGGTAGCTTAAAAGATCCTGCTGCATTCGTAGCGAAACTTAACAAGCTAATGCTTGATTTAAGCAAGTAGCCGCTTAATTGAATATTAAAGGGGCCAAAGTATCACTTTGGCCCCTTTTTTTGTGCAGTTAATCAGCAATTAGTATAAGTTGCTTGAGATAACATGCAGCTTGTGAAAAAATCCCAACAACTTCAAATAAACTCCCGAATAAGAGGAACACACTATGCGCATCATCCTTCTAGGCGCGCCGGGTGCAGGTAAAGGCACTCAAGCTCAATTTTTAATGGACAAATACGGCATTCCACAGATCTCAACAGGTGATATGCTACGTGCTGCAATCAAAGAGGGCACGCCTCTGGGTCTTGAAGCTAAGAAAGTAATGGACGCAGGTCAGCTAGTTTCTGATGAAATCATCATTGGTCTAGTGAAAGAGCGTATTGCTAAAGCTGATTGCGAAAATGGTTTCTTACTAGATGGGTTCCCACGCACTATTCCTCAAGCGGATGCAATGAAAGACAATGGCATTGCTATTGACCACGTTATTGAATTTGACGTTGCAGATGAGATCATTGTTGAGCGTATGGGCGGTCGTCGAGTTCACCCTGGTTCAGGTCGTGTTTACCATGTAGTTTATAATCCACCTAAGGTGGAAGGTAAAGATGATGTAACGGGTGAAGACCTTATCATTCGTGATGATGACGTTGAAGAAACAGTGCGTAAGCGTTTAGGTATCTACCACGACCAAACAAAACCACTAGTTGATTACTACCAAGCAGAAGCGGAGCAGGGCAATACTCAGTACCACCGTTTAGATGGTACTCAGGCTGTAGAAGCGGTAAGCGCTCAGCTAGGTGAATTACTAGGTTAATTTCCTAGATTATTAGCCAGTAATTAAAAAGCCGCATTCGCGGCTTTTTAAGTTTTATTCTGTGTCAGTTTTGAGCTCTGTCGTTTTCCCAGATAGCTGATTGAGGTGTGTGATAACCTCTTCGTAATTTGGCTCTGTGGCAAGGTTTGACACTAGTTGTTTATATGTCACTTTGTGCTCATTGTCTAAAACCAGAATAGCCCTGCTCAAAAGGCCCATATCCTTAATATAAAGCCCATATTGCTGACCGAAATCTCGCCAAACTGAGTCGGATAGCGTTTGGATTTTATCTATGCCTTCAACTGCACAGAAGCGTTTTTGTGCGAATGGTAGGTCAGCACTGATGGTGAGCATTTCTATGTTGTTGTATTTGTCTGCGACTTCTTGATTAAAGAATTTAGTTTGTAAACTACATACACCGGTATCAAGGCTAGGCACTATGCTTATTAATACCGCTTTGCCTGAAAAATCATTTAATGTAACCGCTTTGAACTGAGCATCAACTACTTTGAAATTTGGCGCTTGCTGTCCAATTGTTACGCCTTTACCCAACAAAGTAACTTCTTTACCTTGTGCAAATACTTTACCTTTATCGATTTGATTCTCTTCAATTTCTAGAGCAAGAGTGGCTGATGAAGCTAAACTCAATGCCAGTATGATTTTTTTCAGCATAAAGTATTCCTTATTGGGTTAACTTAATTGTTTCAACTGTATTATACTTATAATCAAACAATATGTTACTAAGAATAATTGCGTTGTAAATCTAAGCCAAATTTATTAACATTTGCAATCGTTCTGCACTTCAAATAATTATAATCAAAAGTGAATTACGGTAACTTGTAGTTCAACAGTGAAGAGAGCTTTTATGTCAACATTGGTATTAATTTGTGATGATTCCAAACTTGCGCGTCGGCAATTGGCCCGTTCGTTACCAGAAGACTGGGATATCAAAGTTGAATTTGCAGAGCACGGTTTAGACTGCCTTGAAAAAATCAAACAGTTCTCTCCAGAAATACTTTTCCTAGATTTAAACATGCCACATATGGACGGCTACGAAGTACTTCAAGCTATCAATGAGCAGCAATTAAATGTGCTTACAGTGGTTGTTTCTGGTGATATTCAGCCAAATGCCCATGAACGTGTGATGTCTTTAGGTGCAATTGATTTTATTCGAAAACCCTGTGATAAAGAAAAGCTGATAGAAATCATAGAGCAGCATGGTATTCGGGATAGAGCAATTCGTGAAAGCTTAGTTCATAAATTAGGTGAACAAGTAGACTCTGAATTACGAGACATTTATCAAGAATTAACCAACGTAGCAATGGGTCAAGCAGGTGATTTACTTGCACGATTACTAAATGTGTTTGTTGAATTACCAATACCAAATGTTAATGTCTTGGAAGTGAGCGAACTTCACATGGCGCTTCAAGCCATTGATGCCAATGCATCGACATCTGGCGTATGTCAGGGGTTTATCGGCGGCGGCGTGTCTGGTGAAGCCTTGCTATTATTAAATGACTCCAGCTTTAAAGAAATCGCCTCTTTAATGAATTACTCAGGGGAATTAAATAATAAGGTTGAGTTAGAGCTTTTGATGGATATTAGCAACATATTAATTGGTGCTATTTTATCAGGATTGTCTCGCCAGCTAGATATGCCATTTAGTCAAGGACACCCGGTTGTATTGGGTCAACATTGTGAAGTGTCAGATCTGGTTAAAGCTAATAAAGGTCGTTGGCAAAGAACATTAGCGATTGAGATTAGCTACGGTATTGAAGATCACGATATTAAGTGCGACCTGATGCTGTTATTTACTGAGGATTCAATAAAGACCCTCAAATATAAAGTTGCTTATTTACTAGAAGAATAATCATATGCCTGCTGCAGATTTTGACATGAATGAAGTTCACTGGCTGATGGATATGTTCAACACAGTTGACGTCGGTCTAGTTGTGTTAGACAGAAATTATCAGGTCTGTGTATGGAATGGTTTTATGGAAAACCATTCAGGGCTATTACCGAGTGCGGTAAAAGACAAAGATATTTTTGATTTATTTCCAAGCCTTGATGAGAAGTGGTTCAGAAGTAAAACTGAGCCAGTTTTTGTTTTAAAAAATCGCTCTTTCACTATTTGGGAGCAGCAACCTTATATTTTTAGGTTTAAAAATTACCGCCCGATCACTGGTAAAGCTGAACATATGTATCAGAATTCAACCATAATACCACTGACCACGCTTACAGGTGAAGTGAGCCATATTTGCCTAATAATATACGATGTGACAGATGAGGCGGTGAACAAGCAAGACCTTGAGCTTGCTAACCGTCAGCTTGAAAAAATGAGCCGAACAGATAGCTTAACTAAGCTTTCAAACCGAGGTTACTGGGAAGATCAACTTAAAAAAGAGTTTCTAAGATTACAAAGAAGCCAAGGCGCCAGTAGCTTATTAATGTTTGATATTGATTTCTTTAAGAAAATCAATGATGAGTATGGTCATGGTGGCGGTGATGAAGCAATTAGACATATTTCTGACCTGCTCAAGAAAACGTTAAGAGAATCGGATACTGCTGGTCGTTATGGTGGCGAAGAGTTTGCAGTTACTTTAGTCGATACCCCTCAAGAGGGGGCAGTGATTTTCGCTGATAGACTGCGTTCTTTAATCGAAAAATCATCCATTTTTTATGATGATAAAGTTATTAAAGTCACTGTCAGTATTGGAGTCGCTACTTTTTCAAGCGATTTCCAAAAACATGAGGAATGGATTGAAGCGGCTGATATTGCTTTATACCACGCTAAAGAAACAGGGCGTAACCGCGTTGCTTGTTTTAGTAAAGAAATGAAAGAGTAAGCTGATTAAGTTCAGCTTACTTTTTTACATCTTCTTCTTTAGGGCATTGTGCAATTGTTTCAACCATATCCGATTCATTCACTTGTTCAAGTCGAACAGTAAAACCCCAAAGTCTATAAAGGTGTTTAATCACTTCTGCTTTTGAGTCATGAAGTGGAATACCATTTTGTGGCACGTAGCGAAGTGTGAGAGATCTATCACCTCTCACATCAACGTTATAGACTTGTATATTGGGCTCATGGTTACTCAAATTGTACTGTGCGGAAAGAGCAGAGCGAACCTTTTGATAACCTTCTTCATTATGAATAGCACCGACCTCTAAATGTGGCGCTTTTTGTTTGTCGATAATGGTAAAGAGTTTGAAGTCTCTAATTAGTTTCGGGGATAAAAACTGACTAATAAAGCTTTCATCTTTAAAGTTCTGCATAGCAAAATGCAGTGTATCAAGCCAATCTGCACCGGCAAACTCCGGAAACCAACGTTTATCTTCTTCAGTTGGGTTTTCGCAAATACGCCTAATATCTGTCATCATATTAAAACCAAGCGCATAGGGGTTTATACCGGAGTAGAATTTGCTATTGTAAGGCGGTTGAAAAACAACATTAGTGTGACTTTGCAAAAACTCTAGCATAAACGCGTCAGATAATTTTCCTTCATCATATAAGTGATTTAGGATGGTGTAATGCCAGAATGTCGCCCATCCCTCATTCATCACCTGAGTTTG
Source organism: Pseudoalteromonas sp. BZB3 (assembly GCF_040104455.1). NCBI lineage: Bacteria > Pseudomonadati > Pseudomonadota > Gammaproteobacteria > Alteromonadales > Pseudoalteromonadaceae > Pseudoalteromonas > Pseudoalteromonas sp. BZB3. Next base: position 11,506 of record NZ_JBECOS010000010.1, on the reverse strand, counting down.
TTTTTGCGGATAAAAATATTGCGATATTTTTCGAACTATTCTGATAACTTCCCGTTGCCATGACTCCAGTAATGGTGCATTTTTCTCAATAAAATATAGAATATTCTCTTGTGGCTCAGAAGGGAATCTTGGCTGATCTATCGTTTCTTCTTGTTGGTTTTTAGGAATGGTACGCCAAAGCTCATTTACCTGAGATTGTAAGTAGTCTTCCCGCTCCTTTTGACGCTTTTGTTCTTCATACATTGAAATCTGTTGGGGTCGTTTATATCTATCAACACCGTAGTTCATCAACGCATGGCAAGAATCAATTAGGTTTTCTACTTCATCAATACCATATTTTTGTTCGCAATCAGAAATGTAATTTTTGGCGAATAGTAGATAATCTATGATAGAAGATGCATCTGTCCAGGTCTTAAATAAATAGTTGCCCTTGAAAAAAGAGTTGTGTCCGTAACAGGCATGTGCCATCACAAGTGCCTGCATGGGCAGGGTGTTTTCTTCCATCAAATAAGCGATACAAGGGTTAGAGTTAATAACAATCTCATACGCTAGGCCCATTTGACCTCGGCGATAATTTTGCTCAGTTTGAATAAACTTTTTACCGTAAGACCAATGACTATAACCGATGGGCATACCAACACTTGAGTATGCGTCCATCATCTGCTCAGCAGTGATCACTTCAATTTGATTAGGATAGGTGTCTAAACGGTAAAACTCTGCTACACGAGCAATTTCAGCTTGGTACTCTTCAAGTAGTTCAAATGTCCAGTCAGGACCATCGTTGATCGGATTATATGTCATAACCCCTCCTTAAGACTAAGCAGCGCCTTGGTGTTGTTTTTGGTTCTTTTTAAATAACTCTCTGAAGATTGGATAAATATCTTCAACACTTCGAATATGCTGCATGGCAAAGTTGCTATGCGTTTGCGCAATGCCCTGATATTCACGCCAAAGGCTTTGGTGAGCGCGAGTTGTTATTTCTATATAAGCGTAATAACGAACCGTTTTAAGCAGTTTATTGGTAAGAATATCTGTACAATGTGGTGAATCATCAGCCCAGTTGTCTCCGTCAGAAGCCTGCGCTGCATAGATATTCCAATCACCTTGCGAATAACGCTCTTTAACTATTTCATCCATGAGTTTAAGTGCGCTAGAGACAATGGTGCCACCCGTTTCTTGAGAATAAAAAAACTCTTGTTCATCGACTTCTTTTGCTTGGGTATGATGCCTAATATAAACGACTTCAATATCTTTATAGGTACGAGTTAGAAACTGGTAAAGTAAAATATAAAAACGCTTTGCCATATCTTTAGTAGCCTGATCCATTGAACCTGAGACATCCATTAAACAAAACATAACAGCTTTGCTTGTTGGGTGAGGGCGCTTTTCGTAATTACGAAAACGCAAATCGTAATTATCTATAAAAGGTACGGCTGCGATCTTACGTTTAAGCTCGTCTATTTCTAACTTAAGATTATTAATTTGATGTTCTGGAGGCACGCTTTCATTTAATAATGCCTTAAGCTCTTCTTCAGCCTCTTTTAATCGACGTTTTTTCCCAGCAGACATAGCAACTCTTCTAGATAATGAACCTTGCAGGGAACGAACAATATCTAGATTGCTTGGCATGCCATCATTACAAAAGCCTGCTCTGTGGGTTTTCATTTGCACTAATTTATCAAGTTGACTTTGTTGAAGATTAGGCAGTTCTAAGTCTTCAAACAACAGGTCAAGATACTCATCTTTCGAGATTGAAAAAACAAAGTCATCTTGACCTTCACCTTGATCACTAGCTTCACCTTCGCCGCCACCTCCTCCTTGACCAGAAGGGGGGCGTTGTATTTTATCGCCAGTACTGAATTGATCATTACCAGGGTGGATCATATCACGATCCCCCCCTTTTCCTTGATGAAAAACAGGTTCACTGATATCACGCTGTGGTATTGAAATACTTTCACCACTGCTTATATCTGTGACGCTTCTCTTATTGATTGCATCTGATACTGCTTCTTTTATTTGCTTCTTATACCGTCTAATGAAGCGCTGACGATTCAACGTACTTTTATTCTTCCCATTCAGGCGACGGTCTATAAAATGTGCCATAAATCACCCTCCAAGAACTCACGCTTTACTGAGACTTTCTAACTCTTAAATACCATTCAGATAACAAGCGAACTTGTTTCTCTGTGTAACCTTTTTCAACCATACGATTTACGAAGTCTTCGTGTTTCTTCTGATCCTCGGCAGACGTTTTGGCATTAAATGAAATCACAGGCAGAAGATCTTCTGTGTTAGAGAACATTTTCTTCTCTATGACAGTGCGTAATTTTTCATAACTTGTCCAAACAGGGTTTTCACCGTTATGGTGCGCTCTAGCTCTTAATACGAAGTTAACTATTTCATTTCTAAAATCTTTCGGGTTAGAAATGCCGGCAGGTTTCTCTATTTTCTCAAGTTCTGCATTTAAAGCCGCTCTATCGAATAGCTGCCCTGTATCAGGGTCGCGGTATTCTTGATCTTGGATCCAGAAGTCAGCATAAGTGACATAGCGGTCGAATATATTTTGACCGTACTCCGAGTACGACTCTAAATAAGCGGTTTGCAGCTCTTTGCCAATAAACTCAACATACTGAGGAATTAAGTAGCCTTTTAGGTGGCTTAAGTAACGCTCTTGTACTTCTGCATTAAATTGCTCACGCTCAATTTGTTGTTCTAGCACATAGAATAAATGAACTGGGTTGGCCGCAACCTCAGCATGATCGAAATTAAACACGCGAGATAGAATTTTGAATGCAAAGCGAGTAGATAACCCCGTCATACCTTCATCAACGCCCGCATAATCGCGATATTCCTGGTAGGACTTAGCTTTTGGATCTGTGTCTTTTAAGCTCTCACCATCATATACTCGCATTTTAGAATAAATGCTCGAGTTTTCAGGCTCTTGCAATCTTGAGAGCGAAACGAATTTTGCAAGGGTTTCTAGGGTGCCTGGTGCACAGGGCGCTGAAGAGAGTTCGCTATTATCTAAAAGTTTTTGATAAATTTTGACTTCTTCAGACACTCTCAAGCAATACGGCACTTTTACGATGTATACACGATCTAAGAATGCCTCATTATTTTTATTGTTTTTAAAACTTTGCCATTCAGACTCATTGGAGTGCGCCAATATCATGCCGTTGTATGGAAGCGCTGAAATGCCTTCTGTACCGTTGTAGTTGCCTTCTTGAGTTGCAGTTAACAAAGGGTGAAGCACTTTAATCGGTGCTTTGAACATTTCAACAAACTCCATAAGGCCTTGGTTTGCCAAACACAGTGAGCCTGAATATGCATAAGCATCTGGATCATTTTGTGCGTAATGTTCAAGTTTTCGAATATCTACCTTACCAACCAGAGCAGAAATGTCTTGATTGTTTTCATCACCAGGTTCAGTTTTCGCAATCCCAACCTGATCTAAAATAGACGGATAGCGTTTAACGACTTTGAATTGAGTGATGTCTCCACCAAACTCATGTAAGCGCTTAGTCGCCCAAGGAGACATGATTGTTTTTAAATAACGAGGCTTAATACCATATTCTTTCTCTAGTAAGTTTGCATCCTCTACAGGATTAAACAAAGAAAGGGGGTGGTCGTTAACTGGAGACCCTTTGATGGCATAAATAGGAACTTGCTGCATTAGATATTTCAATTTTTCTGCAATCGACGATTTACCACCGCCAACCGGGCCGAGAAGATAAAGTACTTGTTTACATTCTTCTAAACCTTGCGCAGCATGTTTTAAATATGAAACGATTTGTTCAATGGCCTCTTCCATACCATAAAATTCGCTAAAAGCTGGGTAGCGAGCAATTACACGGTTTGAAAATAACCGGCTCAACCTTGCATCTGTTGAAGTATCAACCATCTCAGGCTCACCAATAGCCATGAGTAATCGTTCTGCTGCACTTGCATACGCCGATTTATCGTTCTTACAGATTTCTAGAAATTCAGCGATTGAATATTCTTCTTCTTGGGAAGCTTCATATCTGGCTTGATAATGTTCGAATATTGTCATAACGACCTCCAAATAACCTGTGTGAGCTTTAGAATGAGAAACTATTTAATAGTAAAAGGTATAACTAAAGCTTAGACATGAAATTAGGAAATTGCCTAAAAAATCCAGATATTTAATTGATGAATGGCAAAGAGGGAAGTATAAAAAAGGCGTCCATAGACGCCTTTATTCAGTTATCTGCAATGAAAGAGATATTAAGCCAGGTTGCTGTTAGCAAATTCCCAGTTAACTAGTGCCCAAAAACCTTTTAGGTATTCAGGACGAACATTGCGGTAATCGATATAATAAGCGTGTTCCCAAAGGTCAACAGTTAGGATAGGCGTTACACCTTCTTCTGTTAGAGGAGTCGCTGCATTTGAAGTATTTACGATATCTAGTGAACCGTCAGCTAGTTGTACTAACCAAGTCCAGCTTGAACCGAAGTTGTTTACTGCTTTATCGTTGAAAGCTTCTTGGAATGCTGCGAATGAGCCCCATTTCGCATTAATTAGTTCAGCAACCTTACCAGTTGGCTCGCCACCTGCATTTGGTGCAAGGCTGTGCCAGTAGAAAGTGTGGTTCCAGATTTGTGCTGCGTTATTGAAAACGCCGCCTTCAGAGCTGCATACTACTTCTTCAAGAGTTTTCTCTGCAAAGTCAGTACCTTCAACTAAACCATTTAATTTCACTACATAAGTGTTGTGGTGCTTACCGTGGTGAAATTCTAAAGTCTCTTTAGAAATATGTGGTTCTAGCGCATCGATTGCATAAGGTAATGACGGTAGTTCAAAAGCCATGGTTATCTCCATTTGTTATGTATTTTGCTAATTACGACTGAAACATAGACTACTGAGGTCCAGATTTCTATACGAATTAACTTTATAGTGATACTATAATTCCTGAGTATTTTACTCAAGTTTAGGCAAACAGCAATGGCGTAGTTAGAGACTATTTGTTTTATTTGCCAAAAATGCGTGTTTTACCACGCAACGAATTCGATTTTTCATGGCTACGCATCGTCACATAGAGGTTAATAAATGGAAACCATTGATAAAATTAAGCAACAAATTTCTGAAAACCCAATCATTCTATATATGAAAGGCTCACCTAAATTGCCTAACTGTGGTTTTTCTTCACAAGCATCTCAGGCACTAATGGCTTGTGGTGAACAGTTTGCTTATGTTGATATTCTTTTAAACCCAGATATTCGTGCTGAGTTACCTCACTATGCGAACTGGCCGACTTTCCCTCAACTTTGGGTTGAAGGTGAGTTAATCGGTGGTTGTGACATTATTTTAGAAATGTTCCAAAAGGGTGAGTTACAGCCGTTAATTAAAGAAACTGCTGACAAATATAGAGATGAAAGCGAAGAGGCTTAATCTAATTTATTCAATACCAAGAGCTCGAACTGATGTTCGGGCTTTTTTTTGTCTGAATTTTACTTAAATAAAAAATGGGCAAAAAAAAGCCCGCTAAAAAAGCGGGCAAAACAACAAGTTGAAGGAAGTAATAAGGGAACATTAAATACATAAAGTTGTATCTAACTAAGCAATACGACAAATCAGGAATCATATTGCTAAAAACTGTTTCGGTAAGTTGTCTTACTGGAACGGGATATATAATACGAGTTCTATGATTTGTTATCAAACTAGAAAATTTATAGATTTCAGATAAAAAAATCTAATGTGAAAGGTTTTTTATTTGTTTTTCACACTAACTTAAACCTACCTGTTGTTTATTATGTGTATGATTTAAAAGTAAATGATATATTTCGAACAAGTTTTTTGTAATTAGTTTTATTGTTGGAAATTGGTATTACCAATAGGGTTTTGAGGGTTTATTCATTTATTTTGAATAAGAGCTTTGATTTATGCATTATCTTCTCATAAATAAGCGCCTATTCATTTTGCTATTTTATTATGGAACTTTTATTTCGGTTAGATAACTATTAATTACACTGAAATAAAACTTTGACGACAACATAAAGGTAAATTCTAAAGTGGTTTTTGAACAGTAAGCATCAAATTTGAGAAAGGAAACCAGTAGGTTAGTAAGATAAGAATGCTATTTAAACAGTTTGTCGTTAAATCACTTCAATTCGTAGTAATCAGATTGTCAGCGCTGCAATGTCTGGGTAAACTAAATGAACTATTGGCTTGTGGCATTGTCGATGAATAAGCTAATGGCGCTGAATGCCCAAACACAACTATTTTAGGAGTATTACAACGTGGAATCGGGTCTAAATTTCATTGATCTTATATTAAAAGCAAGTTTATTGGTTCAACTGGTTATGTTGACGTTAGTGGGTATGTCGATAGCTTCTTGGGCAATTATTTTTCAGCGCAAGTCAATTATTTCAAAAGCCATGCATGATACTAAAAGGTTCGAACAAAAATTTTGGTCAGGCATGGAACTTAGTAAGTTGTATAACGAAATTAGTGCACGCACAGGTAGCCCAGCAGGTTTAGAAGCATTATTTGTGTCAGGCTTTAAAGAGTTTGCAAGACAAAAGAAAAGTTCGAATCAAAGCACGGGCCTTGTCATTGAGGGCACTCACCGCTCAATGCGCGTGGCACTTTCAAGAGAAGTAGAAAAACTAGAATCAAGTCTTTCATTTTTGGCAACAGTAGGTTCAATTAGCCCTTACATCGGCTTATTCGGTACAGTGTGGGGTATTATGAATGCCTTTATTGCATTGGGTGAAGTGCAGCAAGCAACACTACAAATGGTTGCGCCAGGTATTGCTGAAGCACTTATTGCAACAGCTATTGGCTTATTCGCTGCGATTCCTGCTGTTATGGCGTATAACCGTTTTGCAAAGAATGTAGAAAAGCTTGAAAGTCATTACATTAACTTTATGGAAGAGTTTGCGAATATTCTTCATCGCCAAGCTGCAAATTCGGTAGAGGCCAAGTAATATGTACTTACGTAAAAAACGACGTCCGGTTGCAGAAATAAACGTGGTGCCGTACATCGATGTTATGTTGGTATTGCTTATTATTTTTATGGCGACAGCGCCACTTATTACTCATGGTGTAAAAGTCGACTTGCCTAAGATGTCAGAGTCTGATTTGGTGGAAACAAAAGAAGCACCACCTATTATAGCCAGTATTGATGCAGAGGGTCGTTATTACGTGAGTGTAGGCACTGATCCTGAGGCGCCTATGGATGCAGTTGAGGTTGCTGCAGTGATCAAACTTAAACTTCAGCAAAATCCTGAAACCCCAGTTTTAATAAAAGGCTCGGGTCGTGTGTCTTATCAAGAAGTACTTCTACTCATGGATTTCTTGAAAAATGCAGGCGTGCCGTCAGTAGGGTTAATGACCAAGTCTTTTGAGGAGTAATCATGGAATCATTAACCAGTGGATTTGTTAAGTCGTTTCTACTTCATATTGCTCTAGGTGGTTTTTTGTTTGTTACGGCAAATTTTGAAATGCCGACACCCACAGTCATGCAGGTTCAGTTAAATCCAGTTGTTGAGGAACAAGAAGAAAAAGTGGTCTCTGCTGTATCGGTTGACCAGAAACTCGTTGAGCAAAAAATTGCTGAACTCAAGCAGCAAGAAGACAATAAAAAACGTGCTGAAGAAAAGCGTATCAGAGATCTCGAAAAACGTGCACAACAAGCCAGAAAAGAGCGAGAAGCTGAAGCGCGTCGAATCAAAAAATTGGAGCAGCAAAGGTTAGCTAAGCTAGAAGAAAAGCGTAAAGCTGAAGCTCAAGCAAAGAAAGCCAAAAAGATTGAAGAGAAGCAAAGAGCGGATGCTGAAAAAGCTCGCGATGAAAAGCTCGCTGCAGAAAAAGCCGCTAAGGCTGCTTCGGATAAGCGAAAAGCCGAAGAAGATGCATTGCGCAAAGCTGAAATTGCACGTAAAAAACGTGAAGAAGATGAAAAGCGCAGAGCAGAAGAAGCTGAAAAAGCACGTTTGAAGGCTCTTGAAGAGCAACTACTTCAAGAGCAACTAGCACAAGAACAAGCTGCTCGAAATAAACTAAGAAAGCAGCAAGTGATGGGCGAAGTTGAAAAATTTCAGGCACTAATCTCTCAACGCATTCAGTCAAATTTATTGACCGATGAAGCGATGAGAGGGAAAGAGTGTCGTGTAAATATTCGACTTGCTTTTAATGGCTTAGTAACAAGTGTAAAACCTCTAGGGGGAGACAAGCTTGTTTGTGACGCTGCGCTTAGGGCTATTCGTTTAGCGGATACCCTACCTGTTTCCAAAGATAAAGATGTGTTTGAACAACTCAAGAACATTAACTTAACAATTAAACCAGAACTATAAGGAAAACTATGCTCAAGCGATTCAAAGTATTATTAGTTTGCTTAGTTTTATCTATTCAAAATTATGCTTTTGCGGCTCTTGAAATTGTCATTACCGAAGGGGTAGACAGTGCAAGACCTATTGCCATCGTTCCGTTTAAATTCGAAGGTGTAGGTGAGTTACCTATGCAATTAAGCGATGTTATTGCTGCTGACTTAACACGAAGTGGTAAATTTAAACCTCTTTCATTTGCTGATTTGCCTCAAATGCCTTCAACAGATGAAGACATTGACTACGATGCCTGGGTGTCTAAAGGCGTTGAAGCTGTTTTAGTCGGCTCTATCACTCAACAACCGGGTGGTCGTTACTTGGTTAAGTATGAGTTAATTGATGTGATAAGAGCGCAAATCACGGGTGGCGAAACGCGTATGATGACCAATGGTCAGTTAATGAAAAGTCAGGATCATATTCAAGAGTCTCGGCAGTCGATCATTAACGAAGCGGGTTTTAGAAGCTATGCGCACCAAATCAGTGATGTAGTTTATGAATCATTAACAGGTGAAAAAGGGGCGTTTAGAACTAAAATTGCTTATGTCATTGTGCGAGAAAATACAGATAAGCCTTACCAACTGGTTGTAGCGGATTATGATGGTTATAACGAGCAAGTATTGCTTCGTTCAAATGAGCCATTAATGTCACCAGCTTGGTCACCAGATGGTACCAAACTGGCTTATGTCACTTTTGAAAACCGCCAATCTCAAATCGTTATGCAAGACCTGTATACGGGTAAGCGAGATATCATAACTAGCTATCCGGGTATAAATGGTGCGCCGCAGTTTTCCCCTGATGGTACAAAGTTACTTATTGTACTTTCTAAAGACGCAGGAGGTGCAACAGAGGTTTACCTATTAGACTTAAAAACGCGAAAAGAAACGCGCCTAACAAAGCACAGAAGCATAGATACTGAACCATCTTGGCACCCGAATGGCAAAGAAATAGTCTATACATCGGAAAGGGGTGGTAATGCTCAGATATATAAGTTAAATTTACAAACTGGTAGATCTAAGCGTGTTACCTTTGATGGCGATATGAACTTGGCGGGTTCAATTACACCAGATGGCAAGCAACTTGTTATGGTGAATAGAACATTAGGAAAGTACCATATTGCGAAAAAAGAATTAAATTCAGGGTTATTCCAGGTGCTAACACGTACTCGTTTAGACGAGTCACCAAGTATTGCGCCGAATGGCTCTATGATTATGTATAGTACCTTGTACAATAACAAGCAGGTATTAGCTCTGGTTTCGATGGACGGCAGATTCAAAGCGCGTCTACCTGTTACTGATGGACAGGTTAAGGCACCAGCATGGTCACCTTTTTTACAGTAGTTTTACTGGTATAAATTTTTGATATAGGAATATACTCGATGCAACTTAACAAAACCTTAAAAGCTTTATTGGTCGCTTTACCAGTAATGACACTTGCAGCATGTAGCTCATCTTCAAGCGTTGACGAAAGTGCTGCGAATCAAAATAATGGTGCTAACGCATCACAATCTGGTAGCAATGTAGAAGTTAACACTTTAACACCAGAGCAAGCTGCAGCTGAGAAACTACAACAGAAATATGAAGCGCTTCGTCAAGAGCAAATCGTATACTTCGACTTCGATAAATCAAGTATTCGTGGTCAGTATGCAGAGTTACTTCAGGCTCACGCTGATTTCTTAGTAAAAAATCCAAGTGTTAAAGTACTAATCGAAGGTCATGCTGATGAGCGTGGTACACCTGAGTACAACATTGCACTAGGTGAGAGCCGTGGTAAGTCAGTTGCTAAATACTTACAAAGCCTAGGTGTTTCTGACAGCCAAATCTCTGTAGTGAGCTACGGTGAAGAGAAGCCAATGGTTAAGTCTCGCACTGAAGAAGCTTTTGCTAAAAACCGTCGTGCGGTTTTAGTTTACTAATTTGAAAGAATGATTATGAAGCCGAAATATATTTTGGCAGCCATAATGATGAGCGGGAGCACCCATGTATGGGCTGCTCCCGCTCCTGTATCTGAGGCTGCAAATTCAACCCAAACAATTGAACAGCGTTTAGCTCAGCTAGAAAGCATGATGAAAACGCGTAACTTGCTGCAAGTCGAACTCCAGCAACAACTTAATTTGTTGCAAGATGAAGTATCTCAAGTAAGGGGTGTGACAGAGGAGCAAAGTTATAAACTTGAAAAAGTATTACAAAGACAACGAGAGCTGTATCAAGAAATTGAAAATCGCGTGTCTAAAGTTTATGAGCAATCTAGTGCGACGACATCTTCCGATGTTGTGGTTGATAACTCACAAGCGATCAGCAGCGATTTATCAGAAAACGAAGCCTATGACCGAGCAGTTGCTTTGATCATGAAGGACAAGCGTTATGATGCTGCTATTCCAGAATTACAAAACTTTTTAACCGCTTTCCCTAACTCTGTATATATGCCAAATGCGCATTATTGGTTAGGACAGTTATTTTCTATCAAGAATAACGACGCACAAGCGCGAATTCACTTCCAAGATGTTGTGAGTAATTATCCGAATTCAAATAAACGTCCTGATGCTTTATTAAAGCTAGGTATTATCTTCCAAAAAGAAAACAACTTTGAAAAAGCCAAAGAGTTGTTAAATACTCTAATTAAAGAATACCCAAGTACGACTGCTGCAAAATTGGCCACAGAACGTCTTGGTAAGATGTAATGGCATAATATTTTGCCAGTATGGTTTAAAATTAGGCGCTTAGACGTAAAAACTGAAAAAAACTACGCATTTCAGTTGCACTCATTTTTTAAATAAGTATTATAAGCGCCCGCAGCAGGCGATTGATTCAAATCACTTGTTGCATTAAGTGGGTCATTAGCTCAGTTGGTAGAGCAGTGGACTTTTAATCCATTGGTCGATGGTTCAAGTCCATCATGACCCACCACTTATTAAGTTTTGATATACGAGCGGGTCATTAGCTCAGTTGGTAGAGCAGTGGACTTTTAATCCATTGGTCGATGGTTCAAGTCCATCATGACCCACCAATACTTAATTAAGAATAGATATCCGAGCGGGTCATTAGCTCAGATGGTAGAGCAGTGGACTTTTTATCCATTGGTCGATGGTTCAAGTCCATCATGACCCACCACTTTTACATAAGTTCAAGATATTACCGAGCGGGTCATTAGCTACATTGGTAGCG